>CAZGRL010000010.1:8306-71171 GCA_964528155.1 uncultured Anaerolineaceae bacterium
GATACGATCTTCCTCAACAGCGGGACCACCACGACCGAGGTCCTGCTCCACCTCAAGTCCCGCTCTGACCTATCCAATCTCACTGTCGTCACCAACAATGTCACCGCCGCCTTAGAGGCACGTGATGCCGAGTTTGAGGTCATCTTGCTGGGCGGTGCATTCCGCCCGCGCTCGTACTCGACCGTCGGGCATTTCGCCACCGAGATGCTGCACGGAATGCATGCCAATAAGACGTTCATCGGGGTCGACGGGATTAGCCTGAAATACAACTGCACCACCCCCGCCAGCACTGAAGCTGAAATCGGCCACGTGATGATCGAGCAGACCCAGGGTCCGGTGTATGTTGTGGCCGATTACACCAAGTGGGGTGTTGTTTCCAATTTCCAACTCGCCACGCTGGAGGAGGTGGATGGTCTGATCGTGGACGAATGGTTAGATCCGGAAGGCCGGGGGGAGCTCAAGACTCGCGGGGTTGACGTCATCGCCGCCTGCCTGGACAACGGGGGTTCAGCTCCGGACGCCGATCCAGACTAGGAAACCGTGCTTGCGCGTGCTCACAAAACACGCTAGCAAGTCCGCGCCTCCCCGTCGGGAGCGCCTCCCGCAGTCAACCAGATAGGGCTCGGGAGGCGGAGGACAGCATGAAAGACCAGGCAACAGTTGTCATCATCGGTGGCGGCATCATGGGGGCCAGCGTAGCCTACCATCTGGCCAAGCTCGGCTGGACGGATGTCCTGTTGCTCGAAAAGGGCGAACTCGCCAGTGGCGAATCAGCCTTCGCCGCCGGGTTGGTGACGCAGTTCCATACCTCGCCGACCCTGATGGAGATCCGCAAATACAGCATCGATCTCTTCAGCGAACTGGGTCTCTTCGAACATGTCGGAAGTCTGCGCCTGGCTTCGAGCGAGGCGCAGTTGAAGGAACTCCAACGAAATGTGAGCCAGGCCAAGGCCATCGGGCTGGAGGTCGAGATCATCTCGGCCAGCGAGGCGGTTGAACTCTTCCCAGGCATGACCGATAAGAGTCTTTACGGGGCGGTCTATCTTCCGCGTGATGGTCATCTCGACCCATACAGCGCCACCACAGGCCTGGCAGCTCGCGCCAAGGAACTTGGCGTCGCGATACAGACTGACGCCCGGGTGACCGGGATCGAACTCTCCGCCAGAGGCGAGGTCTCCAAAGTCCGAACTGTGCAGGGTGATGTGCGGGCGGAGATCGTGGTGAACGCCGCCGGCATTTGGGGCCCTCAAGTGGCGGCCATGGCCGGCGTAGCCATCCCAACCACCCCGGTCGACCACCAGCACATCGCCTTGAAAGCCGTGACCGACAACGTCCTACCCCACGAGACGCCGTGCGTTCGCGACCCCGACAACCTGGTCTACTTACGAGAAGAAGCCGGCGGGCTGGTCGTCGGCGGCTACGAACTCGACCCACACGCGCGCTGGATCGACGGCACCCCGTGGGACCATGGCGGCAAGGCTCTACCCGGGGACTTCGATCGCTTCGAGCCCTTGATGGAAGGCTTGATCCGCCGGCTTCCCTTCGTCGAGAGGGCCGAGATCGTCAGCCTGGTGTGCCACCCCGGCGCCTACACCCCCGATTCGCGACCGCTTCTGGGACCATCGCCGGAGGTCCGCGGCCTATGGATGGCTGCAGGTCTCTCACTGAACGGTTTCGGCGGCGCCGGCGGGATGGGCAAGGTCCTGGCAGAGTGGATCGTCGAGGGCGAGCCTCCTCTGGACGTGTTCTCGTTTCATGCCTGGCGCTTCGGAAGGGACTACCGCGACCCATCCTACGCCGCCGAACGGACTCGCGAGGGGGTCAAGTATTATTACCTGCTGCGCTATCCGAATGATGAAAACGAATGGGCGCGGCCACACAAGGTGAGTCCGGTCCATTACCGCCTCCAGGACCGGGGCGCGGTTTTCGGTGAGAAGAACGGTTGGGAGCGAGTCAACTTCTTCAATCCGGGCAAACCCTGGCGGCGGGCAGGCGCCGATCAGCGGCAGTGGGGGTGGAATCGTCCGCCGTACTTCGAGCGAGTCTCCGAGGAGCATCGGGCCGTTCGAGAGCGTGCCGCCCTGTTCGACATGTCATCGTTCGGCAAGATCGACGTCAGCGGCCCCGGTTCCGTGAAACTACTTCAACGACTTGCAGACAATAACGTCGACACCAAGGTCGGAAAGGTCATTTACACGCAATTCCTCAACACCCGGGGCGGCGTCGAAGCCGATCTGACCATCACCCGCCTGTCTGAAGACCGCTTCAGGGTCATCACCGGCTCCGGTTTCATCGGGAATGACATCGGCTGGATCAAGATGCACATTCAGCCCGAAGATGGCCCGGTTGAGGTGCGCGACACGACTGAGGAACTTGCATGTCTTGGCCTTTGGGGCCCGCGAGCGCGCGATGTGCTGCGGGCGATCACCGAGAGTGATGTTTCCAACCAGGCTGTTCCATACATGTCGGCGCGGGAGATCGACGTCAGGGGCATCCCCGTCTTGGCCCAGCGTGTGACGTACGTGGGCGAGCTGGGTTGGGAGCTCTACATGTCAAGCCAGAGCGCCGTCCAGGTTTGGGATGCACTGGTCCAAGCCGGCAAGCCGGTAGACATTGACACCGGAGGCTACAAGGCGCTGGACTCGCTGAGGTTGGAGAAGGGCTACCGCTACTACAGCATGGACGTCACAACGGTTGAGAACCCGTACGCCGCTGGACTGGGCTTCGCCGTCCGTCTGGGGAAGGGCGACTTCATCGGCCGTCAGGCGCTGCTCGAGATCAAGGAGCGCGGGATCGACCACAGACTTTGCACGATTACCGTCGGTGATGAAGACTATTTGTGTATCTACGGTGGCGAAGCGGTATGGTCAGAAGGAGCTGTCGTCAGCAGGTTGCGAAGCGCCGGCTACGGCCACACGCTTGAGAAGAACATCGCCTACACCTACCTGCCCATCGCGCTGACCGAGCCCGGCACGCCACTGCATGTAGAGGTCTTTGGTCAGACGATCCCCGCCGTGGTGACACCTGACGTGCTCTACGATCCCGAGGGCACAAAGCTGAGAGCATAGCTTCAGTCAGTACTTCAATATCACCAAATCGATCCGATCGGTTTCCGGCTAGGCTGTCTCGGTTCCGGACCTCAACTCGCGTCGACGGGCACGCCGAGCTGCACGCTCTGATCCGGCTTCCGAGGCTCCTCGATGCGCCTGCAGCCAGGCCTGGCAGTTTTCATCCTGGGCGCGCATGACATTGCCCGCCATGATTGCCAGGCGGATCTCTTCCTCAAGCGGGTTGGTGATGGCCGCTGTCAGCCCGGCCGCCATCGCCATTGTCAAAAACGCAGCATTCAGGCGCAATCGGTCCGGGAGACCGAAGGAGATATTCGACGCGCCGCATATCGTGTTCACTCCGAGCTCCTTGCGGACTCGTCGAACAACCTCAAAAAGCGACATGCCGGCGTTGGCGACTGCCCCCACCGGCATGGCCAGCGGGTCGATCAGCACATCCTGCCGCGGGATGCCGTACGATTCGGCTCGCTCGACGATCTTCTTCGCCACGGCGAATCTCACCGCCGGATCCTCGGATATCCCCGTTTCATCGTTGGCCACCCCGATGACCGCCGCTCCGTATTCCTTGATCATGGGGAGCACGGCTTCCAGACGCTCATCCTCGCCCGTCACCGAGTTCACGAGCGGCTTTCCTTGGTAGGCTTTCAGCCCGGATTCCAGCGCGGCAACGACAGATGAGTCGATACTCAGCGGGACTTCGACGACGCGCTGCACGATGCGTATCGCTTCGGCGAGAATGCCCGGCTCATCGGCGAGCGGAATGCCAGCGTTGACATCCAGGATGTGGGCGCCGGCGGAGGCCTGAGCCAGTGCGTCTTCTCGAACCCGGGTGAAGTCCCCGGCGGCCATCTCGACCCCCAGTCTCGAGCGGCCGGTCGGGTTGATCCTCTCGCCAATGATGACAAACGGCAGTCCCGGTCCGATCCGAACTTCGCGTGAAGGTGAAGTAATCACGGTTTCCATCAGCTTGAAGCATCCTCTCTTTCAACGACATGAGCATTCCGCCCGGATTGTCGCCGAGGCAGCAGTCCGGACTCTTCGATGATCTCGGCCACAAGCTCTTCCTGCCGGTAGGCCATCACGTGCACGCCGCTCACCCCTTCAATTTCCCGGAGTTCCTGGATGATCTCCACGCAAAGCCGTTTGCCTTCTTCCCGCTGTCGGTCGGCCGGGACCGAGCGTAACCTCTGGATCACTTCGTCGGGGATCACGACGCCCGGGACGCGCGAGCGAAGCCATTCGGCCGTCTTGGCCGAGCGCAGTGGACCAACTCCGGCCAGGATGAAGACCTGTTTATCCAGACCGAGGTCGCGCACGGCGGTCATGTAGCGGCGCATCAGCCCCAGGTCAAAACAAAACTGAGTCTGCACGAATTCCGCGCCGGCCTCAGCTTTTTTGGCCAGCCTGAGCGGTCGAAAATCGAACGGCGGCACAAAGGGATTCGCCGCGGCGCCGAGAAAGAATCTTGGTGGGGCTTCGAGGCTCCGTCCGCTGAGAAATCTACCCTGGTCACGCAAGATCCGCGCTGTGCGCAGCAAGCTGATCGAGTCCAGGTCGAAGACCGACTTTGACTCGGGCTGATCTCCCGCCTGCACCCCATCCCCGGTGAGGCACAGCAGGTTGCGCACCCCCATGGCCGCCGCCCCCAGAAGGTCCCCCTGAATAGCGATCCGGTTCTTATCGCGGCAGGAGACCTGCATCACCGGTTCATACCCGGCGCGCGTCAACAGGGCACACATGCCGACGCTCGACATGTGGACGTTGGCGCCGGAGGCGTCGGTTGCATTGATCGCATCGCAAACGGAGGCAAGGACCAGAGCGCGGTCGTAGACCGCCTGCGGATCAGCGCTGTCGGGTGGGTTGAGCTCGGCGGTTACGGCGAAGCGCCCGGAGCGCAGCACGCGTTCCAGCCGTGAACCGGAATTCATTCATCCCACCCCGTCGGTGTGCCCTGGCCCGGTCTGCGGACTTCGTTGATCCAGGCCGAGCTGTCCTTCAGTCGCCGATCGACCGGGGGAAGGATGTGGAGAATCTCGCGTCCGTTGACCGGCATCCGCTTCGAACGCTCCCAGGCCTGCATCCACACGCAGTCCATTTCCGGCAAGACCTCACACCTGCCATCCGCCCGCACACCGCCGCAGGGGCCGTTGCGCATCTCCTTGGGACATGTCATCGGGCAGGTCATCCCGGTCTGATGCAACACACACTGTCCGCACATCCTGCAATCGAATATCGGCCCCCTGGTGATGCGCTCTCCGAACACGAAAAGGTGCTCGACACGTCCACCTGGTGTAAGCCAATGCCGCAGGGGTGCCAACGCATGGCGCGTCGCATCGTATGCCAGCTCGAGCAGATGCGGACGAACCTGTAGTACAGACACCCGCCTTGCCTTGACCTCCTGCGCGATCAGCCCTCGAGGCCTCCGCCAACAGCCAACTGTCGCAGACGCGTCTCGGGGTATTCGCGCTCCAAAACGGCACAGACCGCTTGAGTTGCTTCGTCGGCGGAAGCGTTACTCTCCTCCCAGTCGGAGGTGCGCCAGGCGCCGAGGTAATCATCCGTCCCGGCCATTCCGGAGATCATGGCAGCTTGGTCGATCGCCTGCTGAAACCGATCGCTCAGCGGTCGTGAGGCCTTGGCCTCCCCCGAGCGAGCCTTGACCTGGGCCGGGATGTCGCGCCAGTAGACAACTTGCACCCGTGTACTCATCGCATAAGCTCCTGAAGCCGCGACTCGAGCGCCCCAAGCCCAACTTGGCGGACTTCAAGCGGAAGATGGATCTGGTCGGCCGCCCATTGCGCTTTCTCTTTGAGCCGCGCGTCATCTGTCTGTGCGAGGTAGACCGCACGGACGTAGTTTCCAAAGTAGTCCTTCAGAAGCTCGGGGTGCCGATCAAGCCCCAGGCCCTGGATGACAAGGTGGTCAAAGGAACGCACCAGAAAGTCAGTCAGGAAGAATGTTCCCGTCGCCTCTTGCACCAATGTCTCGAAACGATCGCCGGCGTACATCTCGTAACAATGCGGTCCGGTCACTCGCTCGACGCCTTCCGCTTCAAGCATCTGATCCAGCACGCCCCCCGTGCCGCAGTCGCCAAAGACCACGACGACGCGCTCGTACTCCGCTCGGGCCTCACGGATGCGTCTCTGAACGGCCGGGGGGATCCGTTCGGGGCGATTGTGCAAGAGTGCCGGGACGCCTAACACATCCGCCCGCCATTTGTGTTTCTCCTTCAGGGCAAGAACCTCGCGCGCCAACGCACCGCAGGCGATGATCGCCGTCGCAGGCTGCCCACCGAAGGTCGTTATTCCCTCACCCACGCGTCATGAGCCTCGCAGACTACTTGACCTGGGCCAGGCGTTCACCCAGCGCCGATTTCATCTTGGTCAGGTGAGCCGGCGTGCTGCCGCAGCATGCACCGATGATCCGGGCGCCGGCCTCGGCCGCCTGGACGGCGTAGCGGGCCATCTCGTCCGGACCGGCGTCGTAGACGGTCTTTCCATTCACCCACTTGGGAATGCCGGCATTCGACTTGGCCACAAGCACGGCTTCCGGCGCAACATCATGCATCTTTTTGATAACATCAAGGATCTCTTCCGGCCCGTTCCCGCAGTTCCCGCCGACGGCAACGACCTCGAGTTCCTCGAGAGCCTTTACGGCTTCTTCAGGCGCGACGCCCATCATCGTCCTGCCATGAGTGTCGAAGGTCATCGTGGCCACAACCGGGATCTGCGTAGAGATGGTCTTTACGCCTTCGATGGCAGCCCGAAGCTCCTCCAGCGCCGAGATGGTTTCGATCCAGATCACATCGGCGCCGCCACCGATCAGGGCCTGGGCCTGTTCAGCAAAGCCGGAAACAGCATCGGCGTAGATCAGGTTGCCGAAAGGCTCAAGCAACTCTCCGCTAGGTCCGATGTCGCCGACAATCAGGGCGCCACTTCCGACCTCGGCGACAACTCGACGCGCCAACACAACGCCGGCATGGTTGAGTTCCGTCGCCCGGTCCTGCAAGTTGTGCATTCCAAGTCGGAAGCGATTGCCTCCGAATGTGTTGGTCAGAATCATCTGCGCGCCGGCTTCGAGATAGCCGCGGTGAACCGAAGCGACGCGATCGGGCTGCTCGACGTTCCACAGCTCAGGTGAGCCGCCTTGTTCGAGGCCAAGACTGAAGAGCATCGTTCCCATGGCTCCGTCAGCCAGGATCACTTCGGATTGACTGAGTAGCTCTTGTAGAGGGTCCATGGTCATCCCGCCTCGGCCTGGCCGCGCTTGATCACCACGAGTTTCTTCGCGGTCTCGACCGCCACGGCCGCATCGCGACAATAGGCATCGGCCTCAATCTCCTCGGCGAAGGCAGCGTTGAGCGGAGCGCCTCCGACGAGCACGATCACATCTTTCCGCAACCCGGCATCCTTCAGCGCCTGGATAACGACGCTCATGTAAGGCATCGTCGTCGTCAGAAGCGCGCTCATCCCTACGATAATCGGATTGTGCTCACGCACGGCGGCCAGAAACTTGTCGGCGTCGTTGTTGATCCCAAGATTCACAACTTTGAACCCGGCACCTTCCATCATCATGGCCACCAAGTTCTTGCCGATATCATGAATGTCTCCCTTGACCGTCCCGATGACCATCGTGCCGATCTGCGGCGCGCCGGTCTCAGCCAGAAGCGGTCTCAGAATCTCCATCCCGGCCTTCATGGCCTTGGCCGCCATGAGGACTTCCGGCACAAACAGAATGCCGTCACGGAAGTCAGCGCCAACGATGTCCATCCCGGCCACCAGAGCCTTGGTCAGCACGTTATACGGCGACATTCCCCGGCGCAGCAGTTCGTTCACGCCGGCGACGATCTCGCCCGCCAGGCCGTCATACAGATCATCCTGCATCTGCTCGATCAGTTCGGGTGTTTCAAGTTTGCCGATATCAGGTTCGTCGCTCATGCGCCTCTCTCTCAGCGGGTCGGAGTTGAGCGCCGTTTCGAACGGCGCGGTTCTGATCTTGCAGATCCCGGCTCTGGAATTATCCCAGACAAATGGGGGAATGCGTCGCTCGCGTGAGGTAGTCCCAACGCGGCGACAAACTCATCCTGGAATTCTGGGCTGGTGGCGATCTGAACATGATGAACCCACTTGGCCAGACGAGCGGCCTCCAACCGTTGATCCCGGTTGAGCAGGGCAATCCGGGCACCGTCCCCGGCGGCGTTCCCAGCGGCGAAGACGCGCTCAAGATCGCAATCAGGAATCATCCCCAGGATCATGGCATGCCGAGGGTCAATGTAGGTCCCAAAGGCACCACACAGGATGATCCGATCGACCTTGTCGACGCCCTTTTCGGCCATCAACAGCTTTGCACCGGTGTAGAGTGCAGCCTTAGCCAGCTGGATGGCGCGCACATCGTTCTGAGTGACCACGATCGGCTGTCCCGTCGCCGAATCTTCAGCATCGACCAGGCGGTACTCACCAACGCGTTCAGCGAAACCCAGGCGCGGCGAGCGCCCAATCATCGCCGGATCAATCCGCCCATCGGAACTGACGATACCCGAGAGAACCATCTCCGCGATGGCTTCGATGATCCCGCTCCCGCAGATCCCCGTGGCTCGCGCGCCCTGCGGAAGGGGACCCTCGCCTCCAGGGATCACCCACTCATCGTGACCGATCACCCTGTAGCGAGGCTCCAGGGTCTCCGGGTCAATCCGGACGCGTTCGATCGCACCGGGGGCGGCCCGCTGTCCGTGGCTGATCTGCGCGCCTTCGAACGCCGGTCCGGTCGGGCTCGAGGCGCACATGAGACCGCGGTGATCCCCGACGGAGATTTCGGCATTTGTGCCGACATCGATGACAAGAACGGTTTCTTCCGAAGCCTGCGGAGCCTCCGCCAGGAGCACGGCCACATGATCGGCGCCGACATGTCCGGCGATGCATGGCAGGACATGCAGGGTCGCGGCCGGGTTCAGATTCAGGCCTACATCGCGCGCCTTCAGATCCAGCGGCGAGGCCACGGCCAGGGCGAACGGCGCCCCGCCGAGCTCGACCGGATCGATCCCCAGGAACAGGTGATGCATGATCGTGTTGCCGACGACGACAATATCCATGATGTCATGGACGCCCAGGCCGGCCGCGGCAGCCGCCTTCTCAGCAAGCTCGTTCACGCCCCGAACCACGGCGCGATGCATCCGCTCGACACCCTGGGGATTCATCATACCGTAGCTGACCCGGCTCATCAGATCCTCACCGTAGCGCACTTGGGGGTTCATCATCGCTTCCGTCGCCAGTACCTCTCCGCTCCGAAGATCACACAAGTGAGCGACGACGGTCGTCGAACCGATATCCACCGCCAGGCCGAATGCCCCCTCCGCGTATCCTGGCTCGATCCGAAGGACCTGTTTGTCTTGCCAAAGCGTGAGTGTGACTGCGTTGTCCCCCGCGCGAAGGGATGACTGTAGCCGAGGGAGCACGGTTGGATCGAAGGCCAACTCCGTCAGATCCCACTGCTCTGCCGTCGCGGCCTGCAATCTCTCCCAGTCGCCGCCTCGGCTGGCAAGGGTTGCCTGGGGCACCTCGACATAGATCTTGCGCACAGCGGGTTGGATATCGATCGCGCGCTCGGTGGCAGCCTTGGCGATGATCTGTTTGCGGGCCTGGCTCTCTTCGGGGACGGTGATCAGCAGGTCGCCGAGGACACACGCAGCACAGGCCAGCCGCCGACCTTCAATTCCGTTCTTGTCGGCGTACTCAGCCTCGGTAGCCTCAACCGGGGTGAGATGGTCAGCCGTCGATGTGATCCCGTGTTTTGGGAACTGCCCCTCCTCGACGATCACCTGGCACTTTCCGCATGTCTGCCGTCCGCCGCAGATGGACTCGAGCTCAACACCGAGACCTCGCGCCGCGTCGAGCAGGTTCTCCCCGTGCTCAACACTTCCGCGCAGGCCGGAAGGCATGAGAACCACCTGGTGCAGCCTTCGTTCGGACTCAGTCATGCAGTCTCCGTCAGTCCATACACTTATGCGACGTGGCTATCGTCTACCCCAGAATGGCGACGGCGGCCACGCCGGCGGCCACCAGCCCGGCAGCCAGGATCCTCATGGCGCTCCCATTCTCCTTGAGCACGAGCACGCCGAACGCAGCCCCGATCACCACGCTCACCTCGCGCACCGCCCCGGCGTAGCTCGCCGGCGTACCCTGCCTCATAACCAGCAAGACAAGTGCATAGGCAGCCAACGTGGTGAAACCAGCCAGAATCGTGATCCAGCGTGACAGGCGCAACTCGCGCATGACGTCCCGCCAGCCGATCTTCCACAGCGTCCACGGGGTCAGCCACACGACGCTAAACCACAACGCTAGGTTAGTGTAGAGCAGCGGATCGACGATCCCGATCCCGACCTTGTCGATGGCGGTGTAGGCCGAGATGCACGCGCCAGCGAGGATCGCCCAGCGTGGGCCGGGAGAGCGTAGGGCGATCAAGGGCTGCCTCCACGCGCCCAGGCGCGGGAGGTTCACGCTGTACAGCCCAAGGGCGATCATCCCGATTCCGACAACCCCTCCCACGCTGAGTTGCTCGCGCAAGAGGGCCAGCGACCACACGACCAGCAGGAGCGGCCCCGTCCCGCGGGCCAGTGGATAGACCACCGAAAGATCGCCGCCGCGATAGGCTTCGGCGATCGACACGAAATAGAGCGCCTCGAAGACCGAACTCGCCAGCATCACCGCCAGGCCCAAGGGTGGGATGGCCCTCCATCCGAAGATCACAATCGGGCTGAAAATCACTCCGGCCCAGATGAGCATCCACCAGACGAAGGCGGCTCGTTCGCGACTGCGCTTGAGCGAGATGTGCGTGACCACATGCAGGCACGCCGAAACCAACAGCAACAGCAAACCGGAAGAGCTCATCGGGGTGAAGGTTCAGTCCGCCTCGGCGCGTGGAACGGTCAGCCTCCGATATCCCTCGCACGTATCCCATCCAAAATACCTGTACTCAGCATCTCTACGACAGTGGCAAGCGATTTGTCCAAGAGCTTCCTTCAATCGCGATGTGCACAGATCCGGCTACTTCGAACTCGTCACGCGCCCAGCTCGGCTTCTCGTTGCCTCCGCCGTCGACCACCTCTGGCGCGCCGCTCGTGCCGCGCGACCGGTGTCCACCCTTCAGGCGGGACCAGGTCGCCACTGACCAGGTCGGAAAAAGCGGTCCGGATCCGGCCTTCCTCTTCGGGTGTGAAGCCGGCCGCCGATTCACTCGTGAGAATATCGCGCACGCGCCCCATGGCATGCGCCTGCGAATCCTTCCCGCCGCGCTCGAGCCAGAGCTGACGCGGGTCGCGGTCGGCCACCTCAGGCAGGAATCCGGTGGTTTTCATCCGCTCAACCGTATGCAGGTTGTCGGCGTACATCCCTCCCGGACCAACTTCGGCGATCAGATCGAGGGCAAGGTTCTCTTCACTGAATGGCAGGCCTTGCTTGACTTTCTTCAGCATCATAGCGATCTCGTTGTCGATGACCGCCTTGGCGAAATCAAATGCCATCAGCGAGTCGAGCAATCCCGCCATATTGAACATGTCCACACCGGAAAGCACACCAGCCACGGTCGACATGCCCGTCTCGTATCCGGATTGGGCGTCGTTGACTTTGGCATTGGTCAACCCGATATATCCTCCGCACGGAACGTTGTAGTAATGCGCCAGCTGAGCCACGCCGACGAACAGGATGCCGGTTTCAATCGCCCCCGGGGCATAAGCTCCGCTGCGCATGTCGGCAACGGTGGGCAGGCTGCTGTAGATCGTCGGCTTGCCGGGCCGAATCATCTGTTCGAGCACCGCTGCAGCCAGGAACTCGGCGTTCCCCTGAGTCAGCGTTCCCACGAGCGTCAGCGGCCCGGTCAGTCCGGCATTGGGCACGATCGTCGGGAAACATGGCAGATCCTGCTCGGTGTAGAACATCAACATCTCGGTCGAGTCGAAATCCATCGTCAGCGGCGAAACGACCGGGCAGTAATGATGGGTCACGAAAGGATGTTCGCGGTAGGCGGCCTCGCTGCCGGCGATCAGATACAGCAATTGCAGAATCTTCTGGGCGTCCTCGGGCGGCCCGCTTCCGCGCAGCGGCTTCAGGCAGTTCTTGAGCGCCGGATAGAACCGCGAAATGCTGAACAATCCGGGCGGCGCGTCGTCAGCCAGGGTAGATATTGAGAACACATCGTAGCCGGGCAGTTCGTTGACCAGGTGTGCGATGCGGGCGATGTCATCCGAACGCGCCCGACGCTCCTGACCGGTGATCGGATCGATGATGTTCGGCGCAGAGCTCCCGGTGACGATCACCGGGCCGTCGTCGGGGAGAGTGCGGTCGAATGACGGATCGCGGCCGCCGAATGTGAACTTGGGCGGGATCATCCCCCGGAACTCTTCGACCACATCCCGCGGGAATCTCACGATCTGGCTCTGCGGGTCGGCGCTGCAGCCGTGTTCGGAGAAGACGTCATGCGCCCGCGCATTGCGCACCAGCAGCCCCACGTTTTCAAGAATCTCAAGAGATGCCTCGTGGATGCGTATGATCTGGTCCTGGGTCAGAAGTCTGACGTAGTCTGATATCATCCCAATTCATCCTTGGCGTCCCAAATTGCCGGACACACAGATCGATCTGTGTCAGCGGTCAGCGCGAGATCAACGGACGCTCCAGCTTCACAACTCCACCGGGGCGATCTCGGTGACGAACCGGAATCGATCGCCCCGATAAAGATCTTTCCCTTGCTCAACCGGCCTGCCCTTCTCGTCGAACGATAGACGTCGTTCGAGCATCAAAGGAGCGCCAGGCTCCACCTGCAATAGGCGGGCTTCATACTCCGTCGCCGAGACGGGCTCGAGGCTCTGACGCGCCCGTCGGACAGTGATTCCATATTCCTGTTCAAAGACTTCATAGAGCGAGCGACTCTCAAGATCGAAGCGTTGAAGATCCGGGAATTTCGCCGCCGAGATGGTGTATCGCTCAAGCAACACCGCTTCGCGGTTGAGAGTCCGCAGACGATGGATGAGATAGACCACGGCCGAGGTCGGCAACTGAAGTTCTTTCGACAATGAGGCGTCTACCGGTGACTGGGTGAAAGAAACGATCTTTGCGCCCGGGGTATAGCCACTTCGCTGCATACCTCGAGTAAACGAGACCAGACTTCCGGCGTGCCGTTCAATCTTGGGCCTGGCGATATACGTGCCTTTCCCCTGGCGGCGGACCAACAGCCCTTCGCCGGCGAGCACACGCAGGGCACGCCGCAGGGTGAGGCGGTTCACCCCAAGCATTTCGCTCAGGGCTCTCTCGGGGGGTAGCCGGTCGCCGGCCGACAGCTCGCCGGATTCGATGCGGGCCATCAGGCTCTCGGCGATCTGGACATAGAGCGGAACGGCGGAGATCAGGCGATCAACCGGGGGGGCAATCACTGTACTGCCGCCGCTGTCAGCAGAAATCATGCGTGGAGACCCCATTGGAATACCAGTGGTTCATTGGTATACACCATTTTGCCCGGGCTACATTAACACGGTTCGGGGGGCATGTCAACGGGTCCCGGCCAATGGGGCATTCCCTTTGCACGGAGATGAAGCTTTGCAGGGGGTCATGTCTCTAGGCGCTTACCCCCTGGGGCCCCACCCGTGCGAAATGCTCAGCCAGGGACGGGTTTGTCCACACGAACCCAAACGATGCTGCCATCTTCCTATGCCCCTGTTCCGATTGGATCGGGGCTGGCAGCAGCGTCGGTCTGTTCGAGTCCGCCCGCCTGACCCGCCGCTCGGTTCACGTCACCGGCGGGCTTTTCATGGTCGGCGGAATGGGGATCTCCAGCAGGTGGCACAAGGTCGGGGCGATACGCAGCTGCGATATCTGCGTGCCGGTGTTCCCCTGCCCGCCGCTTCCTGAGGTCACATACAGCGGCACGTGACGCACGTCCGGAGTCGTGCCCCCGTGCAACCGATCGTTGTTGATCCCGTGATCAGCCGTAACCAGAACCGTGTAGCCCCGTTCGATCCACCGCGGGATCAGGTCGGCCAGGACCATGTCCTGGAAAATGGCGTTATTGCGGTACTCACTCGAGTCCGAGCCATACGTCTCGCCCATATAATCCATGCCCATCGGATGGATCAGGACGTAGTCCGGCTCGAACTTCGCCACGAGGCTGGCGCCGGCCGCCAGCACCTCGCGATCGGGCGTGGCGTCCTCCATGTAGAAGCGGCCGTGCTGAATGGCTGCCTTAGGATCGTCTTGTTCCCGATCAGCGATATAGTCGTACGGTGCGCGGATGTAGAGTTCCGAGTACCAGTAGTAGGCCGCCGCGGCCGTCGAGCGGCCATTCTGCACCGCCTGCTCGAATACGTTCGGCATGTTCGACCTGCGCACGACCCTATTGTTGGTGACCCCATGTTCGGTGACACCTACCCCGGTATGGAGCGTCTCATACAGCGGCCGCGACATCGTCGGCAGCTCGGCGATCACCGTGTAGCGGCTGGCGCGCTTCGTCTCCACCAGATGCTCGAGAAAACCCATCTGCTTCGCCGCAGTGTCGTCGCGCAATGCATCTGAAACGACCATCACGACTTTGCCCACGCTTTCCTCCTCAGAGTGCCCAGTTGGCACCCGGATCAGCTCGACGGTTTGGGTTCGGCCGGGGCCGAAGTGTTGCGCGACCGGGGGATCACGCCTCCGCTGGATTGATGCCCGTGCCCGACCACGACAAACGCCTTGGGGTCGACCCACCGAACGGCGCTCTTCAGTGCGTTGACATCAGGCCGATTGACCGTGCAAAAGAGAACCGTGTGCTGCGCCTCGGTGAACATCCCTTGCGCCGGCCAGGCGGTGACACCCAGGCCAAACTGCGCGAACACGGCTTGCGTGACAGTTTCCGGGTGATCGGTCACGATGAATGCGGTTCGCACAACGCTCGGACCCTCCAGGATGTAGTCCGCCGTCAGGCCCCACACGAAAAGCGCCAAGAGCGCGTACAAGGCGCTCTCCCATCCGAAGACGATGCCGGCCAGGATGATCACGCCCCCGTCGGTGATGAAATAGACCTGTCCCATGGGGATCCCGGTCCGCATCTGAAGGACGCGGCTGGCAACGCCAGTGCCGGCGGAGGTCCCGCTTCCCCGATAGACAAGACCGGTCCCAATTCCGCCGACGACCCCGCCGTAGAGCGCGTTCAGCAGTGGATCCGAGGTGATCCCGGCCGTGGGAAGCCATCCGGCCAGCAGATCGACGCCCAGGTTGTAGACGATGACAACGAACGCGGTGCGGATCAAGAAATGGAAGCGGCCGAGGTTGAAGAAACCCAGGACGAGCATGGGGATGTTCAGGACGAGCATTGTCAGACCGATCGGCCAGCCGGCCATTTTCCGCAAGATGATCGCTAGGCCGGAGACGCCGCCTGGTGCCAGGTTCGCCGGAACCAGAAACAAGTCGACATTGACGGCCAGGATCAAGGCCCCGAAAGACAGGAGGACCCAATCTCTCGCCAGGGACGAGCATCTCGGCTGTCTGCCCGCGATCGGCGCTCCGTTCATCCTCAACTCATTCCCCATTGTTCGGACCATCCGGCGGGACGTCTTATCCGATGACCAATCTCCATGTCGCCCTCAGCCGAGGCCATCGCAAATGTCTCGGGAACCTCGACCATACATTGAAATCCCCGCTGCGAGGTGCGGCGCAACGGGGATACGGTGATACAACGGGCCCGAACACATATTGCCGGATATGATTTCACATTTCCGACGTGACCCAGCAGGCATCCGGCGGAAAGGACACCGTCATGAACTCGCCCACCTTGGGTAGCTTGAGATCGCGTCGATTGAGCACGTCCAGCGTCACCACGGAGTCACCCAGCTCCAGATGCACCCGGACGACCGAGCCCAGGAACGCCACCGACTCAACTTTGCCGGTCAGGTGGTTCTCGTCCTTCTGTTCCCCCATGTGCATCTGCTCGGGACGCATCATCACGACGACCGTGGCGCTCGCCGAAGTGATGGGCGCCGAGGTGGTGAACTCCTGCCCATCCAGTGTCAGTCGACCCTTGGCCGCATCGATCACCTTGCAGCGAAACCGGTTGAGTGTTCCAACGAATGAGGCGACGAACGCTGTCTGAGGATAGTTGTAGACTTCGGATGGGTGGCCGACCTGTTCGATGTGACCGGCATTCATCACCACCACGCGGTCCGAGATCGTGAGCGCTTCTTCCTGGTCGTGCGTCACATAGATCGTCGTGATGCCCATCTCTTGCTGGATTCGGCGGATCTCGTAGCGCAACTCGACACGGATCTTGGCGTCAAGGGCCGATAATGGCTCGTCGAGGAGCAACACCTGCGGCTGAATGGCCAACGCGCGCGCCAATGCCACGCGCTGTTGTTGGCCGCCGGAAAGCTGGTACGGGTAACGCTCACCCAGCTCCGGCATACGGATCAGCCGAAGCATCTCGAGCGCCCGCTGGTTGATCTGCTCATCGGTCTTCTTGGCCACTTTCAAACCAAAACCGACGTTATCGGCGACGGTCATGTTGGGGAACAAGGCATAGGCCTGGAAGACCATCCCCACATTTCGCTGGTTTGGGGGTCGGTGGGTGATGTCAGTTCCATCGAGAAGGATCTGGCCTTCGCTCGGAGGCTCGAACCCGGCCACCATGCGCAGTGTGGTCGTCTTGCCGCAGCCGCTAGGCCCCAGGAAAGTAACCAATTCGCCCTTGTCTATCTCCAGGTTGAAGTCCTGCACCGCGTCCATTCCACCAAAGGTCTTGCTTGCATGCTTGATCTCGAGAAAGGCCATCTCTACCTCTGTAGTTCAGCGAGCGCCAGGAGCCGTAGCCTGGCCCGGAACGCCGCGGGCGACCCACTGCATCACCGCGATCGAAATCCATGTGATCCCAAAGGACATGACCGATACCGCCTGGGGCGTGTAGGCCCGCATCGAGCCGATCTCTTCAATGTACGGTCCGAAAGCCGGCCAGGCCAACAGCGCGGCGAAGGTGAACTCGCCCATGACGATAGCGAACGTGAGGAAGATGCCGCTCAGGAGCGCCACCCTGATGTTCGGGAAGATCACATCCTTGAGCACGGTCAACCAACTGGCCCCCAGGCTTTGCGCCGCTTCGGTCAGCGTCCGAATGTCGACGGCGCGCAGTCCTGCGTCGACCGACCGATACATGTAGGGCAGCGACAGCACGACGTAGCCCGCGATGAGCACGACGGGGGTCGTCGTCAGTACCAAAGGCGGACCTCCATAGAGGCGGACCAGGCCGAAGACCAACACCACGGCCGGCACGACGAACGGCATCAGCGTGACGAACTCGACCAGCGGGCGCAGCCGCGGGAGACGCAGGTGGACCCAATAGGCCGTCGGCACGACCAGGAGCAGGCTGACCACGATCGTGATTGCGGACCAGAGAACGGAGTAGCCGAAGCTTGTATAGAAGCGCGGATCGGCAAAGGCCTGGCGGTAGGCTTCTAGGGTATAGCGCCCCTTGAGCATCCGCAGGCTGAACTCAAGCGTTGAGAACAGCGGCAGGAAGAAGTACAGCAGGCCGAGGAGGAACCAGAACCACGCCCAGAATGGGAAACGCTTCATCGGACCCACCTCGCCGCGCGTCGCTGCAACCAGGCATAACCCAACATGCAGACCGACATGATCACGATCATCCCCAAGGCCATGGCATTGCCCAGTCCGGGGTTATAAAGCACATCGCCCTGAATCTGAGCGCCGATGACGATCGGCACCAGGTTGAGGAAACTTCCGGTGAAGGCATAGGCCGTGGCGTAGGCGCCGAAAGCGTTCCCGAACAACAGGATCGCCGTGCCCAGCAGAGTCGGCAGAAGGATGGGCAGGGCGATGAACCGCCAATAATGAAAGCTTGAGCCTCCCAGGTTCTCACACGCCTCGCGCCACTCCCGGCGCAAGCCGTCCAACGCCGGCGCCATGATCAGCACCATCAGCGGGAACTGGAAGTACATATAGACGATGCTCAGGCCATAGAAGCTGTAGATCGTGAAGCCTCCGGCATGGATATCGATGTGCAAAGTGGATTCGAGCACCCGCGTGACCAGGCCGGCGTTCCCCATGGTGGCTACAAACGCAAACGCCAGGGGTACGCCGGCGAAGTTGGAGGCCACACCCGAGAAGCTCACCAGAAAGGAACGTGCCCACTTCGGCATCCCGCCCAGACAGACGGCGTAAGCCAGGAGGAATCCAAACAGCGCTCCACCCGCCGCCGTTACCACGCTGACTTCCAGGCTCAGCCGATAGGCATTACGGATGTCGCGCGTGACGAAGAGATTCGTGACGTTCTGCAGGGTGAATACCCCACCGGGTCCCTGAAAGCTGCGGATGAAGATAGAGATCGAAGGCAAGAAAAGGAAAAAGACGGCAAAAAGGAAAAACGGAGCGACCCCGATCCAGGTCCACGTGAAGCCGGAGCGAGGGGGGCGCACCTCGGGTGCGCCCCCCTCGGTGGACTCCTGCGGAGTGCTTGGCACTGCTGCGTACGATCCGCGGTCCACTTTCCTGGCTCCTATTCCCCGTAGACGACCTTGCGCCAGTTGTCGGTGATGTACAGGTTGGCGGCCTGCAGCTGTGCCACGGAGGCGAAGAAAGCCTTCTGGTAGTTCTCCGCCGGAGGCAGTTTGGCCGCCATGTCGGCCGGGATCACGCCCCTGGCAGACATGTCATTGTAGCGAATCGGGTGGGCATAGCCCTTCAGGTACAGCAGTTGCCCCTCATCGCTCATGACGAACTCCCACCACAGCCGTGCGGCGTAAGGATGGGGCGCGTATGCGCTGATGCCGCCGGCATACGGTCCTGCTACCACACCCGATGGCGGAACGACGATCTCGAGGTCGGGGTTGCCCGCCAGGGCATCCCTGTTCGCCAGCACCAGGTAGTCCCACTCGACGGTCAGCGGCGTCTCACCCGCGGCGATACGGCCCTGGTCGGCGATGACCGGGATGAAGTTGCCCGCGTCGTTCATTTCCTTCCAAAACTGCAGGCCCATCTCGGCCGCCTGCTGGACTTCGGCGTCGCTGGTTGGGTTGTGTCCGAGCCGCGAAACGCCGGCCGCGAACACAGTCTGGACCGACTCATTCGATTTGAGCACGTCACCGGCCATGGCGACCTTGCCCTTGTACTCCGGCTTGAGCAAGTCCTCCCAATCGGTCGGCGTCGGCACGGCGTCCTTGATGACTTCGAACGCCAGCACGCCGTAGTACTCGGCCCACCAGAAGCCGGTGGGGTCCTTCATTTCGATGGTGTCCCAGTCGGCTACCTTGTAATTGGCGAGCAAGCCATCGGCCATGGCGGTGGCTGTGTGGCCCACACCGACGTCGATGACGTCCGGCGCCTGCGGGCCCTTGCTGTCCTTGTTGGCCCGAATCGCCTCCAGTTCGTCGGCCGAACCCGCGTCCGGATTGAGCTCGGTGATGCTCAAGCCGTACTTCGACTTGTAGGTGCTGATGATCTCACCGTAGTTGGCCCAGTCGTGCGGGAGCGCAATCGTGGTCAGTGAGCCCTCCGCCTTGGCGGCTGCGACGAGCTCATCCAAGGGGATGGCATTACCGCTGGTCAGATCGGGCATCGCGGCGGGGGCCTGTGTCGCCGCGCCACCACCGCAGGCGGCAAGCATTGCCCCGGCACCGGTGACGGCGCCCATCTTGAGGAAGTCACGGCGATTGAATCTCTTGTCGATGGTCATTTTTCGATTCTCCTCGTTGCGGACGTTTGAGAGAGCGATGGCCTAACTCGCCCCCCGGCAGACTACCGAGGGTGGTCGCGTAAGCGGCGTGGCCAGGCTCGGCGTACGGAAAGAGAACCATTCGTTGTTATTAACCTCGTCGGCACCTCCGTCAAGAATGGATTCAGGAAGTCGGATATGGGGGTCCTGGCGATCTTGGATGGCGCTGGGCGAAGGCCCTCGCCACCCGAGCCGGCACACGGGGCGAGGTCCTGATCGTGGCGACCTGCTCGCTCGGGCGGCAACCCTTCGACATCAGGGGCGCCCGCCGAGGTGTGATAGGACGAGTCTAATAGGCTCCCTCCGCAAAGTCAATCAGCCCCGCCCACTGTCCCGACCCGTCAGCCACGGAAGGCCCTCGCCGGCCCAGGACAAACAGGCCGGCGAGGGTCCGCAGACTATTCGACCGGGATCTCCTTGTACACCTTGTCGATCTCGATCCCCTGGTTGCGGCGGTAGGCGCTGAAGCCGAAGAAGATCGCCGCCGCCAGTCCGTACATGATCAGCATGAACAACATCGATGTGCTGTTCTGCCAACCAATGCCGTACAGGTAGTCCGGATCCCAGAACCACACGACCAACAACCAATCGAGGAAGGCGTAGAAGACAAGCCCGGCCACGACGACCAAGGGGAGCTTGTCGCCCGCCAGCAGTTTCTGGATCGCAAAGTAGGCCACATAGAGCAGCACCACAGCGTTAACCACGCTGAGCACTGCAACGATTGCGATCATCAACTGGGTCAGCCCATCCTGGTCGGCCCATTGGGCGAAGACCCTCCCGGCATAGCTGTAGGTCAGATAGATCAGGTACAACGCGCCAACGGAGTAGACCACAGTCACCACCCAATTCAGCCAGCCAGGCATCTTGTACTTGGCCACCGGCGAGCCGTCGAAGATCCCCTTCTGACGCCAGGGCAGGAAGATCGCCGCCAGAGCCGTTCCGAGGAATGTGACCGCGATCACCAGCGTCGCGTCCAGCACGATCGACTGCATGCTGACGATGTTGTAGGCGTACATGATCGAGATGATCACCGACGGTATCACCATCAACAGCAGGGCATTGACCGGAGTGCGCGTGCGCGTCTCGATCTTCGAAACCCACTCCGGGAGCATTCGGTCAAGAGCGGCGGCGAAGATCACACGAGTCGACGAGAGGAAGACCGTGCCCGACCAGCCGAACCACCAGAAGCTGACCGCGAGCACGACGATGAACTGCAGCACTCTGCTCGAGGTGAGGAAGGTGGCGAACTGGACCGGGTAGGGCCAGACCGGGATCGGGACATCGGTGCCGTAGAAGATGTTGCTCCAGAATGCCCCGTTGGCGTTCATATAGAAATCCCAGCCCATCGTCTTACTGATCAGCAGGAAGAACACCAACGCCAACCCGGCAGTGATGATGACCGCCCAGGCCATCCCCCAGAAGTTCTTCTTGTAGTCCGAGGCTCCGCGCACCTCGCCGTACAGTGTCGAGCCCCAGTTGGGCCACAAGTTGAAGAACACGATCATCGGGATCAAGGCGAAGCTGGCGCCCAGGGCGATCGTCCCCAGGCTGCCGAAAGTGACTCCGGCGGCTTGTCCGGCTTCGATGGTGGCGCTGTAGTAGTCGGCCTGCGGCAGGCCGTATAACGCCGGAATGTTGCTGTTCAATCCTGCGACGAAACTCGCCTTGTTCCCGAAGAGCAACAGTGCGAAGACGATCGCCAGTCCGACCATGCCGACGTAGAAGCTGAACTTCTGGACTCGAGCATAGGCCTTCATCCCGATGGCGATGTAGATGAAGACGATCAGACATACAAGAAGCATGCTGACCAGCAGGCCCTCCGAGGTGCCGGTGAACCACACGGCTGTCGCCGGAGCGCCCAGGATGGCGAAGATCGGTGTGAGGAACTCGTAAGCCAGCATCTGACCGTAGAGCGGCACCCAGAGCCAAAGGATGAACCACCAACCGGTGACGCTCAGGATGAAACCCAGCCCGCGTCCCAGGATCCGGCTTTGCCAGACGTAGTCGCCGCCGGCGCGGGGCATGGCCGAGATCAGACTGGCGTACACGATGACTTCAAAGATGGTGAAGACACCGCCGACAACCACCGCGGTGCCCAGATTGCCGGAGAAGTACCAGCAATACGAAAAGATGAACAGGCCGAGAGTGATCAGGTTGATCGAGAACGTGGCATAGATGAAAGCGTCGAAGCCCGACCACGATCGAACCAGACCACTCGCCTTGCGAACGAAGAGCGTGGCTTCGCTCATGGAGATGCTCCTTTATTGAGGTTGGGGTCAGGGACCCGGGATCGCATCTGACCGGATCCTGCCTGCATGCCGTTTCATCGCCCCGGCACGCCGTAGGGATTTCGTCTCAATACTCTCCTCCTTGCCCTGTCCAGGGAGTGAATACGACCGGGGTCAGCCCGTCGTCAGAACGTAGGTCCCGATCTTGTTCTTCTCCAGGTCGACCAGCGCCCCGTGAAGGACACCCTGTTCGTACATGCTTCCCGGATTCAGGCATAACGTTCGGCCGTACTTGCGAGAGCCCTTACCCTCATGGATATGACCGTGCAACGTGAGCAACGGTTTGTAAGCTTCTACGGCCTTGAGGACGGCCTTGCTCCCCACGGAGACCATCGATCTGCCGGCATAGGCCAGCCGCAGGTCCTCGGTTAACTCTGGTGCCTCGTCTAGCCCGCTCCCATAGGGTGGTGGATGAAAGTTGAAGACCGAGTCTGGCTTGTCCTGGACCTGGCTGATGACCGCCTCGAGCCTTTTCTCCAGTGCTTCCTCCGGCTCCTCCCGGGGGGTGTCCCAGGGCGTTGGATTCGACCAGCCGGAGCTGGCCATCTCGTGGTAGTCGTCCAGGTGGATCACCTGTCCTTCGACCGAGCGGATGTGTTTCGAGGCGGCGATGACCTCGTCGATTTCAAACATGTCGTCGTTGCCGGGGCAGACATAGCAGCGGATGCTGGTCCCTTCGAGCTTGGCATCGGCGTACTCCATCCACGCCTGCATTGTCCCCGTCGCTTCTTGCAGGAAGAGTTCATCCGAACGCCCGGGGGTGTTGACGATCTCGGCCGTCTCGTCCGGATTGGTTACGTATGGATAGTAGCCTCGGTTCTTGATCGTTTGGACCATCCGCTCGACGTCTTCTTGCGACTCGAGGATTGTCTCCTGTTCGAGAAGCGTGACCTTGTGCGTCCCGTTGCCCTGGTCAATGATGGGAACAATAGCCTTCCCGGTCATATCCCCACCCAGGATCAGAATCTCGGCTCCATAGAAGCCGGCCGCGTTGATGAACTTCTTCCAGCAAATCTCCGATCCATGGACATCCGTGGCGAAGAAGATCCGCATCAGGCGTTGCCTCCGATCTCGGGCATGGGGTATTCCGCGAACGCGGTGTGCAAACGGTGACGCAGATTGCGCTGTCGGATGGATGAATACTGGGGACGGGGGGATCTGAACTTCGAGGAACAACAGGCGGGAGGCGCAGTCGGACGAACACTCTTCGGGCTCGACCAGACCCGGCGTGATGATTTGGGGGCCGACCACATCCGGTCTACCCGCTCGCCTTCGGGCGGTTCCCAATCCACCCGCCGAACCGCTCCTGGGGAATCGCAAACGCTCAACAACATCACCGTTGGCTGGTCGGTGAAGTTGACCGGACCAGCAAGGAGGTTGCCTTCGCCGGGGGTCGCTCGAGCTTGTTCATGGGCAGATGTATAACGACGTCGGGACCGGCGAGGGCACTGTCCCGACATGTTAAAACGCGCCACCACGATCTGGGTGTACGGTCCGATGAGGCGAGCGCGGGAGGGATCTGAAGCCGGAGATGAGGGATCCAGACAAAGTATAGCAGGGTTCCGGGCGGGGTCAACTTCCGACGCCGGGCGGCGTGAATTCCACCCTCGGGGGCAATGGAGCACACGGGGCAGGCTGGCCGGATCGCCCGGGTCTTTACAGCCAAATTGCTCCTCCTTCTGAGGTGCCCTTTCGTTGCCGCTGGGACGCGCTCGACATGACCCTCAACCGAGGAGTACCGCCACCGCCGGGTATAATTCCATCATGCGGCCCACTCGCGCGTCTGCCAACGCCGTGAACCGCAGGCTCCTGTCGGCCTACGGGCACGCCGTTTGGCGCAAACCCCTGCCGCCTCTCGATGAGCTCATCTCGACCATCCTGTCCCAGAACACGAACGACGTTAACCGAGATCGCGCATTCGAGACGTTGAAAGAGCGTTTTCCGACCTGGGAGGAAGTGCGCGATGCCGAGGCAGCCGAGGTCGTCGATGCGATCCGGTCAGCCGGGCTGGCCAACCAAAAGGGCCCGCGCATCCAGGCCGTCCTGAGGGGGGTTACCGCAGAGCGCGGCGATCTCAACCTGAGGTTCCTGCGAAGGATGCCTCCCGACGAAGTCCGCCGGTGGTTGCTCAATTTCAATGGCGTTGGGCCGAAGACGGCAGCGATCGTGATGCTCTTCTCCCTGGGTATGCCAGCTTTCCCGGTCGACACGCATGTGTATCGCGTCACCGGCCGATTGGGACTGCGGCCTGAAAAAGTGTCCGAAGAAGCGGCGCACTCCCTGCTCGAGCGATTGTTTCCCCCCGAGACCTACGTCGACGCCCATCTCAACTTGATCCGTCACGGTCGCCAGATTTGCCTGGCAAGACGCCCGTTGTGCAGAGAATGCGTGCTACGCGACGTGTGCAATTACTGGCGAGAGTTTCGGAAGAACTAGCCCTCCCACGTTTCCATCCGCAAGATGAAGGTCGCCATGCCGGCCCCGAACGGGACTCGAGACGATCAGCCTGGAGCAGCCCAGCCCAATCGAGGCTGGCTGCGTCTGGCCGGCATCACATGCTTTTCGCTTGCCCTAGGGATGGCCACGAACACGCTCGAGCCGGCGGTGCTGGGCCATCGTGTCCTGGAGCTCCTGCCAGCTTCAAAGAACACCGCCCTCGGCCTGATGACCTTCGCCGGTTTGATCATTGCTAGCCTATGGCAGCCGCTCATCGGCGTGATCTCCGATCGGACAGGCACTCGCTGGGGGCGGCGTATCCCTTTCATGGTCATCGGAACCCCGCTTGCCATCGCCGCCTTGTATCTCATCGCCCTTGCCCCCAACTTCGGCCTGGTCGTCGTTGGGCTGCTGTCCTATCAGACGGCCGCCAACACGGTGCAGGGTCCGTGGCAGGCGTTGATCCCTGATCTCGTGCCATCGCATCAGCGCGGGCTCGCGTCGGGGATGAAGGCTGCCTTCGACATCCTGGCCTTCATCCTCGGTCGCCAGATATCCGCCCACCTGGTTGCGGGGGGACAGGTCTCCGGGGCCGTCACAGTCGCCGCCGCCGCATACCTGCTCGCGCTGGCACTCACGGCCTTTGCGGCCAGGGACGACGGGTCAGTCCAGCCCACCGCGCCACAAGGCAGCGCAGCTCGCAACTTGACTCGGGCCTTCATCGTCCATTGGAGATCGCACCCAGCCTTTGTGGCCTGGTTCATCAATCGTTTCCTCTTTTGGGCGGGATTTGTCGCACTGAACACTTTCGTACTCTTCTTCATGATCGACGTGGTCGGGATGCGGGAAGCCGAGGCTCAACGATTTGTCGGCCAGATGTCCACGGTGCTCGGTCTGTCACTCCTCCTGGTGACGCTCCCATCGGGTTGGTTGGCAGACCGAATGGGGCGACGGCCGCTCGTCGCCGCTTCGGGCCTGATCGCCGCGGCGGGCACGGCTCTTGTGCTGATCCTCCGGACTCCGGGCGCCATCATCGTCGCCGGAGCCGCTATCGGTTTGGCCGCCGGGACGTTCCTCAGTGCCAACTGGGCCTTGATCACCGACATCGTGCCGGGAGCCGAGGCGGCGCGCTTCCTCGGGCTGGCCAACATTGCCTCTGCCGGGGGCAGCGCCGTCGCCCGCCTCGCCGGCGGGCTGCTGATTGATCCACTCAACCGCCTGACAGGCGAGGCCGCGACCGGATACCTGGCCTTGTACGCCTTGACGGCCGCTTCGTTCCTCCTGGGGACGGTCGCCGTTTTGCGCCTTCCACAGGTGAAAGCCAGCGATCACCTCACCGGATAGGACATCAACAGGGCCGCGTGAGGCGGGATGGATGATTCGCCGACGCGAATTGGACCGAGGCCGAGGAGAGAAGTTGCCCTAGAATGGGGAGAAGGGAGCGTCGTGTCCCTGTGTTCAGGGCCGATGAGCGCGAGGAGGCACCAGGAGGTTGTGGCCATGGAGAAAGATAAGCGGATCGGGGTCGTCACCCACTTCTATAACAAGATCCAGGTCGCCGTAGTGAGGCTCAGCGACAAGCTTGCGCTTGGGGATCGGGTCCATTTCAGGGGAGAGAACACGGACTTCCAACAGGATGTCGCCTCGATGCAGATTGAGCACGCGCCAGTGACGGAGGCCTCAGCCGGAATGGAAGTCGCTTTGAAAGTCGAGGAGCGGGTCCGACAGGGGGACGGCCTCTACTGGCCAACCTCGGACTGATCCCATCCCCCCATCGGCACATCCGCCTGACAGATGGGGGCGGAACTCGAACGGCGCCATAGTTCCTGCGACGCAAGTAGACGGCTCCGGCCGGTCGTTCCACTCCTCAAATGAGAATAGGCACGCAGAATGCAGGGACTTAAATGGCCCGGGGCAGAGGCCGTATGTTTACATGGGCACGGCGATGGTAAAGGCTGAGCCCTTGTCTCGGCCGGCGCTCTCAGCCCAGACGCGGCCCCCATGCGCTTCGGCAATGGCCTTGACGATCGACAGGCCCAGTCCCATGCCCTGATGCCTGCGGGTCATGTGATTCTCGACCTGGTAGAACTCGTCAAAGATGCGCTCGAGCTCGTCCTCCGGGATACCCAGACCGGTGTCGTCGACCCGGAACCATCCTTCTGTCCCTCTATGGATGAGGGCCAGCCCGATGCGACCCTCTTCGGGCGTGAAGCGCATTGCATTGTTCAGGAGATTGGTCAGGGCCATCGTGAGTTTCTGTGCATCGACGCGCCCTGTGATCGATTCTTGGGGCAGGCTCAATTCGAAGTCCTGTCCTTTGGCGTGGATCAGGCCTACGACCTCATCGTAGGCCGCCCTGGCGATGTCAGCCAACGGATGAACTGCGAAGCTCATTTCACCTGATCCGACCTTCATCAAGTTCATGTTGGTCATGTCTTCGATCAGCGCGCGCATCCTGAGGGCTGAGTTGAGCACTGCGGAAGCATGCTCCGAGGCGGCCGCGTCCGCTTCCTCCTGGAGAATTGCCGCGTAGCCCAGGATCAGACCAAGCGGCGTGCGTAGCTCGTGGGAGGCGATGGCGATGAAATCGCTCTTCATTCGGTCAAGTTTGCCCAGTTCATCATAGGCCTTACGCAGAGCTTCGACCAATCGAGCGTTGTTCACGGCCACGGCCGCCTGGGAGGCGATAATCGAAAGCGTCTTGACGTCCGCCTGATCGAACTCCCCCCGCTTCTTGTTGACCGCCTCCAGTACACCGGTCACCTTGTCGCGGATCCGCATCGGAACTCCGATCAAGTTGCGCGTTTCGAACTTGATCCGCTCTCCGACCTCACGAAAGTGGCGCGGGTCGGCGGCGGCATCGCCGATGATCAAGGGCTGATCTTCACGAAAGATCGTGCCGGCGATCGAACCTTCGAGTGGGACGGGTATTCGGGCAAGCTCCTCCGGGTCGGAGCCGGTCGAAGCGGCGAAATACAACTCCTGGGTCCGCTCGTCCACCAGTAGGATCGAGGCTCCCTCGCTCTCGAGGAGATCGGCGGCAGAGTCGATGATGAATTGCAGGACCCGCTTGAGCTCGAGGCTGGAGTTGAGGGTGACGCTGATTTCCACCAGGCGCGACAGCCGGGCGACCATCTCGCGCAATCTGGCGTCTTTCATTCCCATGTCTTCAGTGGGGGACGACATCGGTGCAAGTGTATGCGATATGGGGGACCTTGTCTACCTGACTCCCCAGAATGAGCGCTTGTCGGCGCCCGCGGCCACCGGGAGAGAATATTCCGACGCCCACCAACAGCCCAGCCGCCGAACCCTTTGTCGCCTTCCGGCCTTCGATGTATACTTTTAGTCCGCTTTCCGTACCCCCAAGGGCTCACAAACGATGAAAGTTTCCTGCCTTCAAGAGAATCTGTCACGCGCTCTCGGGAGCGTCGCCCGAGCCGTTGCTCCACGCAGCACGCTGCCTGTCCTGGGGAATGTGCTGATCGCTACCGAGGACGGTCGGCTACGCCTATCCGCCACCAACCTCGAGCTCGGGATCACCTGCTGGATCGGAGCCAAGATCGAAGAGCCGGGCGCCACCACCGTCCCTGCCCGAACCTTCGTCGATCTTGTGAACACACTCCCCAACGACAAGGTCGACATGAGCCTCTCGGTCCGGACTCAAACCCTGCACGTCGTTTGCGGGCCGTTCACGAACGACATCAAGTGTATCGACGCTCAGGAATTTCCCCCGCTGGCCCCTGCCGACATCGACAACGGGGTTCCCCTCGATATCGACGACCTGCGCGAAATGATCAGCCAGGTGGCCTTCGCCGCTTCCAGTGACGACGCGCGGCCTGTTCTGACAGGTGTGCTGGCCGAGATCAAGGACGGCGAGATGACGTTGGCCGCCGCCGACGGCTTCCGACTGTCGGTCCGCTCTTCTCACCTGGCGTCGCCGGAACCGGGACCGATGCGTGCGATCATCCCCGCCCGGGCGCTGAACGAGCTGGCCCGGGTCTTCGCTGACGGCCAGGAGACCGTGTCCATGCTCCTCCCCGAGAACCGCAATCAGGTGATCTTTCGCACCAAGGACCGCGAGCTTGTCTCCCAGTTGATCGACGGCAGTTTTCCCGACTATCAGGGCATCATCCCCAAGACAAAATCCACTCGAAGCGTCCTGCCGACGGCAGCTTTCCTCAAAGCCTGCAAGGCCGCCGAGATATTCGCCCGCGAGTCGGCTCATTCGGCCCGCCTCAGGGTGGCTCCCGGCAGCGAACTCGAGCCGGGTAGCGTGGTTGTCTCAGCCACTTCAGCCGAAACGGGATCAAATGAAACCCAGGTCGATGCCACGATCGAGGGTGATGCGATCGAAATCGCATTCAACGTACGCTTTCTGATGGACGTGCTCAGCGTCATCGACACCCCGAATGTCGCGCTCGAAACAACCAGCGCCGCCGCCCCAGGGGTGATCCGGCCCGTCGGACGCGATGATTTCCTGCATGTCATCATGCCGATGCACATCGGACGCTGAGGCACGCTGCGCCGGGTACGGCGCACCATGTTCCGCCTTCAATCAAACCCAGAAGGACGCGCGGTGCAGCGAAGCTGCACCGCGCGTCCTTCTGGGTTCACGCTTCGGCCGGTGGGAGTGCAGGCATACCAAGGTATGATAGGTAGCGCAGGGCATACCCCACTTATCTGCTGGACCGGGCCCCCTCGGACTGCAGACTGGGATGACTTTCGCCGAACGTGACAAACGAGGCCGAATCTCGAAATCCCTGGAGTTGAGCAAGTGGCTTTCGACCCAACCGGGTTCCCCAAGGTCCTTACTCTCTACCTTGAACTGACGCAGTACCCCATTCTCGCCGGCCGGATCCGTGAGCGCATGCGCCGTGAGATTTTCCGGACCGGCGTGATCACCCAGGACGCCTTTGAGGTCGAAGTTCAGGAGAAAGCCGTCCAATCCCAGCGACGTGAAGGTCTAGTGGATCCGCTCAAGCAAGAACATCCGGACACATGGGCGCAGCGGCTGGCCCTCATTCGCGACAACCTCACCGATTTCTACTTCGCCTATAACCTCCCCCACGAACGGTTCGTCGAAATCGTTCGCAAGACTCTCTCCGAACGAAGCCCCACTCAGGAAGTGGTTTTGACCTTTCACCCCGAGCTCGCCCCCTGGGACATGTTGTTTGCCCAGGGCGAAGCGTATGAAGCCTTGCCCGCCAAGGAGCGCGCCCGCGTCGAGCACCATCTGAAAGAGATCAAGGTCGTGCTGACAAAAGCCATGATCAGCGATCATCTGGGCTATGTCGGGATCGCCAAAGAGTGGTTCGACATGGCTGACCTGAGAGGTGTTCTTGACCGGCGCCTCGGGCGGGGGAAGATCGGCGGAAAGGCCGCCGGCATCGTTCTGGCCGACTGCATCCTGCGCAAGTCCGCCGAGAAGGCCCTGCTCGTCCGCTTGCACGTCCCGCGTTCGTGGTTTCTCGGGGCCGACGTCTTCTACCAGTTCAACCAGCTCAACGGGATGGTGGGGTTCGCCAACCAAAAATATAAGGACGAGAAACGAATCCGGGCCGAACACGACTCGATTCGAGAGCAGTTCCGCGCCGGCCGATTCCCGAATGAAATCGTCGACGGGCTGCGATCGATTCTGGATCAGGTCGGACGTCTGCCGTTGATCGTTCGTTCCTCCAGCCTGCTCGAGGATTCCTTCGGCACCTCATTCGCCGGGAAGTACGAAAGCTACTTCTGCCCCAACCAGGGGACGCATGATGAGAATCTCAAGCGGCTGATGGACGCCATACGAAACGTGTATGCCAGTGTCTACAGCGCCGACGTCCTACTCTACCGGCGATTGAACGGACTTCTGGACTACGACGAGCGCATGGCGATTTTGATTCAGGAAGTTCAGGGGAACCGGCTTGGCGATTATTTCCTACCGGATGCGGCCGGCGTGGCCTTCTCGCGGAATCAGTTTCGTTGGAGCCCACGTATCGACCGCAAGGCCGGCTTCTTGAGGCTCGTATGGGGGCTGGGCACGCGCGCCGTGGAACAGATCGGCGGTGACTACCCACGCCTCGTCGCTCTCAGTCATCCCTACCTTCAGCCCGACTCGAACCCGGAACACATCCGACGCTACTCACAACGCCAGGTCGACGTGATTGATATTGGCGCCAATAGCTTTCGCACGGTCGGAATCGAACAGCTCATTCGGCCTGATTTTTCGCACCTGCGCCTTCTGGCCGAGCGCTTCACGGATGGTCACCTCCAGGAATTCGTGAGCATCCCCATCGACCTCGATCCGAAGGAAACCGTCATCACATTTGACGGGCTGCTGAGGCGCACGCCCGTCGCCGACCTAATGCGCCACATGCTTCAGACCCTGGAGCAAGCCTACATCGTTCCCGTTGATGTCGAATTCCTGATCCTGCTCGGAGATTCCGACACTCGTGGACGACACCCTGAAATCTACTTGCTCCAGTGTCGCCCACAGAGTCGGCTGAAGGCCGAGGCGGTCGAGCTACGCAGAGACATCCCGGCCGACAGACGCATCTTCGTCAGCCAACGGCTTGTTCCAGACGGCCGTGTTGGCGATGTCGAGTACGTTGTCTATGTTCCGCCTTCGGTGTACTTCTCGCTCCATCGCCAGAAGAAAGGCGAGCTGGCGCGCCTGATCGGCCGTCTGAATGAGCGCTTGGCCGACAGAGTGTTCATCCTCATCGGACCCGGCCGTTGGGGCAGTGACAACCCGGATCTGGGGATCCCGGTTCGCTATGGTGACATCTACCGGGCCCGCGCCTTGATCGAGTTGGCCAGCGATGAGTGGGCGCCCGAGCCCTCCTACGGTACCCATTTCTTTCAGGACCTGGTCGAGGCACACATCTACCCGCTTGCCCTGGCACTGAGCGACCCCGGCGCTGAATTCAATCGGGCCTTCTTCGAGAATGCCCCTAACGCCCTCGGGGCATTGTTGCCCGAAGCTGTCGCCTGGTCGGAGGCCGTGCAGGTGATCCACGTCCCGGATGCCGGCGACGGCGCGCTCCTTGAGTTGGCGATGGATGGTGATGCCGGGACGGCGATGGCCTATCTGACGGCTGAGCCGGAGGATAGCTCGGCAGGCAAACTGGGCCCGGACGGCGAGCCGGCTTCCGTTCGAAGTTCCGCGTAGACGGGCACCATCTCGAGCACCCCGGATCGGGCGTGAGGGCACATCCGCACAGTCCAGGTTGTCAGCACCCACCCGCTCCGGGCGAGGCTCCGGGGCGCTGCTGTATAATCTGAGGCCGCCAGACCTGTACTTCTGGCCGCGGCCCGTCGTCGCCCACGTTGTGCTTCAGCCATGTGCCCAACGCCACCCGTGGCGGAATCGAGCAATCCTGTGATGGACCTTCAGAGGCTAGAGTCCTTCCTCTTTGCGGCCGAACACCTGAGCTTCTCCGAAGCCGCCAAGCTCCTGCATGTCACGCAACCGACTGTCAGCCACCACATCAAAATGCTCGAAGGAGAGCTGGGTCTCGAGCTTTTCGATCGATCCGGTGGAAAACTCCATTTGACCGAGGCCGGCCGCTCCATGCTCCCCTGGGCCCGAAAGTTGATCCAGGACTCCAATGAACTTCAAGAGATGGCTTCTTCGCTGCAAAACGGTGTGGTCGGACACTTGCGCATTGCATGCAGCACCACTGCCGGCAAGTACATCCTGCCGCAACTGGCAGCTCGTTTTTCCAAACGTCACCCGGGTGTGCGAGTGAGCATCTTGGCCTGTACCCCCGATCACGCAATCCCTCAACTCACGCAGGGTGAAGCCAATCTTGCAGTTGTCAGCTCCGAACCGCTAGAGGACATGTACGAATCACAAGAGTTTTTCGAGGACTCCATCACCCTTATCATACCCGCCAATCATCCGTTGGCTTTCCGCCGAGTGATCGAGCCCGAAGATCTTCTCAAAGAGAACATCATCATTCGCGAAAGCTCCTCGGGGACGCGCCGAGTGATGCTCATCGAACTAGCCAAGTTCGACATCAGCCTGGACGACCTGAACGTCTTCCTCGAGCTGGGCAACGCTGAGGCAATCGTCCGAACGGTAGCGGCCGGCTATGGCGTGTCCTTCGTCTCCACGCTGGCATCTGCATGTCCTCTCGACCGGGGCAACGTGGTCGATGTCGAGGTGCGAGGGCTGAACATGCGACGCACGATCTACATGGTGCGCAACCGACTGGAGACGCCCAGTCGCCCGCAGGAGGCCTTTTGGAGCTTCGTCCACGACGAGTCCAATGTGGATTTGCTGCACTTGCCTGAAAGCCCCCATGGCTGAAGGCCTGTGCCTCAGGAATGCGACAGGGGCTCCCAAATGGGAGCCCCTGTCTAGTTGTTGTGGCCGAGCCATCGCCTGCATGCGAAACGGCCACTGCCACTGGCTAGAACGTATAGGTCATCTCGGCCCCTTCAGCGTCCATGAGGAACGGTGGGGCCTTCTGGATCTTGATCGCCGGATCTCGCAGGTCCTTAGGATCAATGCCTTTGTTCTCGAGCGCCAATTCGCACAGCACGATGTTGGCACCTTGATCGACGAGGGTTTTCCATAGGTCCAGCGGATTTGGCAGGCCCTTGGGGTGGCCGAGCGCTTCCAGCTCGCCCTTGAGAGTCCACTTGGCGCCGGCTGGGCAGAAGAAGACATGCACTTCATAATCCAGGGCGATCCCGGACGAGGCGAAGATCAAGGTCGGCATGATGTTCTTGACCTCGTCGCCGTTGCAGACGACCACCATCTTTTCAGCCATCTAGGTATCCTCCGTACGTGGGATTGTCTGGCACCCGGAGCCCGACGGGAGTTCACCTCCCCGTGACTCCAGGATCCTTATCGATAAACCGTCGAATATCTCATCCGCCGGCGTGCCGGCCATGTTTCCCGCACGCCCATCCCACAGGTAGCAGCCCGCACCCCTGCTGGGGCCGACGCGATGGCCCCCGCCGTCAGTCCGTTCCGGACGGGAGCAGGCGCGGCGCCACAAGAATGGTTCTCTTCTTCATCGCCTCCAGAGCAAGAGCCAGCGGTCGATAGATCAAGTGGGTCCACTTGCCGATTCCAACTTCGGTGTCCAGCATGGCGACCATCGCCATGACATGAACTGTGTAGAGGATGTAGGTCGGCCAGGGCAACCCAGTGTAGCGGAGAATGTGAACCAGGATGCCCGTGATCGAGCCAATCAGCAGGAAGCTGGGAAAGAGCCAATCGCTGGGATGCGAGAAGCGGTGGATCTCCTCCTGCTTCCTCATCCGGCTGATGAGGATCTCGATGGACGTGAACATGAGAAGGATGGTTGCGATGTAGCCAAGCCAGCGCTGCGGGTTATAGAGCGGATACAAGTTATCCGTCTGGAACCACCACAGAAGTGGAACGATCAGGATCAGCATCGTTACATAGCCGATCATCAGCAGCAGATGCTTGAGCCAGCGGCTGAACTCCACTGTGCGAGTTTCCTTGCACTTGGACCACCACTCCCGCTGGGACACGAAGTGAACGGCGAAGTCCTTCAAGCCTGCCAGATACGCGCTTACCGGGATGTCCAGCAGGCTGGCCTGGGACCCCAGGAGGTTCCTGGTCATAGCCATGGCGTTCGTCACGATGTGTCGGCCCAGAAGGGCGAAATGAAACAAGACGAGGGCCCAGACCCACATGACCGGCGCGAACTCGTTGAGGGCGACGCGCGATGTCTCGATGTTCCGGCCGCCCGTCAGCAGGTGGTATCCAACGAGCAGCACCAACGGAATCAGCGCTGCCCTGGCGATCGCCGCCGCCACCGTTCTCTCGGAGGTATAGAGCCTGCGGGCCTTCCCACTCTGATCATACTGAGCAATGAGCCAGCGCCTGGAGGCCATCATGGTCTCGGCCGGTTCGGCACCTCTCGGGCAGGTGCGTGAACAGTCACCGCAGAAATAGCACAGCCAGGGATCAATGCTGGTCTTGAGCTGTTCGCGCAGCCCCATCTGGACCATGCGGATGGTGCGGCGCGGGAAAGAGTGTTCGCTGGTGGTCAAAGGGCAGACTGCCGAGCAGTTGCCGCAGTTGAAGCACGCCTCGGGATTGATGGCGCCATACTCCTTGAGCTCTTCCAGCAAACGTGTGTCGACCCGTGTGCTCACGATCCTACCTCCTCTGCCAGCACATACTGGTAGTACTCGCCATCCTTGCCCACTTCGCGCACCAAGTCATACTTCTTCATGGCCATGACGTGCCATAGCACCTGGTCAGCCGGCAGCGCGGCTGCGGCGGCAATTTCGGGGATAGTCTTGGCCCCCTGGGTCATCGCCGCTCGCAGGGTCTTCCGGAACGCCTGTTGCTCCTTGAGAAGCAGCTGCGTGCTTTCGACGGTGTCCTGATGGGCCTGGCGCAACGCCTTCAAGGTGGCCGTGCGCTGTTTGGCGTCTGCCCCGTCGCTCATGAGACTTCCTCCAGCTCAGGGATCTCGGCGGCGATGGCATCGACCATCGCCCGGTACTGCCCGAGAGTCCATCCCTGCACATCGATGGCCTGGTTCGGGCAGGCGCTGACGCACACGCCGCAGCCCACGCAATTGGCCGGAGAGACGACCGCCCGGCGCACTTCCTCACCGTTGACCTGCTCAGATTGGAGCCGGATTGCGCCTTCGTATTCACAAACTTCAACGCATGCGCCGGTTCCCCGGCAGCGATCGGGGTCGACCCGCGCCACAAAGGGCTCCAGCTCAACCTCACCGCCGCTCAGCAGGCCGCTGACCTTGGCGGCGGCGGCTCCAGCCGAAGCGATGCTCTCCTGGATGTTCATCGGGCTTTGTGCCGTCCCGGCCAGCACGATGCCGTTGACAGCGGTCTCAACCGGGCGCAACTTGGGATGCACTTCGAGCAGGAAGCGATCGCTGCCCGGGGTGATCTTGAGCAGCTCATAGAGCTCGTCGATCGGGCTGGGCATCATGCCCACCGCCAGGACCACCAGGTCAACCGGCACTTCGAGGGTTTCACTCCAGGTGAGGCTGTCTTTGACCGTGACAACCAGGGCGTGACCGTCCTCGACCGTGTCGGCGGCGACGACGGGGCCTTCTTCGGGCAGGAAGCGCAGGAAGCGTACTTTGTCTTCGCCTGCCTGACGATAGAGATCCTCGTGCCCCCGGCCATAGGTGCGAATGTCCTGGTAGATGTCATAGAGGTTGATCGACGGGAAGCGACGCTTCAGATCGACGGCGGCGTGCATCGTGGCGGTACAGCACACACGTGAGCAGTATGGGTTCACCTGCCCATCCGGTTGCGGCTCGTGTAGCCCTTCGATCTGCCGGCTGCCGACGCAGTGGATCATGGCGATGTCGCGTACCGGATGGCCGTTCCACTCCAGCGCCGCTTCACCTTCGCTCAGCGCCAAGAGGCGAATGAACTGTGGCAGGGTGACGACGTCCGGCAGATCGCCGTAGCCGTATTCGCCTTGCCGCGGCGCGTATGGCATGAAGCCGGTCGCGACCACAATCGCTCCGACATTGACATCGAAAGTCTGCGGGGTTCGGTCGAGGCTGATCGCCTGGCCGCCTTGGACCTGCTGGCATGCGCCGCACAGCGTGCATTGCGCCCAGTCGATGGCTGCAGTCTCGGGAGTGCAGCCCGGATGCCGCAGGTAGATCGCCTTGCGACGGGTCAGGCCATAGTTGAACTCGTCCGGCACCTCAATCGGGCAGGCGGCGATGGCCGCATCGAGGCTGGCAAATTCAGGGGAAACACCGCGCGGCTGCTGCTCGAGCGTCACCTGGAAATCGCCGACGTAGCCAGCCAAACCCACGAGCTGCGTATTGGTGAACAATGTCACGTTGGGATGGTGGCTCACCTGCTTGATCAGCACTGCAAGCGCCGCCCGGGCATCTTGATCGGTGGGAAAGACGCTCTCGAGTTGAGCCATCCGGCCACCCAGGAAGGGGCTCTTCTCGATCAGCGTGACCTTGAGGCCGCGTCGAGCGATGTCCCAGGCGGCACGCAGACCGGCTACCCCTCCCCCAATGACCAGAGCATGCCGCTGCGCCTCGAGGCGGATCGGCTCGAGCGCCTCCAGAAAGCGGGCCTTGGCGATCCCGGCTTTCATCAAGCGGATGGCCTTGACCGTGGCGCCTCCCGGATCAGCATGTGTCGTCCAGCTGTCCTGCTCGCGCAGACCAACGTGGTGGTAGAAGTACGGATTAAGGCCGGCGCGCGCCAGTGTGCCGCGGAAGGTTTGCTCATGCAGGAAAGGCGAGCAGGCGCCGATCACGACCCGGTTGAGGCCTTGCTGATGGATATCGTCTTCGATGATCGCCTGGCCGGCGTCCGAGCACATCGACATGTTGGTGCGCGAGACCACCACATCCGGGAGCTGACCCAGCGTCCTGGCAACAGCCTCGCAATCGACCACGTCGCTGATATTGCCACCGCAGTAGCACGTATAAACGCCGATGCGCAGCTTTCCATCTCGCGACTTGGTCGACTCGTCTTCAACTCGGGGTTCTTCGTCGTTCTCAGGCATAGACCAATTCCTTCTTCTGCTCAGCGGCATCGGCTTCCTCGGTCAAGCCGGCTTTCAGGTTTTCCAGGTAGGCGGCCGCCTCGGAGGCTGCGGCCCCGGCCATCACGATCGAGTCGACGATGTCCATCGGGCCGGCAGCGGTGCCTGTAGCGAAGATGCCGGGCCGGGCCGTCATGCTGGGCGAGAGATTGGGCTCCGGGATCTCGACAAATCCGTCGCCGGCCGCCGACACGCCATAGGTCGCCAGAGGGTCGTAACCGGGAAGCATGCCGACCGAGAGCACGATCATGTCGTGCATTCGCTCGATGATCTTGGTTCCACCCTCGACGACTTCCACCCGCACGACCGGGTTGTGGTTTTCATCCTCGGTGATTTGCGCGACCTTGCCCTTGACGAATTCGATCCCCATCGCCTTGGCGCTCTGATAGAACTGTTCATAGCCCTTGCCGAAGGTGCGGATGTCCATGTAGTAGATCGTGATGTCCGCCAGCGGCAGCGAGCCGGAGATCAGCATCGCCTGCTTGATGGCGTACATGCAGCACACGCGCGAGCAGTAGGGCACGCCCAGCGTCTCATCGCGCGAGCCGGCGCACTGCACGTAGGCGATCGAATCGGGTTCCTTGCCGTCCGATGGCCGCAGGATGTGCAGATAGGGACCCGTCGGAGCCAGCAGACGTTCCATCGTCAGTGCGTCGATGACGTTGGGGTACTTGCCCTCGCCGTACTCGGTCTTGGCACCGCGCGGCGTGGTTTCGAACCCGGTGGCCAGGATGATACTGGCTGCTTCGATCTCGAGCGTCGTCGGCTGTTGGGTGAAATCGATCGCCCCAACCGGGCACGCCTTCTCGCACTTGCCGCAGATCAGGCAGTGATCGATATCCAGGACCGCCGTCTGCGGAACAGCAGTCGAGAAGGGAACGCGGATGGCCCGATGAGCGCTCAGCCCCTGCTGGAAGGCGTCGGGTACGTCGATCGGGCAGGCGTACTCGCACTGGCGACAACCGGTGCAGGCCTTCATATCGACGTAGCGCGGCTTCTGTATCACCTGCGCCAGATAGCCTCTCCCGTTGGGCTCGACCGACTGAACTTCGCTGTAGGTCAGCAGCTCGATATTGTCGTTGTGCGCCACCGCCGACATCTTCGGGGTGGTGATGCAGCTGCAGCAGTCGAGCGTCGGAAACACCTTGCTCAAGGCAATCATCTTGCCGCCAATGGTCGGCTGCCGTTCAACCAGCGCCACCTGGTAGCCCTGGCCGGCAAGATCAAGCGAGGCCTGCATGCCAGCGATCCCGCCGCCGATCACCATCGCATCTACCTTCAGGAGTCCGTCTGTCATCGTTCGACAACCTTCCTTGGCTATGGTTAGGCCGGCTGTAGTTGCGAGGCCGAGGCCGTGAGCTCGTCGGCGATCGGCCCGATTTCAGCCAACACGTCTTCCATGAGTTTGACTTCCTTCAGAAAGGCAGCTGTGCACACCGTACAGATGGCCGCCAGGCGCAGTCGTCGAGTGTCAATGCCGCGCTCTTTCATCAACGGGTAGGTCCGGTTGATGATCTTGGCCGTCTGGTCGGAACCGCCTTTGTAAGGGCTGTCCGTGCCACTGAACATCACAATTACGGCGTCGATGCCCATTTCGAAGGTCTCGAGGTAGAAGGCCTCGGAAAACATCGCCGCTGAGACCATCGGCAGGATGTAGGTGTTGGACGGGTAATCGGTGTGGAGCTGTCCGACCGCGTCGGCACCGCGGTAGCCGCCGGACAGCGACGCCAGGATCAGAATCTTGGTCTGCGGCGTTTCGACACGCGTCGGCATAGGGTCCACTCCTACTTGGCGCGACGGATGAACAGCCGGTCGTACCCCTCGGCCGTCACACTGCCCAGAAACTCATGTCCGACCTTCTGGCACCAGCGGGGCATGTCATTCTTGGTGTTGGCATCCCCGGACCAGATTTCAAGCACTTCACCTACCTTGACATCGCCGATGCTCTTTTTGGCTTCCAGCAGCGGTCCGGGGCAGGCCATGGCGCGGGCGTCGACGACCTTGGCGGCTTCGATATTGCCCAATGCTTCTGCACTCATGACAGATCTCCTTTGTCTTTATCTCGGGAGCTCGGCGGAGAGACGCCGTGATCCCGGCTGTCGGAGTGGCTGTCCAGCCAGTCCAGATCGACCTGACGGGCAGTCCCTTCGATGTGGTAGTAGATGGTCTGGCCTTCTCGCCGAGAGCCCACCATCCCGTGCTCCCGCATCAGCCGCAGGTGCTGAGAAGTGCATTGGAGCGAAGCTCCAATGGCGTCGGCCAGTTCCCCGACCGACAATTCCCTGTGTTTCAATGCCCATAGAATCCTGAGGCGTCGGGGGTTGGCCAGCACTCGATGGATCTCGGCCGTTCGCTCCGCTTTCTCGGCAAGTTCCCGCATGTTCCACTCCCGTTTCTTAAGAGGTCAAGAGATTGCTTAATTGCGGGACTGCTTAAGTTCTATCGCCGGGGCAGGTTTTGGGTTAGTGAGGGTTGTCACAAGACGATTCGATACCGTCTATCGACGACTATAGAGATTGTCTATAGGTCGGGTTTGGGTCTGTCGTGAAGCCTGACGCCGGCCAGAATCTCGGGTCTTGAGCCCTGGCCGGCGCAGATTTCACTCCAATGGAAGATTCAGCGAGGCAGCAATCGAGGGGTCTTACCCGGTTCGGATGTGTCTCAGGGAGCTGCACCCCACACACCGTTCACTGGTGTGGTGCGAGAATCTCCGGCAAGCCCGAGAAGGTCAAGCCCCCACCCCTTCTCGAGCATCGCCAGAAGTGAGTAGTGCGTGTATTCCGTGGAGTCCTGCACGCCGGCCTGGATCATCGGCGAGAGCAGGATGGTCGCGACCCGACCGCCCTTGGCCAGTTCGCAACAACCGGCAGTCGAGGAGCCCTCGTCCCAGGTGATAATGATCAGGCTATCGGGCTGATAGGCTGAGGAGGCTCGGATCGCGTCGACCAGCGAGCCAAGCCAGCCGTCGGCCGTCGCCAGAGGGCAGTCGTGGGCGCTGTTGCAGATGTCCGGCGTGATCCACACAAAGTCGGGCAGGCTGTCCTGCGACATGTCGATGGCGAACTGATCGAAGGGGACGACGCGCGAAAGACAACGCCCCTCGTTGGAGCGGACGCTGTCGAAGTAGATGAAGGGATTGTGCCTCTTGGCGTAAGGATTGACGGTGTAATCGAAGCACGCCGCCGGCATTCCCTCCAGGTAAGCGCGCCAGGTCTTGCCGCTGGCTTCAAGCTGATCCGGCAGAATCGGCGCGTCCTGATAGCAGGTCTCGCAGTTGCGGGCGATCCCGAATGTCTGGCCGGCGATCAGGGCCAGGTAGTTTGGAAACGAAGGATGGGTGATCGCGTAATGCTGCGTCAGGAGCGCGCCTTCCTCAGCCAGGGAATTGAAGTTCGGCGCCGTCTCATTCCCGATCACCTGCCCAAACTCTCGGTTTTCAAAGATGACAAAGAACACACGCCCCAACGCGGGGATTTCGCCCGGCGCCAATGTTGGTGTGGGTGTGATGCTCGGTGTCGCCGTGGGAGGCTGTGGCGTTTGTGTGGGTGGAATCGGCGTAGCCGTTGCAGTGGGTGGTGCGGTTGTCGGCGCCAGGGTCGGAGTTGGCTTCCCTCCAGCGAGAGCGCATCCAGCAAGCGTTCCTGCCAGAATGACCATCATCACGCTGATGACCGGCGCAGCCGCGCGGACGCGGCTACGGTCCGTGTCGTTCAAATCCATTTAGCCTCTCCATAATCGTCCGGCCAACCGTGGGCTCCGATCAGGGGGACAAAAGCCACCGGGGCGACCCGCTCGACGTGGAACTCGTCGCGATCTCGACTCCAGCGCTCGAGCACCTGACCCTCCCGCCCTCCAACGGGCAAGACCAGCCGGCCGTCAGAAGTGAGTTGATCTAGCAGCGGACGGGGCACCTTCGGAGCAGCCGCTGTCACAATTACACCATGGAAAGGGGCGAACTCGGGCAAGCCACCCGATCCGTCGCCCTGTCGGATGATCACGTTCTCGACGCCGAGACTTTCGAGAACCTCGCGGGCAAGGTTGGCCAGCTCGCCCGACCGCTCAACCGTGTAGACCTGTTCGGCCAGGCGAGACAGCACGGCAGCCTGATAACCTGAGCCCGTGCCGACTTCGAGGATGGTCTCCGTACCCTGCAACTCGAGGAGCTGGGTCATCAAGGCCACGATGTACGGCTGGGAGATGGTCTGCCCCTGGCCGATGGGTAGCGGCCCATCTGAGTAGGCGAAGGATCTCATATCGGCCGGGACGAACAGGTGGCGCGGCACCGCCATCATCGACGCCAGAACGCGCGCATCGGTGATATCGCGGCCGCGCAATTGCTCGTCCACCATTCGCTGCCTGGCAGCGATGAGACCGTCCTGCCCTTCCATGCTCCCCTCTGACATTATAGGTCGGGGGAGCCTGGTATGGGGGTCAATTCCCGAAGTGTCGTAGGCTCTGAAGCCGCCTCGTTCAAGCGGGGAGTACGGGCCTAGCAGGGCATCTCTGGGTGACCACGGGCGACTACCAGTTCGCGTCCCTCTCTCTAGACTGCGAGCAAATAGGCCCGACCCCCTTAGTCCCCCTCCCCCGGACTGATGCGCAGCTTGCCTTCCGCGGATGCCCGCCCGGGGGAGGGGGATGAGGTTATTTGGGAAGGAGAGGGGGTAGGGGGTGAGGCCGGAGCCCGGATCGGCTAGGGGCGAAGTTGGATGATTGCCACGGCCGACGGGCGTGCTAGCGAGATTGTGAGAATGACGGAAGGGAAGTCGGGGGCGCGCAATCCCCGATCGATTGGAGGAAAGATCCTATCCGCGCGTCACGCGCTGCTCTTTCCACACGTCCGCTTCGTTGTGATAGCCGGCCTGCTCCCAGAACCCGAGACGGTCCCGAGCCATGAACTCCAGGGCCCGCAGCCATTTGCCGCCCTTCCAGAAATAGGAGGTCTTCAGTTCAGGCCGGCCCGGGATCAAGCCGATCACCCCTCTCAGCGGGTAGCCGTGGTCCGGGGAGATGGGCTGTCGGTCGAGGTATGTCGCCAGAAGGAAGTTGTCCGCCAGGGCAGTTTCGATCGGGATGTTTACAGTGAACCCATATTCGCAGTGCTGCATGACGAACCTGGCACTTGGTTTCAGAGTGATCAGTCCCTCATCGACCAGTTGGCGGAGCGAGACGCCCTCCCATGTGGTGTCGGTCTTGCTCCATCGGGTGACGCAATGGATGTCCATCTTGACTTGCTTGCGCGGGAGCTTCTGGAACTCATCCCACGTCCATCGCTTCTCCTCTTCCACTTCTCCGAAGACACGGAAATCCCACGTCGCCGGATCGAAAGCTGGAACGGGTCCGTAGTGGAGCACGGGGAATTTGTAGGTCAAGGATTGCCCAGGCGGCAACCTCTTCTCTTCTCGTAAGCGCTCCTCGTCCTGACGTCGCTTGAGTACGTCCGAAAACATCTTCGACTCTCCTGTATGTCGGGGAGATTATAGCAAACGGGTCCTTACGGTTCTCTTACACGGACGGATGGGTGAAAGCCGGCGACATGGCCCGAATCTCCCAATTCCAGGTGGAACTTGGGCGAGGCCTGAAGCGTCTGTGGGATACAGCATCTCACATCGGAGGAACTTATTATGAACCCCCCGCGCCGCTTCTCCGTGCACCCACTCAGGTTGATATCTCGTTCGGGCACTGCCGGAAAGACTGCCAGGCGGTTGGCTATCGCCACAGCCGGCCTGGGTCTGCTTGCGCTTGCCTGCGGTTCTCTGCCGGGCGTACAACCTTCGTTGCCGGTGGACACGCCAACCGCCGAAGCAGCCGATTCCGCCGTGGCATTGACGGTCTACAACAAGGGCACTGCCCTGGTGCAGGATCGTCGACGCTTCGATCTTTCCCAGGGACTGAACCAGATCTCTTTCGCCGACGTGGCCGCCTCGATCGATCCGACCAGCGTCCTCATCAAGCCCCTCACCCATCCCGGCCGGACGTCGATCCTTGAGCAGAACTACGAGTTCGATCTTGTGGGCGGCTCTGCACTGCTGGAGAAGTACCTGGATCAACAGATCCTCGTCGTCACCAAGGACGGCAAGGAGTACCGGGGAAAGCTCTTGAGCGGGCGGGGGGATCTGGTGCTGCAGGAGGGCGGCGGCAAAGTGACCGTCATCAAGCTTGACAACGTGCAGGAATTCTCATTCCCTGAACTCCCCCAGGGGTTGATCACCAAACCGACCCTTGTCTGGTTGCTCCGGGCTGCGCAGTCCGGGCCGGAAGATCTCGAGGTCACCTACCTGACCGGAGGCCTGACGTGGCAGTCGGACTACGTGCTGCTCCTGTCAGCCGCCGAGGATGAGGTCGACCTCGACGGATGGGTGACATTGACCAACACCAGCGGCGCCTCATTCATCGATGCCCAGCTCAAGCTGATCGCCGGAGATCTTCAGAGGACGTCGGACCCCGCTCTGGCGACGCAAGACCTGTATCTGGAGGGCCGCCCTGCGGCGACCGAAGCTCCGATCGATCAACGCGAGTTCTTCGAATATCACCTGTACGAGGTGCCCCGTCCCGTCAGTGTGGGGAACAACGAAACCAAGCAGATTGAGTTCGTCTCCACCGCGGATGTCCCGGCCGAGAAGTTCTTCGTCTACGACGGTCTGCAATGCCGGAGTGGATACTGGTACTGCTACGCCTCGAGCTATCCGCAGACGGATCCATCGTACGGGGTGGCTTCCAACCCCAAAGTGATGGTGATGGTCGAGTTCGATACAGACGACGTCGAGGCCGATCTGCCGCGAGGCCGGGTGCGCGTTTACCAGGAAGACATTGACGGCGCGGCCCTCCTCATCGGCGAGGACACGATCGATCACACGCCAAAAGGTGAGAACCTCCGTCTGTACGTAGGGGACGCCTTCGACATTGTCGGAGAGCGCGTGCGAACCGACTTCCGCCGACCGACAGACAAGCGCATGGAAGAGGAGTACGCGATCACGCTTCGGAATCACAAGGACGAAGCAGTCGAGGTGCGCGTGGTCGAGCACCTCTCGCGCTGGACCGAGTGGCGGATCTTCAGCTCAAACGCCGATTACACGAAGCTTGACACCTCGACGATCGAGTTCCGTGTGCGGATCCCCGCCAACGGTGAGACCCAGGTGAGCTACGGCGTGCGCTACACATGGCCATGATCGGTGGAAAGCGAATGAACAGAACCGTTCGAGTGATCCCGTTGATCCTACAGGCCGCCGCAGCGGCAGCGGCCTGTAGGCCCATTGCGAGCGCCACACCGAAGAGAGCACCTGTTGCGCCATATCGCGGCACGATGAGTCCCGTCTGCACACCGACCGACGCGCCATCAGTCGAGCTGAGGCTCGAGTCGCCGCTCGGTCCCGAGACGGTGTCCTTCAACCTGTGGCCCCGCACTCAGGTGCGGCCCCCCACGACCGTCCGCTTCGATTCCGCTCATCCGATCGGCACGGCGACTTACTGCCCCGCCGGCGGCGAATGCGAACTGGCCGAGTGGGGAGAGGTCAGGCTCGGCCTATCCGACGATCGGACAGGTGTGACCGGGGAGTGGGCCCTCGGCCTGAGCGGGGGCCGGAGTGCACGCGGGACGTTTGAAGCCGAATGGTTGCCCATCCAGGCGTATTGCGGTTGATTGAGACGGAGGGCGTACTTCAGTCGATCAAGCGGCCGACCCTGCGCACGCACGGACGCTGGAACACTTCCAACTCGTGCGGCGCCTCGGCGATTTCCGTGGTGAGATCCTGCCCGGCGAAATATAGTTGCTCATGGAAGCCCGTGCGCCACTTCGGACAGTCGGTCACGTCGTACACCGTCCCGTCATAAGCCACCAGGCATGGCGCGCCTCGTTCTCCGGTGCCTCGCGTCAGTTCCCGACGGGTCACAGGCCGGTCACCGATCACTTCTTTGCCTGACCACGCTGGACAGACGGTCGACACGAGCGAGCGCCGATAGGGCATCGGGCTGGAAGATCTGATCTGCAGGTGGACGCTCGAGAGACTCCATCAATGGCAGATCAAGACCGGGAAGTGCGCGCCTCGCAGCACTTCATCCACCGTACTCCCCAAAGTGACCTCGAGAACGGGCGGAGCCGAGTATGCCCCGATCAGAATCAGGTCACAGTCCTGCTGCTCGGCAACCTCCAGGATCGTCGGCGCAACCTTACCCCGCCTTTTCACGTAGGTAGCCTGTACCCCGTGCGATACGAGGTAGCGCTGGGCGACTTCCATCTCGGATCCGCCGACGCGGGTTTTCTCCTGGACCATGAGGAGCGTCAACTCAAGCTTCCAACGCGCAGTCAGGTACGTCGCCAGATAGAGCGCTTCGCGCGCCCTCGGGCTGGCGTCATAGGCGAGGAGAATGTGCTTGGGCGCCGTCGGTCCGTGGGGGACAGCCAGGATCGGCGGACCGCAACGTTGGATGAGCGTTCGCGCGCCCGAACTCAGCCTGCCGATTGGTTGGTTTGCCGGTGGATGGGCCAGGTCGATCACGACCAGATCGGCCAGGCTGGCCCTGGAACAGATCGTTTCCGCGATTCTTCCGACCTCGACAGCGAACCTGGACTGGACGCCGGCCTCCTGGCAGCGACGGTCGAACTCAGTCTTGAGTTCAGCAACCGCGTCATCATCGAGTTGGTCGGCGGCCGGCAGCACGCGCAGACCGAGCACCCTCCCTGACTCCCGCCGAGCAATCTCGATCGCCTGGGTAAGCGCGGTCCATTCCCGATCATCAGGGCTTACCGGGGCTAGGATGTCGACGAAGACTCGATCATCCGGTCGCGGCTCCAACCTGCGCCTGCGCCAGTCACCCGGCGGTGGCCCGGCCTCGAACTCGTCCTGGGTCATCGCGGCAAAAAGCTTGCCCCCGAGACTTGATGATCCGGCCTTCGATTGACGCGTCACCAGATCGGCGGCGGCGGTTTCTAACTCGACCTCCCAACCCAGCTCGGCTTCCAGCGCGGCTCGGTGCTCCAAGATCCACAGATACAGATCGGCTTCCGTTCGATCGGGAAAGTCGCGCAAGATTCCTTGCTGACGGATCATACGGATGACCGGCATGTAGACCGTGTCATACCAGTGACTCGCCGCGTCCTCGAGTAAGATTTCCTTCCCCTCTTCCAACCCCATGAAGTATCGGTGAACCCGGATATGCTCCTCCATGACGTCATAGCCACCGGGCGCGGTCAAGGTTAGATCGGAGTCCTTTCGGGTCAAGTCGAGATGGGTGCATTCGAGGAATTCGGCGTAGTGGGCCTTGAGGATGATATCGGAGAGGTCCGTCCCGGGTTCGAGCGGGACTTTGCTGATCACGGGCGTGACGTACGCCTGGACATGGGTCGCGCCCAACTGGCGAGCCACCGACACTCGATGATGCCCATCGCGGACGAAATAGGCATCGCCCAGCTGGTAGAGCTCAATAGGCGGCAACCCCTTTTGACCATCCACGGCGACGTACACGCGGGCCCAGCGATCCCCGTCGCTGTCGTGTTTGGGCAGGAAACTTCGGGTGAAATCCTGATAACGTCCCACGCTACCGACGATGGCGTCGATTCGCACGTCTTTCAGTTCCTGGACGGAGGCCTCTCGCGCCCCGAGTTTCCGACGGACTTCGTCATACGACAGCAAATCCACCGACCGCCCGGTGAGACGGGCCAGGATCGCTTCAAGAGCGGCCTGTTGACGGGCGCGCTGGAAGTCGCGAACGGCTGAACCGTAATCGGGAGAAGACGACTCGGACATGGCCGCCAAGTTATATCACGTCAGGGGAAACGACGCGGAATTTCGGGCAGCAGGTGCGCAAAGACAGGCATCGCCCGGGCCCTGGGCCGATGATCCGTCGGGCAAACCCGCTCGCCTGACGGCCGCGCCGTCGCGTTCAGGCGTCCTTGAAGAGGGGCAGATGCCCCAATGCCAGAATATCCCGCCAGGCATCAGGGTCGCCCTCGGTGAAGACCGCCCCGGATTTGACAACCTCGGCCCCGGCCATCTGCATCAGCTTCTGCATGCCTTTCAAGGTCGAGCCGGTGCTGATGACATCATCGATGAGGACGACGCGCTTGCCCTCGACCAGCGCACGATCCTTTTCGTCCAGATACAGCGTCTGCGGTTCCCCGGTGGTGATGGAGACCGTCTGGGCCTGAAGCGCCTGCCCCATATAGATCTTGTACACTTTGCGCAGGATGATGTATGACTTGCCGGTGGCCCGCCCGAGCGCGTGTGCCAAGGGGATGCTCTTGGCCTCGGCCGTGACCAGGACGTCGTAGTCAAGACTCTGCAACTTGTCGGCCAGAGCCCTGGCGCAGGCCTCGACCAACTCGGTGTCACCCAGAATGTTCAGGACGGCGATCCGCAAGCCGGGAGCAACCTCAAACAGAGGCAGGCGGCGTTTCACCCCGGCAATCTCCACCGCATATGTATCTCGCTCTGGCAGCATCCCGGCGCTCCTCTCCGACCTTGACCGGCGTTGCAAAGCTGGTATCCTTGGTTCGATCCCTATCGAATTAATTCAACGGAGGTAGAACTGGAGCCATCCCATCCGGAAGCGATCTTGCTACAAGGGTTGAAAGCCCTGGCCGACGAAACCCGACTGAACATCCTGGCCCTGCTCTCGCAGGCGCCCCACACTGGAGAGCAAATGGCCGCGTTGCTCGACCTCAGGGCTTCAACGATCTCGCACCATCTGGCGCGGCTGAGGCAGGCCGGATTGGTTCGCGCCGAAGCCGAAAGCTATTATAGCGTATACCGCTGTGAGGCGGGCTCGCTTGACGCAATCGCACACCAACTCACTTCAGTTGAAGCACTCAGGCGAATAGCGGACTCGCTCTACGAAGATGCGCACGCGCGGCTGCAGCGGAAAGACTCTCGCCGTCGGGACCGCAAACCGCGGACGAGCCGGGGCTAGCGTTCGAGGCGGAAGTCGTAAATCCCCTCTTTCAGCGGCCATCGCCGGCCGCAATCACCACACGTCACGCCGCGCGGCCCTTCGCGCACGCTCAACGATCGACACGCGGCGCAGCGCCAGATGCTGGCGGCCAACGGCTGGCGGCGGACCCCCAGGGCTGCGGCGCGCAGGAACACGCTCGGGCTGAGTTGAGCCAACCCCCCGGTGGACTGCGCCAGGGTCTCCAATGCATTGATCAGCCACGCGGGGATCCAGCGTTTGAGTACGGGCAGCCGGAAATATGAGACGGCCAGCTGCCGGCCGATGCGGAAGTCCGCCATCGTCAGCCAGCGCCGAATCGCCCGTGGGTGGAAATTGAAATTCAGCTCGGCGAACTCGATCATCTCCAAATCAAACGGACTCCATGTCTGCCGGCCGATGGCTCGGCGCAAGATGGCCTTGAGATTCTGCTTGTTGGCAAACTCGAGGATGAAGACTGCCTCGGGCGCCAGGGTCTGACGGATCGCCGCCAGCGCCGCCGCCGGGTCGGCCATGTGATGCAGAGTCCGGATCATGGTCGCCGTGTCGAACACCTCCGGCGCGAACGGCAGTTGGTAGACATCCGCCGCAACGTATCGATACTTCGAGTCGGAGCCGAGCCGCGTTCGGGCTTGCTCGAGTTGCGTCCGCGAATAATCCAGCAAGACGATCTCGCCGAAGCCACGATAGCGCGGCGTGTTACGCCCGGCGCCGGTGCCGACCTCAAGCAGGCGCTCTCCACCTTCGGGGAGAAGGCGACGCAGGGCGACTGCTTCCGCCCTGTCCTCGTAGGCGCGATCTTCCGCCTCCCAGAAACGCGCCTGGTAGTCAGAGCCTTCGTAGTCACAGATTGGAATGGGACGACCATTCGTCGTCATCGAATACCCGGATCCCCGCCTCGGCTCACCTTCTCCACGGATTGTACCTTCGAAGCTGCCCGCGACCCATTGAGCTCGCGTTGGATGTCATGACGCTCCGCTGCGTGTGTGTTCGAGGGGTTGCGCTGTCGGCTACTCTTCGAAGCGCGAATCGTCGATCATCCGGCGGAGCGAATCCTCATCCTCAGACGGGGCAGGGATCCTTGCCGTCTGATCAGTCAGGCGCGCTTCGGCTTCCGACAGCTGCTGTGGGCTCGCTCTCGACGCCATCATCCACTTGCCGCAATGTGGGCATCGCTCAAGCCGCGTCCCAAATAACCTGAGGGTGACGATGTGCCGGCTGAAGGGCAGACCGCAACGCCGGCAGACGGCGCCGCCGGCCAGCCCGTACTCCCCGATGCCTCTTCCCCGCCGCACCCCGCCCCCCAGGAGCGGCCCGACAATCGCCAGGATGCTCACGACGAGCACGATCCCCAGAACCGGCATGACAATCTGCAGAGTGGAGTTGCGCGCCGCATCCGGACTGACGAACTCCACGGCTAGAACATTGCTCTCCAGAGTCTCCCCAGAGGCGGAAGTGGCGACTGCTGACAGATCGTGCCGCCCCAGGTCGTAGGCTCCCGTGTCGAATGTGATCCTGAAGGGTGAAGTCGTGGCATCCCCGATCGGCACACCGTCGATCAGAAACGTCACCTGGCGCAAATCAACCGGGCCGGAAGCAGTCAGACGGAACCTTCCCTGTATTCGGCCTCCCAGGCTGAAGCCGTTGAGTTTGGCTAGCCTGAGCTCCACCCCTGCTACCGGTGTTTGCGCCTCTGCCTTGAGGGCGGGAACACTCAGCGCCAGTGCAATCAGCAAGAAGCCAAAGCTTCGACGCAAGGTTGGCTATCTCCAGCGGGTGAGGATCGTCTCCCGCTCGAAGAGCTGCGTGGCGAAAGTCAACAGCACGGCATCCACCAGGACGAGTGCCCCAGCCATGAGCAGGATCAGACGCTCATTGATATAGATCAGGCCAGCGATCTGCCCAAAGAAAAGGCCCAGCAACGGCAGGATGACGAGCATCGAAACCTGCTCGGCGACTCGCGGATCGTTCACCCTCGAGGAAACCATGACGGCCACACTAACAGCCGCCAGCGCCAAGAGTGGCCCGACGATGAATACCGCCACGAGCCAAACTGGATCGAAGAGCTTGGCCGTCACCCCCGGACTGACAGCAATCATACGGACGCCAACGGCAAAGACGCCAAAACCGAGCCACGTGACTACAATCGCAGGCAACGATGCCGCCAGAGCCTTGCCTCCCAGCAATTCCAGAGTCGATATCGGTGCCGCCAGCACCGGCTCGAGCGTGCGGGTGGCTTTCTCTCCGACGATGCTGTACGCAGCGATCGTCACCGGGATAGCCAGGGGCATGAGCATGTAGAGAAGCAGGAACGTGCTCACGAGATAGTACTGGCCGCATTCATCGCCGCTCAATCCCTGGCAGACCTGCGCGAATTGAGGCGGCATGTCCGTCGACGAAAGCCCGGCGCCGCCCCCTGAGCGCGTCGCATACAGGATCCCCAGCGGAAGCGCCGTAAGCATCAGCGGAAGAAAGGCGATGGTGAACAAGACAAAACGATTCTTGAATACCTCGGCCCATTCCTTGCGGGTTACAACCCACAGCTTGTGCACTTTCTGTCCTCCAGACCGGATCATTTCTCGCCGCGGTCGACCAGTTGCAGATACACGTCCTCGAGCGTGCGCCGCACCTCGCCTACGAACTGCACCTCGGCCCCGGCCTCCACCAGGGCGCGCACCAGCAGGGGGTTTTGCGCCTCGGGCGAGTCGAGGGTCACGACGAGTTTGTTGTCCATCGACTGAACCGCGTGCACAAAATCGAACTCTTCCAAGCGTTGTGCAAATCGGCGATCGTTCTGCGAGAGATGGAATACGACGGTGCGCCCGTAAAGGCTGCGTCGCAGCGCGGTGGGAGTGTCCAGGGCCAGCAGATGTGTGTTGAACACGGCGATCCGATCGCACAGCCTGTCGGCTTCATCGAGGTTATGGGTGCACAGAAAGATGGTCCGTCCTTCCTGCTTCAAGGTTGCCAGAAACTCGCGCACCAGGCGGGCGGCTTCCGGGTCGAGGGAACTGGTCGGCTCATCGAGGAACAACACTTCCGGTTCATGGAGCAGAGCCCGGGCGATGGCCAGCTTCTGGCGCATGCCCTTGGAGAGGGTTCCGGCCGGCTCGTGGCGTTTTTCCCATAGACCGAGCATGCGCAGGTATTTCTCCACCTGCCCCGGGATGTCCGGTACGTCGTACAGCGCGGCGAAGAACTCAAGGTTGCGGGCGACGGCCAGTCGGTCGTACAGGCCTGGGGACTCGGTCAAGATCCCGACGTGCGAGCGAATGGCGTCGTCTTGATCTCCAAGCTTGAGGCCGGCAACCCAGGCCGTCCCTCCGCTGGGCTCGATCAAGGCCGAGAGCATTCGGATGGTGGTCGTCTTGCCGGCCCCGTTTGGACCGAGAAACCCGAACACTTCGCCGGACTTCACCTCCAGGGTCAGCCCGTCGACCGCGAGTTTGTCGCCGAAGCGTTTGGTCAGCTTATCCGTCTTGAGCATCAATACTCCTTGAGGCCGGTGCGATGTGAATCGTGTCTCGGGCTATCCGATGAATCGGCTGTCCTCGACGGACTCCGCGCGAGGCGGCCTCGGCGCCCGCACATCGTCGATCGCGTCCGTTCTTTCTGGGGGGCGAGGCTCCTCCGGCGGCTCCGGTCGGCGAAGCTTGAAGAGGACGACCAGGCTGACCAGTGCCATCACGGCCAGCATCGCCTCGGTCCAATACGGCCCCCAGGCCCCGACGACAGCAACGGCGGAGGCATCCACCAGGGCGTGCCAGGCGATCGCCAGTCCGAGCCAGGCCGGGTTTCGCCGGATGACCGCCTGGAGCACGACGACCGCCAGGCTGATCTGGACACACAATGCGATCACCCGTTCCGCGGACCCCAGCATCACCAGCGAGGCCGGCGCCGCCCAATATGCCTTGAGCTGCGCCTGGGTCGCACCCAGTCGATCCGGCGATACGAGCGTCGAGAGATCAACACCCCGGTAGGCGATGGCCTGGAACAGGGCCACCAGGGCGACCACTCCCAGGGCGACGGCCTCCAGCCCACCGTGGCCCGCGCCGAACATCACGGCATGGCGCCAGGTTCGGGCATCCCGCAGCCAGCGTCGAAGGACGATATAGCGAGCGACCTCTTCGAAGAACCCGGCCGACAGCCCCAAGGCAACCGCGGCAATGACCAGTCGCGAGCCCTGCCAGGGTTGAACGATCCCCAGTTTCTCGAGGAGAGGCGAGAGAATCCAGGCATTGAAGGGGATATGCAAGATCTGCGAGCCCAGGAATGTCGCCGCGCCGATGAGAAAAGGCCTCCAGCCCGGCCGAAGGAGACGGGCAAGGGCTACGCCCAGCGCCAGCGGCATGGCGATCATCAGAGCTGCGTTGAGAAAGCGAACCAGAATGTCCATCACGACTTGAAGACGTCTCCGCAGCTCAATCCGGTCGAATTTCGCGTGAAAAAGCTAGCCAGGGCCGGCCAAGATCGGCCGGCCCTGAGCCTGGGCACGCTGTTTCACGTGAAACACGGTCCAGGAGTCGCCCCCGGGCCGCGCCGGGGATTATACCCCAGCCCGCTCCGAGCATCCAATCGATCGGCCTCGGGCGCCGTCCATTTGAGAGGCCTCGGACGGGCCTGGTGCCTTGACACTGGCTAGATTTCCGCCGCTACCGCCGACTGGCGGCGCAACACCCAAGTAGACACAACGAGCAAGGCAATGGCGCTACAAATAACCACCCCCATGTCGAGCATGTTGCTGCCGATCGATCCTAGTTTCTGCGAAGCGTTGTATGCGCCTTCGGCGATATAGTAGGTTGGCAAGACCTTGGCGATTCGAATCACTGGACTGTTACTCAGCAGTTGCCCTAACGGTCCGACGAAAATCCCGGCGATGATGTAAATGAGGATGACCGGGCCCTCGACCGCCACAGCAGCGCTCACCGTATCGAAAACGGCGCCGAAGAGCAAGCCCAATGCCAGGCTGAAGCAGCCGCCGAGCAGTGCGTAGAGCAGGAAGAGGGCGACTTGCCCGGTGAAAGCACCTAGAATGGCCAGCACAACGCCGCTAAGGATGAGCTGATAGACAAGGACCACCAGAAGTTTGCCCAAGAGAACGTCTTCGAAAGAGGCCGGCGTGACCATCAACATGCGCAGGGTCTTTTTCTCCTTCTCTTCAATCAGCAATTGAGGAACAAAGGTCGTGCCCACGGCCAGCGACAGCAGCAGCGCGAGAGGAGCATAAAACCCCTGCAGTTCCACCCCCGCATTCGTGTTGGAAGGCGGATTGATCACGGTCGTCGTGAGATCTACCGGCGGCTGCACATTGGCGAGGGCGCGGCCGTAGTTGGCAATGGCTGCCTGCACCAACGCCTCGGTTTGAGCATTCAGCGAATCTCCGTTGAGATACAACCGCAACTGAGGATGGGTGCCGGCGCGCAGGCCATTGTCAAAATCCGCGGGGACGACCAACCCGACTGCGTAGCGAGTGGCTTTTTGCGTACCAGTGGGCCCAAACGCGGCGGCGATCTCCCCGGCCGAGCCGCCCTGGGTCACCTCGGGACTCGGGAATGCGGCCATCGCCGCCTGGACAACGCCCGAGCCTCCGGGATTGTAGACAAGCATGTCGGTGGCCCGATTGCCGATGACCTTGCTTATGAGGAGCCACACCAGCGACAGGAGAATCGGGAAGAGCAGGCCCCCCAGCGTAGACTTGTTCAGCAACAGGTCGAGAGCATCCTTGCGGGCAATCGCCCACACCGCGCGTGGGTGCATAGTCACACTCCTCCCGTCATCACGCCGGGAGAATGCCGGCGACTTCGATAAACACTTCCTCCAACGTGGCCTCCTGAGAATGGACGGAGCACACATTCCCTTGAACCACCAGTTCCGAGAGACGTGCCTGATCCGTGGGATCATCCATGCTCAACGTGACTTCTGTCAACTGGCTTGTATTCACCGTGTTGGCGAGGGTCAACACGACGGTGCGTTTGCCGTGTGAGAGCTTCAGGCTTTGCGGCGTGCCGCTGGCGACGAGTCGCCCACTCACAATGAAGGAGAGATGCTGGCAGAGCTGGTCAGCCTCTTCAAGCAGGTGTGTCGTCAACAGGATGGTCGTCCCTTCCTGGCGCAACTGCTCGATGGTGCGACGAACATCGCGGGCGGCGATCGGATCCAGCCCTCGCGTCGGCTCGTCCAGGAACAGCACCGGCGGTCTGTGCAGCAGGGCCCGGGCGATCATCAGGCGCTGTTTCATGCCATTCGAGAACTTCTGTACGGGGTCCTTGGCCCGCTCCCGCAGACCCACGAGATCGAGCACTTCATCCACCCGGCTGTCAGGCAGGTCATACAGCCAGCAGTTGAAGCGCAGATTGTTCCGCGCGGAAACTCGCTCGTAAAGGTTTTGCTCCTCAAACACAACTCCGATGAGGTGCTTCAATTTCGCGCGATCCTTCACTACGTCGCAACCGGCCACGGTAGCGCGGCCTCCGCTCGGATCGATCTGCCCCGTGAGCATCCGAATCGTAGTCGTCTTGCCGGCACCGTTCGGCCCCAACAGGCCGAAGATCTCCCCGCGCCGCACGTTGAAATGGACGCCAGCGACAGCCGTGACTTCCTTGAACGAACGCCGGAGGTTGTCCGCTTCTATCATCGTATCGACCATACTCTGGCAAACCTTTCCCTTCCCAATTCAATCCTTGTATGGCGCAACGTTGCCACAGGCATCTCATTCAAGGCAAAGCCTATGGCCAGGTGGGTGGCTCGCCGGGATGAGTGACCGCCGCCAGAGTAGCAGCGGCGGTGGAACGGACGCGCAAGGCTCATGTGACCTTGCAGGCCAGCAGGCGGGTTTCACGTGAAACGACGCGGTCAAGGCCAGCCCTTTTCCTTCTTTCTCCGATATCCTTCGACGGACCGGCGCAGGATGAGCACCATCCGGTTGCCGTTCTGGATCGACGCCAGCTCGACCGGCTCCCAACCATCCTCGGCCGATTCCGTCAGGAATTGTTGGATCTCCTCCGGGCCCGGAGCATGCCAGAAGCTCCCAATGACTTCCACGTGATACTCCCATCTGGCCACCACTCAGTTTTCCTCCGACCCTCCGACGCGTTCGTCGGAGCCCGCCAATGCTTCCCGGCCGAGCGAGGTCATCCCCATGAGCCCACCCAGGTTCATCGTCTCCACGGCGCTGGAGGGGACGATGACCAGTGCCCCCTTCTCTTTCAACCCCTCGAAGAGCATGTTCATGGCGCGCAAATGCAATGCGGTCGGATTGTCCCGATAGGCTTGGGAGGCGTCGGCGAAGGATTGGGCAATCTGCTTCTCTGCCTCCCCGAGAATGATGCGCGCCTGGCGCTCGCGTTCGGCCTGCGCCTGACGGCTCATGGCATCCTCCAGATCCTGAGGGATGACCACGTCGCGGATCTCGACGGACTGAACCGTTATCCCCCAGGGTGTCGTCCGCTCGTCGATGGTCTTCTGCAGCTCGCGATCCATCAGGGCGCGGCCCACCAGGATCTCGGCCAGGGTCATCTGGCCGATGACCTCCCGTAGCGCCGTCTGCGCCGCCCAGGCGATCGCCACCTGATAGTCTTCGACTTCCAGGGCTGCTTTCTCAGCATCCCAGACCATCCAGAACAGCACCGCGTCGACGTCGACCGGCACCGTGTCTTTGGTCAACGTCTTCTCGGCGCTGAAGGGTGTCACCGTCACCCGATGATCGATCCAAATCGGCGCCGTCTCGATGAGCGGAGTGAGCCAGAAGATCCCCGGACCTCTCAACCCGATGAAGCGGCCAAACCGGAGCACTACCGCCTTCTCCCATTGATCGGCGACCTTGATGGCGAAGAGGAGAAGGAAGGCGAGCACGATCAGACCAGCGATACTCAGACCAATGGTGTTGGACGGCGCGCCCGCCGTGTCGAGCAATCCTCCGACCACACGCGCCACCACGAGCAGGATCCCCCACGCGCCCCAGGCCGGACCGGGAATGCGGTAACTCATTCGGCGGACAGTTTCGCCTTTCTTGGTTTTCGACTGCAGACTCATTCGTTTGAACACGTGTCACCATCCTCGATTCGTCACTCGTCATCCGGCGGTGATCCGTCTTTCTCCCACCGTTCGATCATCGCCTTGGTCGACTTGAATACCTCGTCGGGGCCGAAGCCCAGTCGCGCAGCGTCGTTCAAATAAGAGCTCGTCAAGCCTCGCAGCGCCGTCTGCTTGAGGCTTCTGGCCTTGGGCGGCGGCAGTGGTTCGAGCAAAAACGTTCCGCGACCCTGTTGAGTCGAGATCACCCCAGCCTCGTCTAACAGCCGGTACGCCCGGGCGATCGTATTGAAGTTCACCCGCAGGTCGGCCGCTAGTTGTCGGACGGTCGGCAATTGGTCTCCGGGCTTCAAGACGCCGTTCGCCACGAGATTCTCGATTTGCTCCACAATCTGGGCATAGATCGGCACCTTGCTGCGGAAATCAAGCTTGAGCATCATTGCCACGATTGACTTAATTGTCTCATTGTAGCATTGTACCGTTGTATCATTGTATACGAAACCGCCATGGAGTCAAGATCGGCCGAGTCCCTCGATGCCTCGAGCTCACTCCGGAGAATAGCGGTGACCACACCGGCTTCCGACCGTCGCGGTTTCGCGCAACCTCACTTGCCACGCTCCGATCTGGAACGCCAAACAATGTCAGAGTCCTCGTGTCCGGATTGTGCGTGGTAGAATCGCTTCGAAGGTTGGGGGCAGGAGGCAAAGGTGGACAAGGAACGAGGGACGTTCGCCGTCAAGAAGGGCTTGGCGCAGATGCTCAAGGGCGGCGTGATCATGGACGTCGTCACTGCCGAGCACGCGCGCATCGCCGAAGAGGCGGGCGCGGTCGCCGTGATGGCCCTCGAGCGCGTCCCGGCCGACATCCGCACCCACGGAGGCGTCGCTCGCATGAGCGATCCGCGCCTCATCGAAGAAATCATGGAGTCGGTCAGCATCCCGGTGATGGCCAAATGTCGCATTGGGCACTTCGTCGAGGCGCAGATCCTCGAGGCGCTGGGCGTCGACTACATCGATGAATCGGAGGTGCTGACCCCCGCCGACGAGGCCAACCATATCGACAAACATCCCTTCCGGGTGCCGTTTGTTTGTGGTTGCCGCGATCTCGGGGAGGCCCTGCGTCGCATTGGCGAGGGCGCCGCCATGATCCGCACCAAGGGTGAGGCCGGAACCGGTGACGTCGTCGAGGCGGTACGCCACGCTCGCTCGGTCCTGGGTGACATTCGCAAGCTCCAGAACACCCCCGACGACGAGCTGATGGCTTTCTCCAAACAAATCGGCGCGCCGTTTGAGTTGGTCCGGGAGACAAAAGAGCTTGGGCGCCTGCCCGTGGTGAACTTCGCCGCAGGCGGCCTCGCCACGCCGGCTGATGCAGCCCTCATGATGCAACTCGGCGTCGATGGGGTTTTCGTCGGGTCGGGCATCTTCAAATCAGGCGATCCCGCCCGACGGGCCAAGGCGATCGTCGAAGCCACAACCCATTTCGAGGATCCGCACATCTTGGCCGAGGTCAGCAAAGGCCTGGGGGAACCAATGGTCGGGATCGGTGTGTCCGATCTGTCTGAAGCCGAGCGTCTGGCTGTCCGAGGTTGGTGATCCGGCTGCAACGGGACTTCACGCAACAGGAATGATCGACGAACGCACGCGGATGCGGCGCAGCGATCGAGCGGTGACGGACGAAGCCGAGATCGCGGCGCATCTCGGCCGTGCAGCGGTGGGCTTTGTCGCCACTTGCCACGGTCAACAACCCTACATCCATTCCAATCTGTTCTGGTTCGACTCCCGGACGCGCACGGTCTACTTCCACACCGCGCTCGAGGGTCGCACGCGCCAGAACATCGAACGCAATCCGCTGGTTTGCTTCACTGCGGCGGAGATGGGACGTCTGCTTCCTGCGGACACCGCATACGAGTTCAGCACGGAGTATTCCAGCGTCACCGCCTTTGGGAGGGCGCGGCTGGTCCAGACCGACGAGGAAAAACGCCGTGCCCTGCAAGGTTTGCTCGACAAATACTTCCCCGACCTGCACCCCGGCCAGGACTACCGCCCGATCACGGATGACGAGATGGAGCGCACCGCGGTCTTTGCCATCGAGATCGATGCCTGGAGCGGGAAAAGGAAAAGTGTTGCAGAATGAAGATCGGCGTGCTTGCCCTGCAAGGCGATTTCGCCGAGCATCGGGCTATGTTGCGGTCACTGGGGGTCGAAGCGCGTGAAGTGCGATTGCCCTCGCAGCTCGAAGGACTGGACGGATTGATCATTCCCGGGGGCGAGTCGACCACGATCGGTAAATTGGCCGACGCCTACGGATTGATCGGGCCCATCCGCCGGTTCGGCGGGACGCACGCCATCTGGGGCACTTGCGCCGGGGCGATTTTTCTTTCTCGCGATGCCCAGCGCCAGCAGCCGCTACTGGAGCTCATGGATATCACGGTGGAACGCAACGCGTTTGGCCGCCAGGTCGAGAGCTTCGAAGCCGACATCCAGGTTTCCGGGATCGAAGACGCCGAGCGGCCGTTCCACGCCATCTTCATCCGGGCACCGTTGATCATCCGGGCCGGTCGCGAGGTTGCAGTCATGGCCTCGGTCACCGCGGACCACAATAGCGCCGCGCCCCGCATCGTCGCCGCGCGGCAGGGACGCCTGCTCGCCACCTCCTTTCATCCCGAATTGACCGGCGACGCGCGCATCCACCGTTATTTCCTAGGAATGGCTGATGCCTGAATCACCAACGTTCCGCCCTCTGGACTGGCGTGACATACCGCTGCTTCACCGCATTCGTGACAGCGGCCTATGCTTCGATTCCCAGTTGGCCTACACCAGCGGACCGCATGCTCTGCAGAACGCCTTGTTCGGCGTGTTCAATCCTGGCCGGAGCACATTGACCATCGTCGGCCGAGTCGGAAGCCAGGCTCTTGTCGGTCAGATCCTGCATGACAACAGTCAGCCGCACGCACGTCTGGCCTTCATCGGCCCGGCGGAAATCGTCACCGACTCGACCTGCGAGACGCTACTGGATGCGTTGGCGCAGACCGCCGGCGAGAATGGGGCCCACAACCTGATCGCCGAAGTCAATGAGCACTCGCCCACATTCGAATGCCTGCGAGAGGCCGGCTTTGCCATCTACGCTCGTCAGCGCATCTGGCGTCTGGCCGAACCGAGCGTCGCCATCACCCCCTCGACGGATCGCGCTCCATCAACCCCCTCTTGGCGGGCCGAGACCAGCGCCGACGAGACACCGATCCACTTTCTTTACGCCAACCTGGTGCCGGGGTTGGTCCAGCAGGTCGAACCGCCGCCCCATCGCACCGGTCGAGGCATGGTGTATTGGAGCGGGGGAGATTTGCTCGGCTACCTGGACATCGATCGCGGCCCGCTCGGAGATTGGGTGCAGCCGTACTTCCATCCCGCCGCCGAAGAACCCGAGGCGCTCCTCAGTGAGTACATTGCACGCTCCACCGCGCGGCGGCGTGCGCCGCTGTATGTCTGCGTGCGCTCATATCACGGGTGGCTGCGGGCCCCCTTGGAACGTCTGGGGTTCGAAATCGACAGCGATCAGGCCGTCATGGTCAAGCGGCTGGCGGCCAGTGTGAGACGGCCGGCGCTGGCGCCCCTGCCCGCCCTGGATGGGACCCGACCGGAACCCACCGCCCCGTTCATCCCGATGGAGGAACACAGACCGGCCCGGGGCGCCGGTGGAAACACATGACACGTCGGCGTATCACCGATGACCTGGACGCGATGCTCGGCGTCCTGCCTCCCGACATCACCCATCGACTGATGGAGATCGACCGGCAAGACGATCTTCTTGAGGTCATCCTCGATCTCGGCCGCGTGCCTACCGCCCGCTTTGTCGATAGCGAAGTCGCCCTGAGTGAACGCGAGGTCGTACGCGATGACCTGGAGTATGTCGTATCGCGCATCGGCGAGTTCGACGCCGACAATCGCGCCGGCATGGAGCGCACGCTTCACCGGATCTCAGCCATCCGCAATCGGCACGAACGGATCGTGGGCCTCACCTGCCGCGTCGGCCGCGCCGTTTATGGGACGATCGACATCATTCAGGACATCATCACCAGCGGCAAGAGCGTGCTGCTACTGGGTCGGCCGGGCGTGGGCAAGACGACCATGTTGCGCGAGGCCGCCCGGATTCTGGCGGAGGAGAAACGCGTCGTCATCGTCGATACCTCCAACGAAATCGCCGGCGACGGCGACGTGCCTCACCCGGCCATCGGCCGCGCTCGGCGGATGCAGGTGCGTCAGCCCGTCCTTCAGCACGAGGTGATGATCGAAGCCGTCGAAAACCACAACCCCGAGGTCATCGTCATTGACGAGATTGGGCGTGAGCTCGAAGCCGTCGCCGCGCGTACGATCGCAGAGCGCGGCGTGCAGTTGATCGGCACAGCTCACGGCAACAATCTCGAAAACCTGCTCCTGAACCCGACCTTGTCCGATCTGATCGGCGGCATCGAGTCGGTGACGCTTTCGGACGAGGAGGCCAGGCGGCGGGGGACTCAGAAGACAGTGCTGGAACGCCGCGCCGCCCCGACTTTCGATGTGCTGATCGAAATCCAGGACCGCGAACGCCTGGCCGTCCACCACGACGTAGCCGCCTCCGTTGACGGACTGTTGCGAGGGCGAGGCCTGCCGCCCGAGTTGCGCTATCGCGACGAGAAAGGCGAGTTGCACGTCGCCCCCACCGCGCCACCGACGTACACCAGCCGCCGCGGCGAGGCCGGCTACCGGCGCCAGACCGCCTTGCCGACGGCGACAGGAAGCGATCTTGCAGAGGGGTTGCCTTATTCCCCGACGCCTCCGCACCTGCCTCTGGTCGGCAGTCGATCGTCGGTCAAGATCTACGCCTACGGCGTGGCGCGCAACCGCTTGCGCCAGGCCGCCAAGCGCCTTCACCTGCCGGCAGTCCTTGTCGATGACGTCGACGAGGCGGATGTGCTCGTCACCCTGCGCACCTATTACCGTCGCCGACAGAAGACGATCTCCGATGCCGAGGGGAGACGTCTACCGATATACGTGCTCCGCGCCAACACCGTCTCACAGATGGAGAGTTTCCTCTCCGACTTATTCGAGTTGGAGACGACCACGCTCGACGACCCTTCCCTCGAGGGCTCGATGCAAGAGACGGAAAGGGCGATCCAGGCCGTACTCAACGGCGCGCGTTCGATCGACCTGCCGCCGGCCTCGGCCTACATTCGCCGGCTGCAGCACCAGATGGCGCGTCAGGCAAACCTGATCTCGCATTCCTACGGCAAGGAACCCCGGCGGCGCGTCAGGATCTTCCGCGAGTGAGCCTGTTTATCACACTTGAAGGCCCGGACGGGGGCGGCAAGTCGACCCAGGCCAGAGAACTGGCGGCATACCTGCGCCAGGAGGGCCGGGACGTCTTGCTGACACGCGAGCCGGGAGGCACGCCCATCGGCGACCAGATACGCAAGGTCTTGATGTCGCTCGACAACGCCGGCATGATCCCGCGCGCCGAATTCCTGCTGTTCTCTGCCTCGCGCGCTCAGCTCGTCCATCAAATCATCCGGCCGCACCTGGAGAAGGGTGGGGTGGTCGTGTGCGATCGCTTCTACGATTCGTCTCTGGCCTACCAGGGGTATGGCCATCAGCTCGATCGGTCAACGCTGCTGACGATCACCGCGTTCGCCACCGGCGGCCTAAAGCCCGACCTCACATTGTTGCTCGACCTGCCCGTGGAATCCGGCCTGGGACGGCGCAGAGAGGCCGGACACTGGAATCGACTGGACAACTACGATCTGGAGTTCCACCGGCGAATCCGGCGCGGCTACCAGCTCATGGCCAGCGAGGAGCCCGACCGTTGGGTTGTCGTTGATGCCACGCGTCCGATGGATGAGATGCAGGCGGAAATCCGATCGATCGTCGCCGAGAGACTCGCTTGATCTCGAAAGAGACCCTCGAGGGAGACTTCGCCGAACATCCCCAGAACCGTGACGGGCCGCCTAAGCGGCCCGTGTGTTTTCGAGTCCTCCGGCCCGCCGCAACATTCGAGGCTTACCGATGACACCTACTTCGCCGTCACTCTTCCCAATCCATGCCGTCACCACCGCCCATGTCCGGCAGCGAGCTTTCGATTTCGTCCGGATCCTCGCCAGCCTCGAGACGGTCCACCACCTCATCGAATTCCGGCGGAAGATCCTCCCCGAGTTCCTTACCCATATGCCGCATCATCCGGGCCATCGCCCGAGGGTCTTCCTCGTCCACGTCCCCCCACGAATCCATATCGCTCAGACTCTCCAGGCGTGACTCCTCGGAGCGGGCGAACCGAACGCGGCTGATTAGACGCTTGAGGTTCTGGCCGCCGCAGTTCGGGCAGACGACCTCACGCTTTCCATATTCCTCGTATGTCTGATAGATGGCGACACGCTTCCGACAATCCCGACATCCGTATTCGTACGTTGGCATCGCTCCCTCCGCCAGATCGATTATACTGGGCTGACCGGGAGGCATCAACGCGTGCTCGACGATTTGATCAACCACCAGCGGCAGGCTTTGCTCATCGTGATCTCCGGGCCTTCGGGCGTCGGAAAGGACACCGTCCTCCAGCGCATGATGGAACGGCAACTCCCATTCCACTTCGTCGTGACAGCGACGACACGCGCTCAGCGTCCGGGCGAGGTAGACGGCAAGGACTACATCTTCGTGAGTCGAGACCAGTTCGCCGAAATGATCGAGCGGGGCCAGTTGCTTGAGCATGCCTTCGTGTACAACGATTACAAGGGTATTCCGCGCAAACAGGTGGAGGAGGCGCTCGCCAGCGGTCAGGATGTCGTCATGCGCCTCGATGTTCAAGGGGCGAACACGGTCCGCAA
>CAZGRL010000011.1:0-67311 GCA_964528155.1 uncultured Anaerolineaceae bacterium
CCGTGACCGAGAGGGGCTGTCAACATGAGGGTCGGCAGGGGTATGTCCGGCGGTTTGCCCCACGCCGCGGGGCAGACCATGTGGTTTGGGTCTGTTGGGCGGCACCGCCGCCCAACAGACCCAATCCACCTTCTTTCCTAGGGATGAAAGTGCGGCAGCCGGCCGAGGCGTGGCGCCGGGCTGGGGAATGGAGGGATAGGAGACGAACGCGGGGCTCAACCGGCATGAGCGAATTCAGCCGAAACCGGAACCTGTGTTGTCTATACCCCTCGCGGAGGGTAGACTAGGACTCGCGGGAGCTCGGGAGAGCAGTCGTGCATCCAGACGGCAAGATAGACCCATCAGACGACTCAGAAGATTCCCGACTGCCCTTCTCACCCGCCATCGGATGCCTGGTCAGTGTCCTGCTCGGTTTGTCTGCGGCAGGCATTCTCACTTTGGCGGTGTCACTTGCGTCGGGGCGGGAACTTCGAGCCAATGTCGGCGAGTTGAGCGAGGTCAGGCTGTGGTTCGTCCAAGACGATCGGAACAGCGGGATCGGCCTGTCGAGATCAATTGCCGTGGAGTACGCCCCGAACTCAGGAGAGAAGTGTGTTGAGACTACCGTCAGCTTCTTTCTCTGGCGTACCGACGGGTCAGCCAAGAATGCCAAGTTTTGCGAGTGCTACCGAAAAGTTGGCGATACATGGCTGGTGAACGATGGTTGTGGGTCGTGAACCGACGCGAGCGCCGTCCGTGAGCCACCGGGGGACATCCCGCGTTTCGGTTCGAGATGGCCAATGGCGCAAGCTGCAATTGGCCCTCGTTTTCATGCTGCTGGCATTCCTCCTATTCATCATACTCAGGTTCTTCGACACGCTACCGATAGAGAACACCGGATTGGCCATCGACTGGAGGGGGATCTGGGCCGGCGTGCGTGACGGCCGTCCTTCCTATCAAACCGGTCTCAGAGTGCCCCCATGGGGGGCGATTCTCCTTCTGCCTCTCGGGCTTCTATCCATGAGAGCCAGTTGGGGGTTGGTCACGCTGGCAACCGTGGCCGCGCTCGTCGCGTGTGTGCCGATGGAGTGGAGTCGTCCGCGCAAACTGCTCGTGGGTGTCCTGCTGGCGACTTCGTACTCAACCCTCAGGCTCGTGGCCGACGGCAACCTCGAATTCCTCATCATCGCCGGTATCCTTCTAGGGGGTTGGGCGCTGTCGAGGGAGAGCTATTGGGGCCTGGCCGGCGCGATACTCCTCATGACCCTCAAGATCCAGGAAACCTGGATACTCCTCGGTGCAATGGGTATACATGTCCTAGGGAGGTGGCCCCGTCGGAAGTGGCTCGCCACGGCTGGAATCGTATTGCTTGTGGCAACCCCGGCTTTGATTTGGCTAGGGGGAGAATGGTGGGCTGCGTTCCAAGGCATCCCACAAAGGGGCAGCCTGATGGATGCAAGTCTCTGGGCGGGCATGGAGCGCCTCGGCATCATGCCGTTGGCGATCGTTGTGTTCTGGCTGGCGATCCTGGGTGCGACGATACTTGTGGCACGCGAGGGATACGCACCGGGTGAGCGAATGTGGGCGGGGCTGCTCACCTCCGCCTCGCTCGTTCTCGCTCCATACGCTGCGGGCAACAGTTTGCTCACAGTGTTGGCCATCGGCGTGGTGCCCCTCATTGCCTCGTGGCCAATAGTCGGCGTCGGGTTGTTCCTGCTGGATGACGTGAAGTACCTCCTGCCGGGCGAATTCATTATCCGATGGGGCGCCCTTTTCTCGACAATGCAATTCTTGTTGATCGGGGCTGCCCTGTACGTTCGCTTGCGGAAGACTGATTCGACCGTCGATGAGAGCCAGGCAGGTTGAACGAAGGGCGACCTCGCCCGGGAAGATCGCTGCCAGGCCATCCATGCCTCATGCCGGAACATCCGGCGGACTCTGCCGGTTGACCGGAGACACACAACGGAAAACAAGTTGAGCACATCCCCGCAGCCCCTTGATCAGGTTCTGGAAGGAAATTGCCTGGAGATCCTCCCGACGCTTGTCGAAGGCTCTGTGGATCTGGTCTTCGCCGATCCGCCCTACAATCTGCAGCTCGCACACGAGCTCTACCGGCCGAACATGACTCGAGTGGACGCCGTCGACGATGATTGGGATCAGTTTGAGAGCTTCCAGGCGTACGACGATTTCAGCCGAGCGTGGCTGAAGGCGTGCAAGAGAGTCCTCAAACCCGATGGATGTCTGTGGGTCATTGGAACGTATCACAATATCTATCGTCTCGGGACCATCCTCCAGGATCTCGGATACTGGATCCTGAACGACGTCGTCTGGATCAAGACCAACCCCATGCCCAACTTCCGCGGCGTCCGCTTCACCAATGCCCATGAGACCCTGCTCTGGGCGGCGACATCCCAATCCGCCAAATACACCTTCAACCACCATGCGATGAAGGGTCTGAATGAAGGCCTGCAGATGCGCAGCGACTGGCGGTTGCCGATATGCTCGGGGAAAGAGCGCCTCAAGATCCAAGGCCGCAAGGCACATGCCACCCAGAAGCCCGAGGCCCTTCTGTATCGGGTCCTACTGGCATCCAGCAATCCCGGCGATGTCGTGCTCGATCCATTCTTCGGAACGGGGACAACCGGCGCCGTAGCCAGGCGACTTCACCGTCACTGGATTGGGATCGAGCGCGACCCGGTCTACGCCCGACTGGCCCGCCAGAGGATCGCCGCGATTGTGCCCGAGCCCCTCGATGAGTCGGCCTTCGACGTTCGCGACCGCCGCCGGCTCGCCCCGAGGGTTTCGCTCGGAACACTGCTCGAGGCGGGGTTGATCCAACCTGGAACCACGCTGTACTTCCGTCGGGAGGATTCGACGCGCGCGCTGCTCAAGCCCGATGGCAAACTGCTGTGTGACGGATTCGAAGGTTCGATTCATCAGGTGGGACGGCATTTGATGAGCGGAAACCCCTGCAACGGCTGGGAACACTGGTTCTTCACCACGGAAAGCGGGGAACTCGAACCGATTGACAAGTTGCGCGAGCTCTATAGACGGCAGATCCAAGCCGATGGGGGAGACATCTTCTTGCGCGATGAGGATGGGTGAGATATTTCCATCGGGGCAAAGTAAAGCCCCCTGAAGTCTGCCATCTCCAGGGGGTCGATACAAGTTCGTTCTCAGTGCCGAGACCCAGAATCGAACTGGGGACACCGCGATTTTCAGTCGCGTGCTCTACCAACTGAGCTATCTCGGCGGGCCCTCGAATTCTACTTGGGCACCCGGGCAGCGTCAAGCATTCTGGGATTGTGCAGCGAGAATCCCCTGCGGCGATGAGATCTGCATGCCCATTTGAGCAGGGTCGCCGGATCGGCTCGATGCGCCGATTCGCTCACGCGTTGATCCCTTCGAGACCTTCCACCCTGGCCAGTGCACTGTGAATGTCGCTGAAGAGCGTGCCGCCTGCGGCGGCGAGCGCCGCCCGTTTGGGGTCACTGTCGGATACGCCGTAGAGAGCACAATCGATCGATACACCATGAGTCTTCATGATGTCGACTGCCGCCGTGGCCGAACGCAGGCCCTTGGCAGAATCCTCGAACACGTGCAGCTCACACCCGTCTAGGCGCCTCCATTCTGAATCGAACTTCCCGTCCATGACCAGCGCGGCAGAGGCCTCCAGCGCTTCCCTCACAGGCTCACCCAACGCGAGGCGAAGGGCGGCCAGGGCGTGAACGGGCGAAGGCTTGAGCAGATCTCCCGACCCCAGGCCTCGCCGCTGAGCGATCCATCCCAATCCTCCGCCTCCCACAATTCCGAGGGTCAGCCCGCTGGCCTCGAGGCCGAGTTCGGCTTCCGGGGTATCGAAGGCGCCGTCGGGAGGCGTTGATGGTCGATTGGTGAAGATCACGGCTGCGTGGCTGGCGCTGTTTGCCCACTCTTTGAGCAGTCGCCGAGCAACATCATCCAGGCGAGGGCGATCATGCATCAGCAAGGTGCTCTCAACCGCAAGCATCGGCCGTACACCGTAGATCTCCACGTATCTCCGGCTGCCGAGATTGAACTCCTGGATCAGGCGATGGATCGGGGAGCGATCGAACTGCCGCGTGCTGCGAATCAAGGCGTGCAGGAATCCCTTCTGTTCGACCGACAGGAAGCGACATTGTCGCAGCAAGGCCTCCTCGGCTTCGCCCAACGGACCAAACCGTCCTGCGTCGGGCGCGCGCAGTCCGTTCACGAAATCCCGAAACGTCGGCACGGGCAGATTATGCTTGGGCGCTGTCGGCCACTCGGCATCGAGCGTGAGCGTGTGATCGGGATGCTGCTCCCACAACTGCGCGAGCATCAGGGAGACGCAGACCGTCGCCGAGTCCCATTCGGCGGTCAGGCCGAATGCCTCGAACACGTCGATGTCTTCATCCGACAGTGCGACGTCTGGATAGCCGAGTCTCCGTCCGAAATAGCCCACTGCTCCGCGCAGCGCCGTCCGATATCCGTTGCTGAACAACAGGACGTCGTCGAGATCGAGCAGGAGCAATCGAAGGTGAGACATTCGCGCTGGATCAGTCACTCGATGCGCCGATTGCTTCGATGCTCAACTCTCGCAGCTCGAGCGACTGGGATTCAGATGTCGGGAGAACTCCAAACCGGAAACCGCCCTCAGGGGAGGCGACGGCGTACTGATTGTCGATCCAGGCGACGAAACCCAATGGGCCGGAGGGCGGTGCCCGGGCTATGAGGATCTCCTCCTCATCGACGAAGAAGCGCGCCTCGTCATCAGTCCAGGAGAGAGCGTAGTGCTGCCAGGCGTCCAGCGGTGCCTCGATAGGAGTCTCGGCCGCCGCCACCATCCCGAGCGCCGTCTTCATCACCGTCCGGCTTGTGAAGTTGATCTGCGCCAGAGCGGCTGCCACCCCGGCGGCTGGCACCAGAAGAATCGATGGAACCGAAGGCGATCGGAGACTGGAAGCCTTCCAACCGTGAGATGGCATCTCAGGCAGGAAACGCATGTCGTTGGGCGGAGAGCCATAGAAGAACCAGAGCGCCTGAGGCGGAGCGGGGAGGCGCCGAGCAGCCCCGCCTTGTCCGAGAGAGAAACTGAATGGGTCGTTCCAGAACCCAAATCCGAGGGTCCCCGTCGGGCGGGGGGACGAAGCCCGGGCGGACAGACTCATCCGCAGTGGAGGCCGCCAGGGAAAATCGCGCCGTCGCACGCCGGCGTAGTCATCCACCTGAGCATCGGCATAGCCGCGATCGATCGCCGGCAGCTCAAGGTGGATCGATCCGTCAGAGATCGACACCCGCCCCCCGGAGATTTCGACGGCCTTCAGATTCGTCTGGAGTCCCATCCCACGGCGATTATACCGGGTGGGATCCACCACCTCAGGCCGGCCCCCAAAATGACGAGAGGGTCGCGCAGGAGAGTATCCGTCTTGTTTTTGCGTCCTCAGGTCCATCAGGTATAATCGGTCGATCTCCGTCCTGGAGGCTGAATGGACATCACCTGGTACGGCCTGTCATGTTTCCGAATGAGCGAACGCGGCTTGGCGACCGTTGTCACTGATCCGTATGCCCCCGAGTTCGGCTTGCCTTCGCTCAAGCTCAAGGCCGACATCGTCACGGTCAGCCACGACGCGCCCGGACACAATTACCTGAAGGGCGTCAAGGGTGAACGCAGGGCGATTACCGGGCCGGGTGAATACGAAGTCGGCGGGGTGTTCATCACCGGGATCACCATGGGTGGTTCCAAGAAGAATGGAACGGGGGCGAATACGCTCTACGTTTTCGACTTTGAGGGTGTGGCGGTCGCGCACCTCGGGGATCTCTCCCACGTGCCGTCGCAGGCGGAGATCGAGGATCTGGGGGCGGTCGACATCGCCCTGGTCCCCGTCGGCGGCGGCAGCGCGCTCAAGGCATCCGAGGCGGCTGAGGTCATCAGCCTCATCGAGCCATCGATTGTGATCCCGATGCACTACAAAGTCGGAAAGATCGAGTTGAAGCTTTCTCCGGTGACGAGATTCCTCTCTGAAATGGGGTTGACCCAGATCGATCCGCTGCCGGCGCTTAGGATCAGCAAGACGTCGCTCTCGGAGGAGACGCAGGTCGTAGTGCTCCAGCCGGCGAATTGACAGCAGGGAGGGGCTTGGGCGGTTGTTCGGCCGGGATGATCCGGCACGTGTCGACATACGATGGTGAAAGGGTCGGAATGGCAGTTAAGCTGCTCATGACATGGGATATCGTCGAGGGACGCGAGCAGGAGTATTTCGAATTCGTGATCAGAGAATTCGTCCCGGGGATGCAGCGGTTGGGTATCAAGCCCACTGAGGCTTGGTACACAACCTACGGACAACGACCACAAATCCTGACAGGAGGGATGACCGACAACCTGCAGGTCATGCAGCAGGCCCTCTCCACGGACGACTGGGGGCATCTCAAAGACAAGCTCATGGAGTTCGTGACGAACTTCGACTTGAAAGTCATCCATGCGACGGGAGGGTTTCAGCTCTGAGACGAAGAAGGCTCCCGGAGCCTTCAAGGCTCCGGGAGCCTCATGATCAACGAAGAAGAGCCGGGCTTGCCCCGGCTCTCGATCATTAAGGTAGGAAAGGCGATCACGCTTCGGTGGTCGTCGGCGTGGTTGAGGTCGACTTCGACTCCGACTCGGAAGTTTCGGACTTGGTCGTGCTCTCGCTCTTCTTGGTGGAGGACATCCACGACGGGGATCGATGATCGGTGGCGTAGAATCCAGAGCCCTTGAAGACAATGCCCACCGGCAGATAGAGCTTCCGCAGGCTCTCCTCACCGCACTCCGGACACACCATCAGGGGTGGATCGTCGAAGTGCTGGTGCTCCTCGAACTGTACCCCGCAGCTTTCGCAGCGGTAGGTGTAGATGGGCATCCATTTCCTCCAAACACGATCGGATTATATCGCTCCGACCGGCTCGCGGCAAGGCTCGGATTCGGCTGAGTTTGCCGAGAGCTGTATTGAATATACCAGGCGAGTGTTAGTAGGCGGTTAACGCCTTCCAACGAGCAGCGTGCAACCCCGCTTCGCCCCCCGCAAGGCGGCCATCCCTGGTCGCGTTGACGCCTTACGCGCGCCCATGTAAGATAGAGGTGGCCATGGGTGTGCCGAGCGGCCGCAGGTGGCAGAGCCACCTGAGGAAAGTCCGCGCTTCACAGAGCACGATGCCGGGTAACGCCCGGGCGGGGTGACCCGCAGACAGGGCCACAGAAACAGACCGCCTGGCCTATCGTGGATCGCCGCCGTCGGTCAACGCCGGGTGCGATGCGCGTTCGGACAGGTAAGGGTGAAAAGGTGGTGTAAGAGACCACCGGCGTCGGCAGTAATGTCGGCGGCCAGGCAACCCTCATCGGAAGCAAGGCCAAGCAGGGACGAAGCCCGTTCGCGGGCGGGGGGCTGCTCGCCCCCCTTGAGCCCCGGGTAGGCTGCACGAGCCCTGCGGTAACGCAAGGGCCCAGACAGATGGCCGCTCAGGCGACCGGAGCGGGGAAGAAGGGTCCGCCCGTAAACCCGCTGCCGGGCCGGACAGAACGCGGCTTACAGGCGCACCGGTGGTTTCGCCCCGGAGGCGTAGGCCTCCGGGGCTTTGTGATTCGGCCCCACATGTCATCCTGAGCCCCTTGCAGCGGCCAAGGGATCGCCATCATGAACCGATCGCAATGTGCGATTCTAGCATCGGCGATGGTGGGTGAAATGTGAGCGGACCCACCGATCCAAGCGGCACGCAGTTGGTCGCCGGATGCGGACCATCCTTCGCTGGCCCCTCTGGCACTCATCCCTCGGGTTGCGGCCTGCGTACGGAGAAGGATAAGAGAAGAGGAGCCTCCACGGCTCTCATGGCTGGCGGACCTGGGATAGATATGCCCTGCCGCCGGAGAAATCCTCAATTTAGCTTGAAATACTCGGTGAAATCGGGCGCCCAACCATCCGGCATGTACTCACCCGTCGCAATGTCCTGGGTGTAGACGCGCCGATACTTGCCGTCGGCGATCGCCTGCACCGCCTCAGCGAAGCGGTCGACCTCATCGAGCGTGTTGTACAGACCGAAGCTCGCCCGGATCAAGCCGGGCATCTCTCTCCTGTCACCCGCCAGCATGCTCCGCCGCGTCTTCTCGGCCTCCTCGTCTGCCATCCCCAACAATGCCAGGATGTATGGATGGGCACAAAAGCACCCGCTGCGCACACCGATGCCGTGCTCGTAGCTGAGGATCGCCGCCACCAAGAAGTGGGACATGCCTTCGATCTGAAACGGGACGACTCCGAGACGCGAGGGGGCACTTCCCGGGTCTGCGTCGCCGTACACTCTCACCTTCTCGATCTGCCCCAGCCGCTCGAGCAAGGCCGCTGTCAGCTCTGCCTCGTGGGCTGCGACCGCCGGCATCCCGATCTCTTCCAGCTCACCGACTGCCAGGGCCATGGCGATGGCTCCGACGATGTTCGGGCTCCCCGCTTCCTCCCGATCGGGAGGGGCAGCCCAAGTGACCTGGTCGAGGGTCACGATTTCGACTGTGCCCCCGCCGGTCATGTCGGGCTCGCCGTTTTCGAAAATATCGGTGCGGCCGATCAGCACGCCTGTGCCGTACGGGGCATAGAGCTTGTGAGCCGACAGTGCGATGAAGTCGAGGTGCGCCGGATCGTCAAGCGATCGCATGGAAACCTGCCGATGCGGGGCGAGCTGGGCGCAATCGACGAGGATCATCGCCCCGGCGGCATGGGCTTTCTCGGCGAAGCGGTGGACTGGAAGGATGTATCCGGTCACATTGCTGGCACCGGTCATCGCCACCAGCCGCAGCCTTCCGGCGTACATCTCGATCTTGCGCGCAAGGTCGTCCTCGTCCAGATCGCCGTTTGGTCTGAGGCCCGCGTGAACGACATCCGCCACCTGTCTGAAAGGCAGGTCGTTTGAATGATGTTCTAAATGGGTCACGATGACAACGTCGTCCTGTTTCAGTGAAAGTCGACGCGCGAGTTTATTGATCGCCTCAGTGGTGTTCTTGACGAAGACGCATGTGTGGTCCTTCGGATCCGCTCCGACAAAAGCAAGAGTGCGAAGGCGAGAACGCTCGAAAGCCCAGGTCGAGAGCTGCGACTTGAAGCCCGTTCCGCGGTGCACGCTGGCGTAGTAATCGAGGAAAGCTTCGACACCACGGCGGACCCCGGCCAACGGCGGTGTGGAGGCGGCGTTGTCGAAATTGATGTAGCGCGCTCGGCCGCCATCAAGTAGCGGAACCTCAAGATCGAGACCGGAGAAGCGCGATCGAAGAGGGGAAATGGCCTCGATCTCATGCATCATGTGACTCCTTCCTCGATAGACCAGTGCATATGGGAATAAGGTACTGGACCCGGTGGTACCCCTGGCGGTTGCATGCCCAGTTTCTATTGGTATATACTGTGTGCACTTGTGGGACGAAGTGGGGGGAAGTGGGACGCCGGGCTTTTCCGGCGTTCGGCCTTTAGGAGATGAATTGGAACACTTGTTCTTCGGTCAGTACTCCCACAATATCGACTCAAAAGGACGCCTCACGGTACCTGTGCGCTTCCGCGACCCGTTGCAGGACGGAGCATACGTCATGCAGGGTTTCGAGCGCAACCTCATGGTTTATACCACAGACGACTTCAAAAAGCTCGCGCAGCGGGCGAGCATGTTGACCACGACCAACGTAAACGCGCGCGCGGTCAAGCGGATGATCTTTGGCCGTGCTACGGAAGTGGGCCTCGACTCAACGGGGCGTATCTTGATCCCCAGTTTCCTTCGCGAATACGCGCAGCTGCAAGACGAGGTCATTCTCGTCGGCGCGGGTGAATACTTCGAGGTTTGGGACTCGAAGTCGTGGAACCAAGAGCTGGTGTCTGTAACCGACCCGGACATCAACGCCAAGCGATTCACTGAATTCGACCTCTCCACGGGGTAGGCCATGCTCGCGTCGCCGAACGCCGCCGGCGCCGGCCAACACACCCCGGTACTTTACCAACAGGTGCTCTCCGCCCTCCGTCCGAGCGCGGGGAGCCGATATATTGACGGTACCCTCGGAGCAGGGGGACATGCCTTCGGCGTTCTGGAGGCCTCGAGCCCCGACGGGTCGCTCCTGGGGATCGATCGGGATTCGGACGCGCTGAATCAAGCCGCCTCCCGCCTGATCGTCTTCGGGGCAAGGGCCCTGCTGCGGCAGGGCTCCTTTGCAGCTATGAGATCGTTGGCCGAGGCTGAGGGATGGAACAGCGTTCAGGGTGTGTTGCTCGACCTGGGGCTGTCATCCATGCAGCTGGCGGATCCTTCGCGCGGGTTCTCCTTCCAACAAGATGGTCCGCTCGACATGCGCTTCGACCGCTCGCAGCCTTTTTCGGCGGCAGATCTTGTCAATCACGCCTCTGAACGAGAGCTGGTCGACGTCCTGGCGCGCTTCGGTGAAGAGCCGCGCGCCCGCAGAATCGCCAGGGCGATCGTCGCCGCCAGGCCGCTCACCTCGACAACCGAGCTGGCAAGCGTGGTCGCCGGTTCACTGCGCGGAGGGAGATCGCGGATCCATCCGGCAACGCGTACTTTCCAGGCATTGCGGATTGCCGTCAACGATGAGTTGACGACTCTCGAGACGGGCCTGGAACAGGCGGTTGATCTGTTGGGGCCGGGCGGTCGCGTGGTCGTGATCGCTTTCCATTCCCTCGAAGACAGGATCGTCAAAGGGTTCTTCCGAATGGAAAGCCGGGACTGCATCTGCCCGCCGGAGCAGCCCGTGTGCACATGTGGGCATCGGGCCCGTCTGAAGAACATCACACCTCGGCCCATCCAGCCGACGGAGGAGGAAGTAAGGGCGAACCCCAGATCCAGGAGCGCCCGGATGCGCGTAGCCGAAAGGCTCGAACTGGCATGAAAGTTGCACATGCCACTCTGGAAGCTCCGCTGAAGGGGCCAGGAGTGAGATCGGGGCCGGGGCGGAGACGAATTCTCCTCCTCGTGGCATTCCACCGATGCGATCGAGACCATCCATACTCCAGGGGAACGCGGTGAGGAACCGACACCAGCAAGCATTCAGGCAAGCTCCGTGGCGGGTCGAGATGCGCTCCGCCGGCGGGACCATGCTATGGATGACCGCCCTCTTGATCATCGGGGGGATGTACCTGACGGTCAGCTCCAAAGTGGCCCAGGCCGGGCGTGAGGTGTTGACGCTCGAAAGCCGCCGCCAGGAGCTGCTGCAGAGCAACGCCGACATGCGTGCCCAGCTGGCGGAGCTGACGACCCCAGAGCGCTTGCTCGAACGAGCCGCATCCCTCGGGTTCAAGCCCGCCGGGCCAGATGACATCGACTACATCGAGGTCGACGGCTACACACCCCAGCCGGCGTTCGTCGCCCCGAGGCCGCTCGGCTCACTCGAGCCCGGCCCGACTGGACTCTCGCCGGCCTATACCGAAACTCTGGGCGCATGGCTTTCCCGCCTTGTCGGTGGGAGCGACAGCCACCCATGAATGAGTTCGCCAATCCCGGCACCCGAATTCGGCTTGTACTCCTGGGCATGGCTTTGGTCGCCGGCGGGATGGTGGTCCAACTCGTCCGGGTCCAGTTTGGCCCGTATGCTCCCGTCTTCAAGGACCTGGGCAGCTCATCGGCCGGTCGCCTTGAGCGAGTCATACCGGATCGAGGGTTGATCTACGACCGGAACGGGAAACTGCTGGCGGCCAATTCGACCATGTACTACCTGGAAGTCGAGCTCCGCCAGCTCACACCTGAGAGCATTCAGGCGATCCCGAAGGTCGTATCCACGCTGCTCTCGATCGACCCCGAGAACGTCCAGGCTCAGCTCGATCGCGACTATGCCTCCGAGGGTCAACTGCGGATCCGCCTGACCCGCCCTGAATCGGACGGCAAGACCTGGCCGATCAGCATTGATGAGGCCACCGCCGACGTGATCAGAGGGTTCATGGTGACGGGGAGTGGGCTTGATCTGAGCGGTCTCTCTCTGGTGGCGGCGCCGAAGCGGATCTATCCGACCGGGTCGCTTCTCGGCCACGTGTTGGGAATTGTCAACCAGGAGGGGAAGGGCTTCTTCGGGATCGAGGGTTTCTACGACGAATGGCTCGCCGGGAAACCGATCACGATTGAGAGACCCCTCATCCCGCCCGATGCGCGGCTCCAACCCGATCCGCCCGCGGGGGTCAACCTGGTCCTGTCGATCGACGTCAACATCCAGCAGATGGTCGAGACGGCCCTGGAGAAAGCGATCGAAACTTCCCAGGCGGAGAGCGGACAGGTGATTGTCATGGATCCGCACACCGGTGAGATCCTGGCCATGGCCGCATACCCGACCCTCGATCCGACAGCTTATGAGCCATGGTTGGAGAAGGAACAGGCGAAGGAAGCCGTGATCAGCCCCGCCGCATCGGGGCAGTACGAACCGGGCTCGACGTTCAAGGTCCTGGTGATGGCGGGCGCACTCGACTCCAGCGTGGTCCAGCCGGATGACGTGTACATCGACACCGGCGAAATCGAAGTCGGTGGCAACGTCATCCGGAACTGGGACGGGAATGCCTGGGGTCCGCAAACGATGATCGGCTGCATGGAGCATTCGCTGAATGTCTGCCTGGCCTATGTCGGGTCTCAGAAACTCGGCGCCGGATTGTTGTACGGCTACCTGAACGCCTTTGGGATTGGGCAACTGACCGGGGTTGACCTGGCGGGGGAAGTGCAAGGCGGTCTGCGCACACCTCGCAACGAGGACTGGACGGAGTCCGATCTAGGGACAAACTCTTTCGGGCAGGGTGTGTCGGTGACGCCTGTTCAATTGATGGCAGCCGTCGGTGCTGTCGCCAACCGGGGCGTGATGATCCAACCACATCTCGTCCGAGAGGTCGTCGGTCCGCAGGGTGTGTACTGGCCGAAGCCCACGGTCCTGGGCAAGCCGATCAAGTCGGAGACGGCCGAGGTGCTCACGGACATGTTGGCGCAATCACTGGGTGATGAGACGAGCAACGCCAGCGTCCCGGGTTATCGGTTGGCCGGCAAGACTGGGACGGCTCAAGTTCCCGGGGAGTTCGGCTACGACCCGAAGTGGACCATCGCTTCCTTTATTGGTTGGGGTCCGATCCCCGACCCGCAGTTCGTAGTGTACGTTCGCATCGATAAACCGCAGAACTCACCCTGGGGCTCGGTGGTCGCCGCGCCGGTGTTCCAGGACGTGGTCAAACGGCTCGTTGTCATGATGAACATCCCGCCCGACCCGGTGCGGATGGAGTTGGCCGGTGGTGGATAGAGAAGAACTGGCCGGCATGCTGACGCTCGGCGTCGTCATCGAGGCCATCTGCAATCGAGACGCCACATCCGTGAACTTTCGCCTCATGGATGTGCATATCGATTCGCGGCAGGTGGATCAGGGATCGCTCTTCATTGCCTTGCCCGGAGAGCGGGTCGACGGGCATGAGTTTCTCCAGCAGGCTTTCGAGCGAGGTGCGTTGGTGGCGATCGTCGATAAGGATCCACCCGAAGGCACATCCGTGCTCGACCTGCGCCGGACGCCGAGCGACGAACAGCTCACAAACCTGCGCTTCCCCTTGTGCCTGCGAGTGGAGAACTCACTGGAGGCGATGCAGCGAGCCGCGGCCTTCTGGCGGGGCAAACTGGATCTGCGGGTGATCGGCATCACGGGCAGCGTGGGGAAGTCGACAACCAAAGAGTTGGTGGCTGCGGTTCTGGCGCGACGCTATCGCACGTTGCGCAGCCCGGGGAATCTGAACAACGAGATCGGTCTTCCGCTCACCTTGCTTCGGCTGAGAAAGTCTCACGAGCGGGCCGTACTCGAGATGGGTTTCTACGTGCCCGGGGAAATCGCCTTGTTGTGCGAGTGGGCCCGGCCGCAGATCGGGGTGATCACCAACATCAGTCAGGTTCACCTCGAGCGAGCCGGGAGCATGGAGGCCATCTTCAGCGGGAAGTCGGAGCTCGTCGAAGCCCTGCCGCCGGCGCCGGACGGCACGGCCGTCTTGAACCACGATGAGCCGCTGGTCCGTCGGATGGCCGACCGCACTCAGGCGGAGATCTTCTACTACGGCCTGACCTCCGAGGCCGACCTTTGGGCGGATGAAATCGAGGGGCTTGGGTTGGGCGGAGTTCGATTTGTCATGCACTACGAGGGAGATGCCATCCACGTCCGTGTCCCGCTGCTGGGGCGGCATTCGGTTCACACGGCATTGCGGGCCTCAGCCGTTGGTCTGGTGGACGGGCTGACCTGGGAAGAGATCGTCGCCGGACTTCAAGGCGGGCAGAGCCAGCTCCGCCTGTTCGCCGTACCTGGACCGGGGGGCAGCCTGCTGCTCGACGACACCTACAACGCTGCCCCGACGTCGATGATCGCCGCCCTCAACCTGCTGGCCGAGCTTGAGGGTCGACGGATCGCAGTGCTGGGCGACATGCTCGAGTTAGGCGAATTCGAGGAGCGCGGTCACCGCATGGTCGGGGTCCGCGCTGCCGAAGTCGTCGATGAGCTGGTGACCGTCGGCGAGCGGGCCCGCTGGATCGCCGACGAAGCATTGCGGGCCGGGCTTCAGCCGGCGGCTGTCACTCAATTGGCGGACGTCGCCGAGACGACCGAATTCCTGCGCGGACGCGTCGGAAGTGGCGACGTGGTCCTAATCAAAGGCTCGCGGGCGCTGCATATGGAAGACCTGGTGGCCGCGCTTGGAGAGGACGAGTGAGCTCAACCGCCGCCGCCCTCTCATTGGGAGGCATCGCTTTTGTGCTGACCGTCATCTGGGGCGGTCCGATGATTCAGATCCTGCGGATTCTCAAGATCGGAAAACAGATTCGCATTGAGGGTCCGCAACGTCACATCGCCAAGCTGGGAACGCCGACGATGGGGGGCTGGTTGTTCGTCTCGTCGGTGGTGCTGATCACGGCTGTTCTGAATCTGGTCTCGATCTTGAGCGAGCTGACCGTCATCGGTCGCTCGATCATCTTTCCCATGCTGATCATGGTCGCCTTCGCTACGCTGGGCGCGCTGGACGATTGGCAGGGGATCCGGGGCAAGGCGCGCGGTCAAGGGATGCGCGCCCGCTGGAAGTTCCTGTGGCAGGTGCTGATCGCGCTCGCTGCCGGCCTGGTCTTGAAATACGTCCTGCAGGCACCCGAACTGTATCTGCCGAACTATCCCGAGGAAATCGAGCTTGGGATCTGGTACGTACCGATTGCCATGTTTGTGATCGTGGCGACGAGCAACGCCGTGAATCTGACCGACGGCTTGGATGGATTGGCGGGATTGATCGCGGCGACGGCCTTCGCCGCTTACGGCGCCATCGCCGCGATGCAAGGGCAGATCTTCTTGGTGCGGTTCTGCTTCACTGTGGTCGGTGCTCTGTTCGCCTTCCTTTGGTACAACGTGTACCCGGCCGAGTTGTTTATGGGAGACACCGGGTCGCTTGCCCTCGGCGCCACCCTGGCGGTCGTGGCATTGATGACCGGCCAATGGGCCTTGCTGCCCGTGATCGCCATCATCCCGGTCAGTGTGACCATGAGCGACATTCTGCAGATCGCCTACTTCCGTGTGACGAAAGGCCGGCGCCTGTTCAAGATGGCGCCGCTCCAACACCACTTCGAACTCATTGGATGGAGTGAAACGCAGGTCGTGCAGCGCTTCTGGCTCGTCGGGCTATTGGCGGCCATGGTGGGCGTGGCGCTGGCGATGCTGAAAGGGAGCTGATATGGACATTGGCATGCTCTGGTTCGATGACAGTGCGCGTTCGACCGACGAGAAGATCAAGCGCGCCGTGGCTTTCTACGCGGAGAAATACGGCCGCGCTCCGACGCTGTGCATGGTCCATCCGACCACGGCGCAAGCCGATGGCGTCATCGGAGGCATCCAGGTCCGCCCGGCCCGCTCCGTCCTGCCGCACCATTTTCTTGTCGGGATCGAGGACGAGAAGACCAACGGGAAGGGCGCTCCGGCGAAGCAACTCACGCTGGACCTGAACGACGAAGCAGGAGAAACCAAGGCTGAGCGGCCGAAACCTCGCCGGGCTGCCATGCCGGCCCTGGACGGTCGGGCTGCTTGATGGAGGCGAGTTGGCCGATTGGGCGGGGATGCGGGTGGTTGTGCTCGGCCTAGCCCGCCAGGGCAAGGCCCTGGCGCGCTACCTGGCTGAGCACGGAGCCGAAGTCACCGTGAGCGATGTCAAGACGGCAACCGAAGTCGCTGATTCCACTCAGGAGCTCGAGGACCTCGACCTGAGGTTCGTCTTCGGCAGCCACCCGCCAGAGTTGATCGAGGGCGCCGACCTGTTATGCCTTTCCGGCGGGGTGCCCGCCGGGCTGCCGCTGGCAGAGCAGGCGCGGGAGAAAGGGATCCGCGTCACTAACGACGCGCAACTCTTCCTTGAAACATCCTTGGCGCCCTCGATCGGGATCACCGGCTCCGCCGGCAAATCCACCGTGACCGCGCTCGTCGGCCGGATGGCCGAAGCGAGCTTCGAACGGCTGGGACGCAAAGTCTGGGTCGGCGGCAACATCGGGCGGCCGTTGATCGCCGATGTGGACCGGATCCAGTCGAATGATCTGGTTGTGATCGAGCTTTCCTCCTTCCAATTGGAGTTGATGACGCTCAGTCCACACATCGCGGCTGTCCTCAACATCACGCCCAACCATCTTGACCGCCACGGGACCATGCAGGCCTACATCGCCGCCAAGCGCTGCATCCTCGAATTCCAGGAGCCTGAGGATGTTGCCGTCCTCGGTAGCGAAGACCCGGCAGCATGGGCGCTCCGCAAAGACGTTCGCGGACGGCTGGTCGGCTTCGGGTGGTCACTCGAAGACCGGGAAGGCGCCTATCTGGACGGCGATTCCATCCGCGTGCACTGGGATGGACGCACGATCACGATCTGCAAGATCGATGCCGTACGGCTGCGCGGTCGACACAATTTGCTCAACGTATTGGCTGCCTGCGCCATCGGCGCGGCGACCGGCCTCTCGTCGGACGCGCTCGAGGCGGGCATTCGGAGTTTCACCGGCCTTCCACACCGTCTCGAGCGGGTCAGGCAGGTGGGCGGCGTTGAATGGGTAAATGACTCCATCGCCACTGCGCCCGAGCGGGCCATTGCCGCTATTCAATCCTTCGATCAACCGCTGGTCCTGCTCGCCGGCGGTCGCGACAAGGATCTTCCCTGGGACCGATTGGCTGCTCTCATCGTCGAGCGGGTCGATCATCTGGTGGTCTTCGGTGAGGCAGCCGACAAGGTCGAGACCGCGGTCAAGGCGCACGCTCCCGCATCCCGACCGCTGACGCTCGATCGAGCACCGGATCTGGAGTCGGCGGTGCGAGCCGCCGCGCGTGTGGCTGAAGCGGGGGATGTTGTTCTGCTGGCGCCAGGCGGCACGAGTTTCGACGAGTTTAGGGATTTCGAAGCGCGCGGGGAGAAGTTCCGCGAATTGGTGAACGCGCTGTGACCAGTCAAGCCGTGACCACCGGCGATCGCATGCGAGCCGTCATCCGCAAGCAAGTCCGGACGATGGGGGCTGATCCATGGCTGCTCCTCTTGACAGGGATCATGCTCGCCTTCGGATTGGTCATGGTCTACTCCGCCAGTTGGGATGTGTCGTGGCGTCTGACTCACGATCCAAGTGCCTTGTTCCGCCGGCAGGTCATCAACTTGCTGATCGGCCTGTTTGTCTGCGCCGCTGCCTATCGTTTCCCGTTGCGATGGATCAAGGGCCTGGCGCTGCCGATGATCATCGTGGCCATGCTCACCCTTCTGGCCGTCCTGTTGCTCAATGCCGGCAGCGAGCCGCGACGTTCGTTCCTGGAAGGTTCGGTCCAGCCATCGGAGATGGCCAAACTGATCGTGATCATCTACCTGGCGGTGTGGATGGAGTCCAAGGGAGACCGCATTGCGGAGTGGGGATACGGCTTCCTCCCGTTGATGGTGATCATCGGGATCGTCGGCGGCCTGATCCTGCTCCAACCCGACTTGAGCGCCGTGCTGACCGTCGGGGTTGTGGCCCTGGTGATGTTCTACCTCGCCGGAGCCAGGGCCTCGCAGTCGATCCTGGTTACCCTCGGCAGCGGACTGTTCGGGTTCCTTCTTGTTCGTGTGACAACGACCGGACGACAGCGATGGGCCGACTATCTCGCCGGGTTGGTCGACATCGAAAAGGCTTCCTATCACGTCCAGCGTTCGCTGCAAGCCTTCTACTCCGGCGGGATCCTGGGTCGCGGGCTTGGCGCCAGCCAGGAGAAATTCGGCCTGCTTCCCGCCCCGCACACAGACAGCATCTACGCCGTCATCGGCGAGGAGCTCGGGCTCATCGGCGCGCTAGCCGTCCTGGTCTTGTTCTGCCTTTTTCTCTGGCGGGGATTTCGCATCGCCGCCGAGTCACCCGACCGGCTGGGGATGTTGCTCGGCGGCGGGATCACATTCTGGATCGGCGTTGAAGCCCTGGTGAATATGGCAGTCCTGCTTGGGCTGCTTCCGTTCGCCGGGAACGCCCTTCCATTGTTCAGTTACGGGGGGTCAAGCCTCGTGACATGCCTGACGGCCGTCGGCCTTCTGTTGAATATATCCAGGAGCGTCCGTCGGCCTACGCTGGAAAAGAACCTGGAGGGACATGTTACGACTATTGGTATCGGCTGGCGGCACCGGCGGCGGCGTGTATCCCGCCTTGGCGGTCGTCGCAGCGCTCGGCGCGAGGGCTGAAGTGCTCTGGGTCGGCTCGGAGGGAGGCATGGAAGCGTCGCTCGTGAAACGCGCCAACATCGCCCTTGAGAGCATTCCCGCCGCCGGTGTCCACGGAGTTGGCGCGAGGCGCTTGCCGATGAACCTGCTGCGACTCACGCAGGGGTTCCGCGCCTCGTGCCGCATTATCCGCCGCTACCAACCTGACGTCATCTTGCTCACCGGGGGCTACGTCGGCGTGCCGGTATCGCTGGCGAGCGGGAGAACCCCCAAGGCGGTGTATGTGCCTGACATCGAGCCCGGTCTGGCGTTGCGCTTGGCCAGCTGGCTTGCGGACGTCGTCGCCGTCACCGCCGAAGAGACCCGCCGCTACCTCCCGGCCCGGAAGCGCGTCCGGGTCACGGGCTATCCGACGCGCCCTGAGCTGCGCACGATGGAGCAGGCCGACGCCCGCCGCTCCCTCGGGCTGGCTGTAGACCAGCCCGTGCTCCTGGCCTTCGGCGGCTCCCGTGGCGCTCGCTCGATCAATCACGCCATCTGGGACAAGCTGCCCGACTATCTCGATCGCGCCCAACTCGTCCACATTATCGGCGAGCTCGACTGGCCGAAGGCCGCTCCGATTCAGGCCGGCCTGTCCACGGCGCAACAAGCGCGGTACCACCCCTTCGCCTACCTGCACGACGAGATGGGCGCGGCGCTGGCCTCAGCCGATCTGGCGGTCGCTCGCGCCGGCGCCTCGACACTCGGCGAGCTGCCACTGTTCGGATTGCCGGCCGTTCTCGTTCCATACCCACATGCGTGGCGCTACCAGAAGGTCAATGCGGAATACCTCAAATCGCACGGCGCGGCCGTGATTGTGGCCGACGAGGCATTGAGCCAGTCGCTGCTGCCGACGGTGAGTGCTCTGCTTTCCGATCCGCGGCGGTTGGCGGAGATGTCGCGTGCGGCGCAGGCGCTTGCCCGTCCGGACGCGGCCCGGGCGATCGCTCGCGAGGTCGAAATTCTGGCACGCAGTCAAGGTGCGACGAATGATTAGCCTCGTCGTCCTATGCGGACTGTTTGTCGTACTCTTCGCCGTGATCGGCGCCATGCGCGGCTGGGCCAAGGAATTGCTCGTGACCAGCGCCGTCATCCTCGGCCTGTTTCTGAATGCCATCCTGGAGACCTACATCGAGCCCTATCGTGCCGCCATGTTCCTGCAGCCTCCAAGTACGCAGTTCACCGTGCGGGCCGTCGTCCTGATCATGCTGGCGTTCTTCGGATATCAGACTCCGAATCTGCGCGCCCTGCAGCCAAAACTCGCCCGTGAACGTATCGAGGAGATCTTGCTTGGGTTGGTGCTCGGCGCGCTCAACGGTTATCTGCTGGTTGGATCGATCTGGTACTACCTCCACCAATCGGGTTACCCGACGAATCTCATTATCCAACCGCCCGAGGGTTCCGATCTGGCCCTTCAGATCGAAGCAGTGGTCAAGTATCTGCCGCCGACGGTCCTGCCCGTTCCGCAGGTCTACTTCGCCGTCGGTGTTGTGTTTATCTTCATCATCGTCGTGTTCGTATGAGAAGGGTGCATCTGGTGGGTATTGCAGGAGCAGGGATGTCGGCGATCGCACAGGTGTTGCACGAGCGAGGCGAGGCCGTGACCGGTTCGGATCTGGCTTCCTCGGTGTACGCCGAGACTCTGGAGCGCGCCGGCGTGAAGATCGTGTACGGCCACCGCGCAGAGAATGTGGACGATGCCGATGTCGTGGTGATTTCATCCGCCATCCCGGCCTCGAATCCCGAGGTCATGGAGGCGGGCAGGCGCGGCATCCCGGTCTTGCGCCGGAATGCCTTCCTCGGCGAGCTGACCGCCGGATCGCGCACCATTGGCGTCGCCGGGACGCACGGGAAGACAACCACCACCGGGTTGATCGCCTGGCTTCTCGATCGCGGTGGGCGAGTGCCGAGCTTCATCGTCGGCGGCATGCTGTCGGATTTCGGAACCAACGCTCGCTCCGGGAGCGGGGCGGAGTTCGTCATCGAGGCTGACGAGTACGATCGGGCCTTCCTCGGATTGCACCCGGCCATCGCCGTCGTCACCAGCATTGAGCATGATCATCCGGATCTGTTCCCGACACCGGCCGAATACCTTGAGGCCTTCCGGGCCTTTGTCGACCAGGCGAGTGAAGCCCTGATCGTGTGCCGGGATGATCCCAATGCGGCCGCGCTCACCCGTCCGGGTCTGGATCGAATCAGCTACGGCCTGATGAAAGAAGCGGACTGGCGCGCCGAGGAGATCAGACCCAACCACGCCGGTGGGTCGGACTTCCTTGTTCTGCGGGGCGGGGAGGTTACCGGTCTGGTCCGAACACGACTTCCGGGGATACACAACGTGCGCAATGCGCTGGCCGCCATCGCCACCGCCGACCGCTGCGGGGTGGACTTCTCGACAATTCAGGGTGCCATCTCCGATTTCCACGGAACGCAGCGGCGATTCGAGACATTGGGCGTCGCCGGTGGGGTGACGGTGATCGACGACTACGCCCACCACCCGACCGAGATCAAGGCGACTCTGTCCGCCGCCAGATCCCTCTTCCCAGAGGCCGATGTGTGGGCGGTTTTCCAACCTCACACTTTTTCGCGGGCGAGGGCATTCCTTCAGGAGTTTGGCGGCGCGTTCGGCGACGCCGATCATGTGATCGTGACCGAGATCTTCGCCTCGCGCGAAGCGCCGGATCCTTCGATGACCGGCGAACTGGTCGCCAAGAATGTGTCCCACCACGACGTCCGTTTCATCCCCGACTTGAAGCAAGCCGCGGCTGCGCTGGAGGCGGTCGTCGGTCCGGGTTCGGTCGTCGTGACGTTGAGCGCCGGTGACGGCAATTTGGTGGGGAAGGATCTGCTGGAGGCGCTCAAGCAACGGAAGGAGGACGAGGCAAATGGCTAAGGACAATCAACGCATGTTCGAACAGGACAGAAAGATGGAACTGAGGCTCAGGCTGGCAGCCAAGAGGGCGGCGACGCGCGAGCAGTTGGCCCCGGTGACGCAGCTGGTGAGCGAGATGCCCGAGCCGGAGGTTGTTGTGCGTCTGATCAATCGCGTCCGGCGTCTATGATCATGACCGGTATCTCCCCCGATCGCATCGAGTCCCTGCGACGGGTCTTCGGTATCCGGGTCCAGAGAGGCGCCATGCTCTCGCGCTTCACTTCGGCGCGCATCGGTGGTCCGGCCGACTACCTGTTGCTGGTTCGCTCATCGCGTGAGCTGTCTCAGGCCGCCGGATTGTTGTGGGAGTCCGGTCTCGAATTCCGGGTTCTGGGCGGAGGCTCGAATGTGCTCGTGGCCGACGCCGGCTTCAGAGGCGTGGTGCTCATCAATCAGGCGCGCGAGGTGCGCTTCGAAGAAGCCAATGACGGGCCGCAAGTGTGGTGCGAATCCGGCGCGTCGCTGGGAGGGATCGGTCGCAGATCGGTCGAGCGCGGCTGGACTGGTCTGGAGTGGACCGCCAGCATCCCCGGGACGGTCGGAGGGGCGGTGGTCGGCAACTCAGGCGCGCACGGGGGACAGGTCGCCGACGTTCTCAAGGTGGCCGAGATCTTGCAACGCAACGGTTCGATCGAATCGTGGTCCGTGGATCGCCTAGGATACGGATATCGCGCCAGTTGGTTCAAGTCGCACCCTGGCGAGGTTGTCGTCCTTTCGGCGACCTTCCGTCTGGAGGAATCATCCGTCCGTCAGACGGGCGCCAAGATGGCGGCTTTCGTGGAATACCGCCAGGAGACGCAGCCGCCCGGAGCCAGTTGGGGATCGATGTTCAAGAACCCTCCGGACGACTACGCCGGACGGTTGATCGAGGCCTGCGGCCTCAAAGGGCTGCGCCAGGGTCAGGCGGAGATCAGCCATGTGCACGCCAACTTCTTCATCAACCGCGGCCGGGCCAAGGCCTCCGATGTCCTGGCCCTGACTGACAAAGCCCGAGAGGCTGTGGCCAAGAAGTTCGGGATCGAGTTGGAACTGGAGGTCGAGAAGCTTGGTGACTGGGAGGGCGAGGCGCCGGAGCCTGATGCTGAGGAGAGCGAGGGGTGACCGGCAAGATCCGCCTGGGCGTGATCTTCGGCGGCAGATCCGGCGAACACGAGGTCTCCCTCATGTCCGCCCGATCGGTGCTGAAGGCGCTCGACAGGACCAGGTATGAAGTCGTCACGATCGGCATCTCGCATGAAGGTTACTGGTACGCCGGGGAACGGATCCTTGAGGCACTCGCCAGCCGGCAATTGCAGGGCTTCGAGCGCGTGGCCATGTTGGGCGAGCCAGGGCAATCCAATCTGTACAAATGGAGCGCCGGCGCTCCGCTCGAGATCCTCGGCCAATTGGATGTCGTCTTCCCTCTGCTGCACGGGACATTCGGAGAGGACGGGACGATCCAGGGCCTGTTCGAGATGGCGGAGGTTCCCTATATCGGGGCCGGTGTCCTCGCCTCGTCGGTGGCGATGGACAAAGGGCTATTCAAAATGCTGATGGACGCGCATGCCATCCCGACGGTTGAATCGGTTGTGGTGCTCTCGTCCGAGATCACGAGCGACATCGACACGGCGATCGACAAGGCCGAGTCTGTGGCGGAGTACCCCTTGTTCGTGAAACCTGCCAATCTGGGATCATCCGTCGGGGTCAGCAAAGTGCGCAACCGGTCGGACCTGCTTGAAGGCCTCATGGACGCAGCTCGCTACGATCGACGCGTGCTCATCGAGCGCGGCCTGGAGGCGCGCGAAATCGAAGTCAGCGTCCTGGGGAATGAAGCACCCGAGGCATCTGTCCCGGGCGAGGTCATCCCCAGCGACGAATTCTATTCGTATCGAGCGAAGTACATCGACGACCGCTCGGAGTTGATCATCCCGGCGCCGATCCCGCCCGAAACCGCCGACGAAGCACGTCGGCTGGCGGTTGAAACGTTCCTGGCTTTCGACGGGGCAGGGATGGCCAGGGTCGACTTCCTGCTCGAGCGCTCGACGGGTCAAGTCTACGTCAATGAGGCCAACACCATTCCGGGATTCACCAAGATCAGCATGTACCCGAAATTATGGGAAGCCAGCGGCTTGCCGTACCCGTCGCTGCTGGATCGGCTGGTCGATCTGGCCTTCGAGCGCCATGGACAGAAAGCCAGGTTGACGCGCTCATACGAGGCTGGATCATGAGCGTGGACGAGCGGGCACTGGGCGTTGCCCGAACACGAGCCGAGAGGGCTCGTTCCCGGCGGGCGCGCCAGGTATCCGACGTCGAGGCCCCGCCTCGACTGCGGCGGGCCAAGCCCAAGCGACGGAAGACCCTGCGCCGCCGTTATGACCTGGCCCTGCCGGTCGAATTGGGCGCCGAGATTCGATTGCCGGCGATTCCGATCATCCGACCAGGGCCGCGTTTGCTCTCGGCCGGGCTGCTGCTGGGAACGATCTGGATCCTGACCCACCTGCTGCGCTCGCCCGGATTGATCACGGCCGAAGCTTCGGTTCTGGGGAATAAGATGCTCACGCCGGCCCAGGTGAGGTCGCTCGCCCTGACCCAAGGGATGCCGAGCTTCATGATCGACCCCAAGGAGATCGCCGGGAGGCTGACCGCCCACTCAGAGATCGCCACCGCCAAGGTCTCCGTAGGTTGGCCGAACCAGGTCGAGATTCAGATTGAAGAGCGTGAGCCGCTCGTGGCCTGGAACGACGGGGGGCGCAAGTGGTGGCTGAGCAGGGACGGGGTCGCATTCTTGCAACACGGGGAGTGGCCGGGTCTGGTTCAGGTGACCGCTCAGGAGCCCGTGTTGAATATCACCCAGGATCCGCTGGCGACGGCGATTTCGCCTGATGTGTTGGTCGCAGCAACAGCGCTGAGCGCCCAATTGCCCGAGGCGGAAGCTCTGAACTACGACCCGATCAAGGGCCTGAACTTCGACGACCCGCGCGGGTGGACCGCCGTGTTTGGGTTCGGCGGGGACATGCTGCTCAAAGTGCGATTGTACCGGGGCATCGTCGACGATCTGGCCCAACGCGGGATCTCGGCGGCGCTCATCAGTGTGGCGGACACGGCTACGCCCTATTACCGAATGGTGAGGTAGCTCGAGTGGTTGGGATCATCGGCACCGATCAGCCCATCTTTGTCGGTCTCGACATCGGCACGAGCAAAGTCTGCGCGCTCGTGGCGCATGTCGACGAGGACCAAAGATTGCGGGTGATCGGCGTCGGTATGGCCCAGGCGCAAGGGATGCGCAAAGGCGGCGTGGTCAACCTTGAAGGTGTGGCCAAGGCGGTTGAGGTCGCCAAAGACAAGGCCGAGCGTACCTCCGGCTACGAGATTTCGTCAGCGCTGGTCAGCCTCTCCGGAGGGCAGGTCGCCTCGCTCAACAGCAAGGGGATGTCGGGCGTTTCCGGAAGGACGATCGGTCCTGACGATGTCGCCAGGGCGCTTGAGGCGGCCCGCTCGATCGCCGTCCCCTATAACCGCCAGATTGTGCATGTCATCCCACGCGGATACGTGATCGACGGGCAGGATGGGATTAAGGCCCCGATCGGAATGCACGGCTACCGGCTCGAAGTCGAGGCGCACATCGTCACAGCCCCGGCGACTGCGCTGCGAAATCTAGAGAAGGCCATCGAAGCCGCCGGTGTGGCCGTCGACGGCTGGGTGCTGGGGCCGCTCGCTTCGGGAGAGGTCGTGTTGACCGAGACCGAGCGCGAGATGGGCGTCCTCGTCTGCGACATCGGGGCAGGAACGTGTGACATCGCCATCTACATCGAAGGCGCCGTCTGGCACACGGCTGTGATCCCCGTCGGAGGCGACCACCTGACGAGTGACATCGCTCAGGGGCTGCACCTGCCGTTGGAGACCGCCGAGTCGGTCAAGATTCGTCATGGGCGTGCCAGAGCCAGCGGCGCCGATGATGGGCAGGCCTTCGCCGTCCGGCCGTTCGGCGTCGAGAAGTCGATCGAGATCCGGCGGGCTGAGTTGGCCTCGATCGTTGAACCGCGAGTGGAAGAGATCTTCGGCCTGGTTCGCCAGGAGATTAAGCGCTCCGGGTACGACGGGCTTCTTCCGGCGGGGATGGTGTTGACGGGTGGGACAAGCCTGTTGCCGGAGATCCGTGAGGAGGCTTCATCCGTCCTGCGTCTTCCGGTGCGTCTGGCGGCACCGGGCGAGCTACGCGGCCTGGTCGACCAACTTCGGTCGCCCTGCTTTTCGGCCAGCGTCGGGTTGTTGCATTGGGCCCGCATGATGGAAGAGCAAACCGCGATCGACGGGCGCGGGGTTCTGGGGCTGTCGTGGCGGCAGCTCGATCTGGGCCGCGCCGCAGATTTCTTCCGCCGACTGCTACCGGGATAGCCATCGGCGAGATCGAAGGGGAAGCTGGAAGACCATATCTTGAGGAGGAGGCACGACATGTACCCAAACCCACAGATGGAGTCGTTCGCGAGGATCAAGGTCGTCGGAATTGGCGGCGGAGGCAGCAACGCGGTCAACCGCATGATCGAAGAGAGTCTGTCGGGGATCGAGTTCATCGCCATCAATACAGACGCCCAGGCCCTCCTGCTATCGAATGCTCCGAAGCGCGTCCGCATCGGCGATAAGTCGACGCGCGGCCTGGGGGCCGGAGGCAACCCCGAGATCGGTCAGAAGGCGGCCGAGGAGTCTGCCGAGGAGCTCTACGAGGTCCTCAAGGGCAGCGACATGGTCTTCATCGCTGCCGGCATCGGCGGTGGCACGGGAACCGGCGCTGCGCCGATCCTGGCCCAGGTGGCCAAAGAAGTCGGCGCGTTGACCATCGGCGTGGTCACCCGGCCGTTCACCTTCGAAGGCGCCAAGCGCGCCCAGACGGCCGAGTCGGGGATCACCAAGCTCAAGGAGCAAGTCGACACCTTGATCGTCATCCCCAACGACCGGTTGCTGCAGCTGGCCGACAAGCGCGCCAGCCTGCACGACGCATTCAAACTCGCCGACGACGTCTTGCGCCAGGGCATCCAGGGTATCAGCGAGCTGATCACTGTCCCGGGGTTGATCAACCTGGACTTCGCCGATGTGCGGACGATCATGGCCGAGGGTGGGGCGGCCTTGATGGCGGTCGGCCGCGCCTCGGGGGAGGACCGAGCCAGGGAGGCGGCCGAACAGGCGATTTCGAGCCACCTGCTGGACATCACCATCGACGGAGCTCGCGGCATCCTGTTCAATGTCACCGGCGGCCCGGACCTCAGCCTGTTCGAGGTCAACCAGGCCGCGGCGATCATCAAGGAAACGGCGCATCCGGATGTCAATCTGATCTTCGGCGCGGTGATCGATCCGAATATCGGAGACGAGCTGCGTATCACAGTCATCGCCACTGGGTTCGAGCGGACGGCCGGGGTGATGCGGGCTACGCGGCGGGTGTCGGCTCGCGCAGAGGCATCCCAGTCGGCGGCTCGACCGGAAGCGGCTCCCGAGGAGTTCCAACCGCGGGCGTTCGACTACAACGATCTGGACATCCCGGCGTTCTTGCGTCGGCGCTAGTTTCGTTGTCCGTGGCAGCCAGGGCTGGGGCCTTCCTGCCGAGCCTGTGGCTGTTTCCCGGCCCGTACGCGGGTTGGATTGGGCGTGGACCGGCGCTGGTCCCCTCCTCCCGGCGCCGGTCCTGCGCGCCCTGCACGTGTGCGTGATGCGTCCAACAGTTGGGTAATGGCTTGTTGACGGAAGGGCGGGAGCACAGCTCCCGCCCTTCCGTCAACAAGCCATTATTCCGCTCTTCGCCTTTCATCCGGCGGAGAGGGGGGAGGGGGTGAGGGACGCAATCGCATCCAGCCGAGCGTCCGACAGATTGGAGAGTCATAGGCTCCCGGAGCCTCGTAGGCTCCGGGAGCCTATCGAGTCCCGGGGCCGGCCCATGGTCCCTGCAACATGCCCCCAATCGAGCGTTCAGGGCGTCCGGAGACCGCCCGGAGACCTGCTCGTGACCTCGACAGACCCTCGGAGGACCGGGTGGGACCAACGTACTAGAATTCTTTAAGGCTCGCGGTGGCCTCGCGGCTTGCACCCGTTCTTGCCGCTGTGCTATGATGTTGTCCCCCGAAGATATCGGGGGGAACCACTATCAATGACCTAGATCTGGCGCCGAACAGGCGTGCGTCAAGTAGGTGTCCTGGATGCAGTGTCCGCATTGTGGCAATGATCAGACCCGCGTAATCGACACCTCGCACGACAGCCGAGGCGCAATCCGGCGCCGACGCGTCTGCCAAAACTGCAAGAAACGCTTCAGCACCTACGAGCGGGCGGTACTCGCAACACCCATGATCGTCAAACAAGATGGAATGCGCGAAGAGTTTGATCGGGAGAAGTTGGCGCGCGGCGTTCGGATTGCCTGCGCCAAGCGCCCCGTGCCGGCGGAAGATATCGACCGCCTCGTCGGCGAAGTCGAAGCGAGACTTCAGGCTATGGGGAAATCGGAAGTCTCGTCCCGCGTCGTAGGTGACATGGTGATCGCCGGACTCAAAGAACTCGATCACATCGCCTACATCCGCTACGCAATCGTCTATCTTGGTCTAGACGATCTGCGTGCCCTGCGTACCGAGATCGATCAGCTATTGGAGGTTTGAGGAAGCCACGCCTGCCGGAACGGGTCGCGCGGGCGGGACTCAACGACTCTGGGGTGCACACAAGTGCGAGACGAGTCCTTCCCGTAAATCGAATCCGGCAATCTGAGGCTGAGATCAGAACGGTGTGGAATCAGGACTGGGACTCCTTGTTGGGGTAAGCCGGAGAGGTGGGCCATGCTAGATGTTGCCAAGAAACCCGTCAGGGTAACTGAAGACCACGCGCAGGATGCGCGGCCTCCTCTTCCGGATTCTGCCAGAAAGGTCGACCTGAGCGAGAACGCCAGGACGGTGCTCTCCAAGCGCTACATCCGTAGGGACAAAAACGGTCTGCCCACCGAGACGCCGGAAGAGATGTTCTGGCGAGTCGCCTACCACGTGGCCGCGGCCGAGGCGGAGTGGGGCGGCGATGTGATGAATTCGGCCGAGACCTTCTATGAACTCATGGCCAGCCGGCGGTTTTTCCCCAACTCCCCGACTTTCACCGGCGGCGGAACGCCCCTCGGTCAGTTGGCAGCATGTTTCGTCCTTCCGATCACCGACGACATGGGTCGTGACTCGGCTGGCATCTTCCAAACGCTGCGTGATGCGGCCTTGATTCAGCAGACTGGCGGCGGTAATGGCTTTGCCTTCAGCCGCCTCAGGGAGAAGGGCGCCGTCGTCGAGTCTTCTGCCGGCAAGGCGACCGGCCCGGTCGGCTTTCTGCGCGTGTACGACAAAGCATTCGGCGAGATCGCCCAGGGTGGGACGCGGCGGGGAGCCAACATGGCTGTGCTGCGTGTCGACCATCCCGACATCCGCGACTTCATCACCTGCAAGACAGACGAAAACCATATCACGAACTTCAACATTTCTGTCGGGCTGACAGATGCTTTCATGGCCGCGGTGCGCGACGACAAGACCTACAATCTCATCTCTCCTCGTTCGCACGAAATCGTGGAGACGGTCCGCGCCCGCGAAATCTTTGATCTGATCGTCGAGCACGCGCATCACAATGGTGAACCGGGAGTGTTGTTCCTCGACACAGCGAATATGGGCAACCCGGTGCCACATCTTTACGAGCTCGAGGCCACCAATCCCTGCGGAGAGCAGTGGCTCGGACCGTACGAGAACTGCTGCCTCGGATCGATCAACCTTGCGCAGCATTTCGCTCCCGACGGCGCCGTCGATTGGGAGATGCTGCGGACGAGCGTCGCCCAGGCCACTCGCTTCCTCGACAACGTCGTTACCGCCAACGCCTATGTTCCAGCCGTGCCACAATTGCGTGAGGCTGCGCTGCGCGCCCGCCGCATCGGTCTGGGCATCATGGGCTTGGCGGATCTGATGGTGCACGTCGGCGTGCGCTATGGAAGCCCTGAAGGCCAGGAGTTCGCCGCTCAGGTCATGGAATTCGTCCGCTATCACTGCATGTTGACCAGCATCGAGTTGGCCACCGAACGAGGTCCGTTCCTGGCCATCGAAGGCAGCATCTATGATCCGAATGACCTGAACTGGTCCCCGCCGACGCCTGTAGCGCCCTACGAACACGACTACGCCCGACCGGCGGTCGACTGGTCGCAAGTGACGGATGGCATCACCCGGCACGGGATCCGCAATGCCGCCCAGACCACGATCGCCCCTACCGGAACGATCGCAACGGTCGCCGGGTGTGAGGGCTACGGCTGCGAGCCGATTTTCGCCCTGGCCTACTATCGGCACGTCGACGATCAGGGCAAAGATCTGCGGCTGACCTATACCAGCCCGCTCTTCGACCAGGCGCTTGTCGAGGCCGGGTTGAATGAGGATGCCCGCCAGAAAACCATCGACCAGGTCATGGAGAAGGGGTCGTGTGCCCAGATCGTCGACCTGCCCTCCACACTCAGAGATGTGTACGTCGTTTCGCAGGACATTACGGCGGAAGAGCACGTCCGGATTCAGGCCTCGCTCCAGGCGTTCGTCGACAACAGTCTAAGCAAGACATGCAACTTCCCCGAGACCGCCAGCGTGGAGGATGTCTCCCGAGCCTACATGCTCGCCTGGGAGCTCGGCTGCAAAGGGCTGACGGTATATGTCACCGGGTCGCGGCAGCGGGTGGTGCTGGAGACGAGCGAGACCGCGGCCAAGAAACTCGCGCCCGACGCGACGCCGACTCAACTTCAGATCTGGCACGAAAGCAAGAAACCACGGCCGCAACGCCTCGACGGTTGCACCTATCAGATCAGCACACCGTTGGGCAAGGCTTTTGTGACCATCAATCAGAACGGCGGCAGTCAGCCGTTCGAAGTTTTCATCACCAGCGCCAAAGCAGGATCGGAGACTGCCGCTGTGTCCGAAGCTATCGGCCGGCTCATCTCCTATCTTCTTCGGGTGGCCTCGCCCGTCACCCCGCGCGAACGACTGGCGGAGATCGTCCGTCAGTTGGCGGGGATCGGCGGCGGCCGGCCGCTCGGCTTTGGCCCCAATCGTGTGCTTTCTCTGCCGGACGGGTTGGCCCGATCCTTGGCCGAGTACCTCGGTCAGACGCCGGAGTTGCCGTTCTACCAGAGTGGGAACACTCCTTCTGGCCAGCTGGCGTTGAAGGTCGGGGATCTCTGTCCGGAGTGTGGGGAAGCGGCACTCGTTAACGAGGAAGGGTGTCGCAAGTGTTACGCTTGCGGCCATAGCGAGTGCTGAAGCGGCAGGCGCCCGTGTGCCCGAGTGGTTTACCGTCCTGAACGGATAAGCCGCACGGGATTCAGGGACACGGGCGCACGCTGGGGAGTGGAAAGCTCAAGCGACGGAAGTCAGGTAGAACGGCAACGAAGTCCAGCCTCCGTGGGTCTCCTGCGGAGGCTGGATCCATTCTAGGGAGGGGGGGAAAGCGTACTCTCATATGTTCCACCTTGTCGGACGTCCATCAATGCAGTCTCAGCCATGGTGGAATGACGTCCTATCGAATGAAGAGGCCATCGAAGATCCGCCATTCCGACCCGAATGAAGTCTGCGCGTGGCGCGCATCGGGGATTCCTCACCCCCTTCGGGGGCTCGGAATGACACATGGGTGAGGGCTTTGCGTCCGCGCGTCCCCTGGCACTCATGTCATTCCGCCTACCCACCTGTGCCTGCGCCAGGTGCAGGCAGGCGGCAGGCCAGGGAGCTCGCCGTGTGGCGGCGAGCGAGGAATCCCCATGATGAGCCAATAGAGCGCTTGCCCCTTTTCGCGATAGCCTCCTCCCCGGTAACATGGTCCGCCATGACGATGAAGGGCCATCCGTTCCCGACTGATGGGATCTGGCAAAGGAATGGGTTCTGGGAGACTGGGGCCACGGATTGGCAATGCTGCGAGCACTTCCTCAATCTGGACACACCGTCGCCCCTGTGGTATCAAAGAGCGTTCACGCAATTCACCTCGTATCGACGTTCTTTTCCCCCGTCGGCGCGTCGACCCAGCCAGTTGTTGTGTCGTGGCTGGACGACGCCCATAGGGCCGCACCCGGATCATGGGGCGGTCAAGTCGTCATCCTCAGCAGGTAGTTGGCAGCCCGATGAACTTCTTCCAGCGGCAGCGAACGAAGCTCCGTGCAACCTATGACGAGTATCCGCGTCCATTCTGGACTCTGACGGTCGTGACGTTTATCGATCGTCTGGGCGGATACCTGTTGTATCCCTTCTTCGCTCTCTACCTCACGCGACGGTTCGATGTGGGAATGACGCAGGTGGGCGTCCTCTTTGCGTTCTTCGCCGTCTCCAGTTTCGCCGGGACGGCCATCGGTGGCGCGCTGACGGATCGCCTGGGTCGAAAGAAGATACTGATCTTCAGCCTGGTCTCGACCTCGCTGAGCAGTGTGGTCATGGGGCTGGTCGATTCATTGCAGGTCTTCTTCCTGGTGGCCATCCTGACCGGCGTGTTCACCGACACCGGCGGACCCGCCCACCAGGCGATGGTCGCCGACCTTCTACCGGAGCGCCAGCGCGCCGAGGGCTATGGGATCATCCGGATCGCGTTCAACGTCTCGGCTGCTGTCGGCCCGGCCATCGGCGGGTTCCTGGCGACCCGATCCTACCTTTCGCTCTTTATCGCCGATGCGGTAATCAGTCTGATCACCGCCGCCATCGTGCTCGTCTCGCTCCCGGAGACCAAGCCTCAGGCCGAACCGGGTGAAGTCCAGGAGAGTCTCGGAGGGACATTCCAGGGATACTTCCATGTGTTTCGGGATACGTTGTTCATGCTCTTCCTGGGCGCGTGCATTCTGATGGGCTTTGTCTACATGAACATGAACACAACCCTGGGCGTCTATCTGCGCGACGTCCATGGGACTCCCGAGTCGGCCTATGGATTGATCCTCACGTTGAACGCGGCCATGGTGGTATTCATGCAATTCCCGATCACGCGGCGGATCGAAGGCTATCCGCCGATGCTGATGATGGCGCTCGGTTCGGCCCTGTACGCGATCGGTTTCGCCCTGTACGGATTTGTGTCGGCCTACTCGCTGTTCCTGGGGGCGATGGTCATCATCACCATCGGCGAAATGCTGGTCGCCCCCGTTTCGCAGGCGGTAGTGGCCAACCTGGCTCCGGAGGACAAGCGCGGACGCTACATGGCGGTTTTCGGCTTTTCATTCGGGATCCCGTTTGCGGTCGGGCCGGTCATGGCCGGCAGGATCATGGACGGGACCGAGCCGCAGGCCCTTTGGTACGTCGCCGGCCTCGTCGGGATCATGGCCACGGTGGGCTTCCTCTGGCTTCACCGCCAGATCCGTCCGTCGACGGCAGCCTCCGCACCCGAGGTCGGGCTGTAGCCTGACGGGCAACACAGACCAAAGCCAGGCGATATTGTGCGATTTGCAGGGAGTGGACGAGTTGCGCTCGTCCACTCCCTGCAAATCGCACATATTCCTTCCTCAGACGGCGAAGGTCCAAAACCGGGATACCCCTATCCCGAATCCTCGACACGGTGCTATCATGGGCCGGCGCGCAAGGCCGGGCGTTCGCCTCGGCCTGAACGTGTCCCATCCCCGGGGCGACTTGCGCGATAGGACAACCCCCATGGCTTATCTCAGCGATTTGATGGGCCGGCCGGTAACCGATGTCGACGGAGAGGAAGTCGGCCGTCTGGATGATTTGATCGCTTCAGTCCCCAGCGGGGGCTCACACCCGGTGATCAAGGCCTTGGTCGTCAAGCGCGGCGGCGAGACGCGCACCATCCCCAGCACCGAGGTCGCCGTGCTGGTTGCGCGGTCCATCCCCTTGAACCGACGTCTGGCTGAGCTGCTGTCCTACCAGCCCGGGCCGAATGACTTGCGTCTGGTTCAGGACGTCCTCGACAAACAGATCATTGACACAAATGGGGTGCGCGTTGTTCGGGTCAACGACCTCGAGCTGACCCGTGTTGACTCCCAGTACGTCGTGGCCAACGTCGACTTCGGAACCCTGGGCTTGCTGCGGCGCCTGGGGATGGCGCGAGCGGTTCAGCGATTTGCCGCGCGTCTTGGCAAACGGATGCGTCCGGGGTTGGTGTCATGGGAACAGGTCGAACTCTTGCCCGGCGATCCGGCGCTGCGCCTCAAAGTCCCCGGCGAGAAAATCACGGAGCTGCACCCGGCCGATCTGGCCGAGATCATCAGTGATCTCACGCGGAGCGAAGGCGGTCAGCTGCTGGCCTCGCTCGATGTGCGAACGGTCGCCGACACGCTGGAAAGCGTGGAGCCCGAGTTCCAGGCCAGTCTGGTGGCAGCCATGCCGGATGAGAAGGTTGCCGACGTGCTGGAGGAGATGGCTCCGGACGAGGCCGCCGACCTGTTGGCCGAGTTGCCTGAAGATCGTAGTCGGGAGCTGCTCGAACTCATGGAGGACTCGGAAGCTGCCGATGTCCGCTTGCTCCTGGCCTACCCGGAAGATACGGCCGGTGGGATCATGACGACCGACGTCATCAGCTTCCCACCCGACATCACGGCCGAAGCGGCGCTGGCCCGGTTGCGCCAACTCGCTCCTGAAGCCGAGTCGCTGCACTACGTGTACGTCGTCGACAGCGAACGCAGGCTGCTGGGAGGTTTGTCGCTCGGGGACCTTGTGCTGGCGGATCCCAAAGCGCTGCTCAAAGATCTGATGTACATGCGTGTGGTCAGCGTCAGCTTGCTTGACAGCCAGGATCAGGTGGCCCAGGCCATCTCGAAATACAACCTGCTGGCGGTACCGGTCGTCGATGATCAGCAGCGATTGCAGGGCATCGTCACTGTCGACGACGCACTCGACAAGATCATCCCCACCAAGTGGAAGAAACGCATGCCCCGCCTGTACCACTGAGGCGGGCACCCCAAGTGACGCGATGAACCTGTGGCAGCGACTCAAGCCTCTCCGGGCACGCCTGCTGATCTTGCTGGCGGTCATTGGGCCCGGCATCATCACGGCCAACGTCGATACCGACGCCGGAGGGATCACGACCTATTCCGTCGCCGGCGCGCGCTATGGATACCGGCTATTGTGGGTGTTGCCTCTCGTAGTCATCGCCCTGGTGATTGTGCAGGAGATGAGTGCCCGCCTGGGCGTGGTGACCGGAAAAGGGCTCTCCGATCTGATCCGGGAGAGTATGGGCGTGCGGGCGACGGCCGTGATCCTCGGGCTGCTTGTGCTGGCCAACATCGCCAACACGGTCAGCGAATTCGCCGGCGTGGCCGCCAGCCTGGAGATCTTCGGGGTCACCAAGTATATCTCGGTCCCGATTGCGGCCATCGCTGTATGGTTGCTGATCGTACGCGCCGACTACAGAGTCATCGAGCGGGTCTTCCTCGTCGCCAGTGCCATCTACTTCGTGTATGTCGCCTCCGGCTTCATGGCCAGGCCGTCGTGGCCGGCGGTCCTGCAGGCGTCAGTGACGCCCACGTTCCACTTCGAACTCGGTTTTGTGACGATGCTCGTCACTGTCATTGGCACGACGATCGCACCCTGGATGCAGTTCTATCAGCAGTCGTCGATTATCGATAAGGGGCTCGAGATTGCCGATTACTCTTACGAGCAGGTCGACGTGATCGTCGGCTCGGTGTTCGCCGTGCTCGTCGCCGCCTTCATCACGATCGCCTGCGCCGCCACCTTGTTCGCCGCCGGGAAGGACATCGAGACCGCCAAAGATGCGGCGCTGGCGCTGCGCCCCCTCGCCGGCCCGTATGCCTCCGGACTGTTCGCTCTGGGATTACTGAACGCATCCTTGTTCTCCGCCGCCATCCTGCCGCTCTCGACGGCCTATGTGGTGTGTGAGGCCTTCGGCTGGGAGGCGAGTGTCAGCCGCCGCTGGCGAGAAGCTCCGGTCTTCTTCGGCATCTTCACCACGATCATCCTCGTCGGCGCAATCGTCATCTTGCTTCCGGTACAATCTCTGGTGCAGTTGATGCTCGCCAGCCAGACCCTCAACGGGGTCTTGCTGCCGGTGATCCTGGTCGTCATGCTGCAACTGGTGAATGACCGGCATCTGATGGGCCGCCATGTCAACGGCAAGGTGATCAATGGGCTCACCTGGGCCGTGGCGATTGTGCTCATTGTGCTGACATTGATGTTGATTGTGATGAGCCTGATGTGATGAACGAGCGATTGGGTTCGGCGCATTGTGGAGGTCGGGAATGATCGAACCAGGGGGTGGGTATGTCGCGATCGGCGACACGCGACTCTTCGTCGTCGAACGCGGACGTGGTGATCCCCTCGTGATCTTGCACGGAGGGCCGGGATTGGACCACCACATGTTCGGAGACTACCTTGACCCGCTCGCCGAGCGATATCGGCTGATATTCGTCGACCAACGCAGTCAGGGGAAGTCGGACCGAGCGCCGGAAGACACGTGGACCATTCGTCAGATGGCGGCCGATGTCGTCTCCCTGGCTCGCTCCCAACATCTCGAGGGCTACGCGGTCTTGGGTCATTCATTTGGAGCGATGGTTGCCCTGCAGAACGCCGTGGATCATCCCGGGGAGGCCGCGCTCAGCATCATCTCGTGCGGTGTACCGTCGGCCGAGTATTTGAAGGTCGTCGATGAGAACCTTCAGAGGTTCGAGCCCGAGTCGCTCCGGGCCCAAGTCACGTCTTCTTGGGAACGGGAGACCGGTGCAACAACGCAGGAAGACGTCGAGAGCCTACTGAACGATCAGTTGCCCTTCCACTTCGGAGACCCACTCGACCCTCGGATCCCCGAGTACGAAACCCGAACAGCTGGAGCGGTTTACGCTCCCGACGTTCTGAGCTACTTCGCCCGGCAGGAGTACGGCGGGATCGAGGTCGTCGACCGTCTGAGCGGGGTCAGCCATCCCGTTCTCGTGCTGGCCGGCCGCAAGGATCGTACATGCGGAGTGGCGGCCGCCGAGGCGATCGCTGCGGGGATACCGGATGCTGAGTTGACGATCTTCGAGCACAGCGGTCACATGACCTTCGTCGAGGAGAATGAGCGGTACCTCTCTGTCGTGGGCGACTTCCTTCAGCGCAGGGCTCCGTGATATGGGGGCCTGGTTGGAGGCAGTTCCAAACATGCGGAGGCTGTCCGTCGATCTCCGGCCGGCACCAGACCCGTCGGCGTGGCGGCACTCGTTGAGGTCCCTGGCAAGAGGAGGGAATTAACATGCCCGATGAAGGCGGGCGTGGTCGATCGACGATCTTGCGGTCGCTCCCCATCCTGCTTTCGCTCTTGCTGGGAGACTATGTCCTCTTCAGACTCTTGCCAGGAGTGGATACGGGTGCGAATCGGACCCTGCGATATGCGCCCATTCTGGGGCTCTCCGCCGTGCTTTTCCTCCTCGGCCTCGTCCTCACCCTACGATCGAACCGGGGAGATGCCGTCTCCGTCTCGGCGGCGCCGGTCGACTCACGGGCGGCTTCGGGTCTGTCAAGGCTCTACGCCGGTTTTCTCGTCGCCGGGGTGGCGGGCTCGCTGCTTTTCGCTTATCTGGTGGGCAAGCTGCTCGTCTTTCGGCTGGACCACGAGTCGTTCTGGAAGGATACAAGCACATACGTGGCGGTGGCTGCTGGGCCCCTTTCATCGAGCGATTTCTGGGCTGGTCAGCGTCCGTTTACGCTTCCTCTGCTATACAAGATTCTGCGCGCCGACCGGCCGCAGTTCGGGCACAGCGGAGGCTTGCAGCGGATTAGCAGTTTCCAATTCATCCTGGATGTATTCAGTTGGACGATGCTGGCAATTGTAACGGCCAGCCTCATGCACACGAAGGCGACGAAGTTTCTTGGCTTCGGCGTGATCCTGGCCCTAGCCATGACCCTGGATGTCAGCTTTTGGGACAAGGTGTTGCTAAGCGAGTCTCTTGCCTCCTCGCTGCTTATCCTTCTCGTTTCCTTGGGCCTCCTGGGAGTGAAGTTCCGCGACCGACTGGGTGTGCATGGTTCCCGATGGCAGATTCTGTACTGGATAGGGATCGGTGTCCTGTGCGTCCTTTATTCCTTCACTCGAGATGCAAACGCGTACTTTCTCGCCGCGTGTGCCCTGGCAATCGTAGCAGCGATGACATTGCAGAAGGTCCGACGCCATTCTTCTGCAGCTGCCTGGATCGTCTTCTCAGTCTTCCTTCTGCTTATCTTGCTAGTCGAGTTGAGAACGGCTGATCATGGGAGGCGCTGGACCGTCCCGTACTTCAACATCCTTCGTAGGCGCATCTATCCGGATGAACATGCCCGCGACTTCTTCGAATCGGCTGGATTGCCCGCTGATCCAGCCACGTCCCGGATACTCCAGCTCGCGAACGGGCCGTTTGTTCAGGCGCTTGAGTTCAACCTCGCGGCCCGGCCTCTGATCGACTGGGTCGAGGCTGATGGCAGGGTCACCTACTTTCGCTACTTGATTTCCCAACCGGTCGCCACATTCGTTCAGCCGATTGGCCGCATCGGGAGCCTGATCAGTCCATCGTCGACCACATACCGGGCAGCCGACTATTCGGTCCCGATTTGGCTCCGGCTCCTATCACGGTTATTCTTTCCCCTGCCCTTGGTAGTCATGCTTGGGTGGTGTGGGATGGTCGTCGTCGCCACCTACCTCCTTGTCCGTCTCCACGGTCTTCGGCCGGAGTGGGCCGTCCCCGGGCTATTGCTACTGACAGCCTTCCCGATGATGTATGTCGTGTGGTATGGGGATGCGATTGAAGTAGAGCGGCATGCGTTCCAGATTAGCGTGCAAGTCAGACTTGGCTTATGGCTGATGACCGCGTTCCTTGCCGACGCCTGGCTAGGCCGAATCGGAGCACCTCAGGTAATGGGCGGCACGTAGGAGGCGCTTCCTAGTCGTCGAAAGTGGCCCTGGAGGATGGACAGGAACACTGACCTTGATGTTGATCTTGATGAGCCTGATGTGACGAAGGAGCGATCGGGTTCGGCGCATTGTGGAGGGCGGGAATGGTCGAGCCAGGGGGTAGGCATTTTGCGATCGCAGACTTCCTTCAACGCAGACTCCGGCGATGAGACAGGCTACGCTGGAGACACATCATGGAGCTCGAAGGCCGCCTGTCGGCCTCGAGAGGGAGCCAGAACTCCCGATGAGTTGGCTATCTTCGCAGGATCAGGCAGCGGAAGGTGCCGTGCATGAGGGATGAAGGCCGGCCCGGCCGATCGGTGATCCTTCGCTCACTCCCCATTCTGGTCTCGCTGCTGCTCGGCGACTATGTTCTGTTCAGACTGTTGCCGGGGGTCGACACAGGCGCGGATCGCACACTACGCTATGCCCCGATCCTGGCCATCTCCGCTGCTCTTCTTCTACTGGGCCTGGTCTTATCATCTCGATCGATGCGTGGCTCCCTGTTTTCGGTCTCGGCGCCACAGGCCGGCTCGGCGTCGGCTCTCTCCAGGTGGTATGTCGCCTTTCTCGTCGCCGTGACGACGGGATCGATGTTTTTCGCCTACCTGGTGGGCAAGGCGCTGGTCTTCCGGCTAGATCATGAATCGGTATGGAAGGACACGGTCACATACGCAGTGGTGGCTGAGGCGCCGCTCTCTTCGAGTGAGTTCTGGTCTGGCCAGCGCTCGTTCACGCTTCCCCTCATCTACAAAGCCCTGGACGTAGAACAGACTTCGCTGCGCCTACTCTCGCGCATGCGCAGGATCAGTGGCTTCCAGTCTATCCTGGGAGTACTGAGTTGGACGACGCTGGCGATCGCGACCGGAAGCCTGATGAAGACCCGGGCGCTGCAACTTCTCGGTTTCGGGGTCATCCTGGCCTTTGCCATGACCCTCGATGTCAGCCTGTGGGACAGAGTGCTGCTGAGCGAGTCGACCGCGACCTCGTTGCTGGCGCTCCTTGTGTCGCTCGGCCTATTCGGTGTGAAGTACCGCAACCGACTCGGACCGCACGGCTCGTGGCGGCAAATCCTCTACTGGCTCGGATTTGGCGTCTTGTGCGTCCTGTATTCGTTTACTCGGGACACGAACGCGTACTTCCTGGCTGCATGCGGTGTGGTGATCGTGGCGGCGGTGGCGATCAGAAAGGCGCGACGCCATCCGTCTGCGCCTGCCTGGATCGCCTTTTCCGTCTTTCTCCTCGCCCTCTTCTACGTGCAAACAAACAATGCCGACCAGGGAGAACGGTGGGTCTTCCCATACTTCAACGTCTTGCATATGCGGATCCTCCCTGATCAAGCTGCGCGCAGCTACTTCGAAGCCGCCGGGATGCCGGCCGATCCCGCAACCGCCAAGATTCTCCAGCTCACCCGACGGCCATTCTTTCAAGCACTCGAGACAGATCCCTCCGCACTGCCGTTGATCGACTGGGTCAAGATGGAAGGCAGGAGCACCTATTTCGGCTATCTGCTCTCGCATCCAGTCGAAACGTTCATGCAGCCGATCCATCGCGCCCGGAACCTGATCAGCCCGGTTTCAACGGAATACCGGGCGGACGACTACTCGGTCCCGATCTGGCTCCGTCTCTTTTCGAGCGTGTTCTTCCCACTACCCTTGATGATCGTGCTCGGGTGGCTGGGCGTCGTGATCATCGCTGCCTACCTGATTGGTCGAGGGCATGGCATGCGATCGGTGTGGATTGTCCCGGCGCTACTGCTGCTGACGGCATTCCCGATGATGTACGTCGTGTGGTATGGGGATGCGATTGAAGTCGAGCGGCATGCGTTCCAGATCAGCCTGCAGATTCGCCTGGGTCTGTGGATGATGACTGTCCTGCTGGCCGACGCCTGGCTGGCGCGGCTTTTCACACCTTCCGCCACATCCGCTTGAAGGCGGTCGACACAGGCCCCTCGTTCCCGGCTTGCTTTCGCCCCAGATCCATGGACCAGGCTCCCGGTGCCCGGGCGCCTCGCTGGCCGACCGGCCCCCAGGGCTGCGGCCTTACACAATCTCGGCCAGGCCGGCGAAGCAGGTCCAGTCGGCAATGGGCCGGGCCCGACGCCGGCCCCGCCAGGCTTATCAGGCCGCCAGCCTGACCCCCCGGCGACCCTGGGATTGTCGTGTATCATGGTTCTGAAGATGGCAGAATCTCCAGGGGCAACATAGGTCAGGGGGGAGGGGTCGTCATGATCAGCTTTCGCGAAACGCTAGATGGGATCCAGAGGGTTGGCGATCTTCTCAAGGCATCCGAAGACATCGAGGAATCCGTAGAGAGATCGAAGGCGGCGCTGCGCGATCTGCGCACCATGCTTGACGCAGAACGCCTGCGCCAGTTCGATACGGTCGCGGAGCTGGCCGACTATATCCACCGCGTCGCCATCCCGCAGTTGACGGGAACCGAGGACACGCTGGAAGGCGCCTCGAAGGGCCATCTGAAGCGTCTGAAAATGGCCTCAGAACAAACGAATAAGCTCATGGTCCGCCTGCAAATGCTCGACGACGCCTCCCTGGGAGGCCTGTTCTGAAGGCCGACCGGGCCACACCTGATCTGCCGCTGCCGAACGCTCCAAGTTCACCCCGTCTCTGCTAGGCGACCCCTTCGTTTGGCTGGTCGGGGTGCCTTCCCCCAGGGAGCAACCTGGGAAAGCCCAGAGGCATCATGACAAAGCGCTTCGTTCTCGTCGCCGGCAACATCGGTTCTGGCAAGACCTCGCTCACCGAACGATTGGGTGAACGACTGGGGTGGGCCACGGCCTATGAATCGGTCGAGGACAACCCGTATCTGGCCGATTTCTACGCCGACATGCGCTCATGGGCATTCCATCTGCAGATCTTTTTCCTGGGCCATCGGGCCGAACAGCACCTGGCCATCGCCCGCGCCCCCGGCTCGGCCATTGTCGACCGCTCGATCTATGAAGATGCAGAGATCTTCGCCAGGGCCAGTCTGGAGCTGGGGAATGTGACGGAGCGCGACTATCAGTCCTACCGCAGGGTCTATGGGCTCGTCGTCGACAGCCTCCCCGTGCCGGACTTGTTGTTCTATTTGCGGGCCCCCGTCCCTGTGCTGCTCGAGAGAATCCGCGCGCGCGGCCGCGCCATCGAAGCCGGCGTCACAGCGGAATACCTGGGCTTGCTCGATCGGTTGTACGAGGAGTGGTTGGACGGCTTCGACATGTGTCCAGTTCTAACCATTCGCACGGATGACCTCGATTATGTCCACCAACCCCCTCACCTCGAGATCGTCATCCAACGCATGTACGACAAGCTCTCCGGCAAAGAAGAAGTCGAGTTCCCGCGCTGATGGATCTCTAGCCCGCCACTCCATACCTCCCTCAGGCATACTTCTTCCCGTGGCAGGGACCGAAACGGCCACACTGCCGCGATCCCCGGCTTGAGACTTGAGATACCTGCGCGGCTCCCCGTCTCCCGTCTCCGGTCATCCGTCGGACGACACCAGTCATCCACGGTCCTTCGTCTGCCGTCCGTTTTTACACCCCCTTTACAGCCAGACTGCATCCCGATTGCCCGCCTGACGCAAGATCAATGCAGTCTATCTGGCGAAGGAGGATGACTATGTTGAAGAAGCAAAGTTTGCTGATCGTTGCTGTCTTGAGCCTGCTGATGCTTGGGGCAGGAGTCGCCTATGCTGCCGACGAGCAGCCGCCGGCAGGGCTGCGAGCGGCAGGTAAGGTCACCGGCGTCAATCTCGCAGCGAACACATTCAAGATCGAGACGCTCCGCAATGGCGAGCTCACGGTCGCCGTGACCCAGACGACGGAGTTCCGCAGCCGAGCAGGGGATGTCCAGGGCCTCGAGGATCTGGAGACAGGAATGCCGGTCGTAGTCGCCGGGCAACGTGGGGCTGAGGGTGAGGTTCTGGCGAGCGTCGTCGCTGTAGGGGAGCCGGGTGACCGGCCATCATGCTTCCGGGCTCGAGGTGAGATCACGAGCGTCGCAGTCTCCGACGGAATCTTCACGTTGAAGACGCGCACGGATGAGGAGCTTGAGATCCACGTGAGCGACCGGGCGCGCTTCATCAGCCGAGACAACAGTGTGCAGGGCATCGACGATCTCGAGGTCGGCATTCTCGCCCAAGTCCTGGGTCTGAAGGGACCTGACGGTCAACTCAATGCGCTTCGCGTGGCGGCCGGTTCGCCTGAAGATCGCCCAGATCTCCGGGTGATGGGACAGATCACTCTCATAGCGTCCGACTCATTCACCCTCGACAATCGCCAGGGTCGCAGCATCACCTTCGTTGTCGACGCCTCGACACAATACCGCTCGCGCGATGGAAGCGTCGTCTCATTCGACGACCTCGAGGTCGGGATGACGGCCGCGGTGGCAGGCGATCGGCTCGATGATGGGGCGTACAAGGCAGTCGTTGTAGGTGTCGGATCGCCTCAAGAGACGCCCGCTAGGCCGCCTCTGGCCCCGCGCCCGGGTAGCCCCGGCGTGTAGGCCTCGACGGACAATCGCTGCCACGTCATGGGATCCTCTGGACCGGCCCGCCGGCCCGGAGGATCCTGCGGTTCAAGGGGATAGACGCACACGCCCAGCACTACTCCAGCCCGGTTGTCGATCTCGTGTGACTACGCTATGCTAGCACTCTCGCCAAGAATTGTCCGCCATCGCTTCTTCCGCCGGATCGGCGCTTGGTGCTATGTCTGGAGCTAGCGACGGTTGACCGACCATGTACACGCGGGGAAGTGTCGTGGTCAACGCTGCTTGCCCATCGCCAGTATGATCGGCCGATCCGTCTCACTCCGTGAACCCGTTGCAGTGCTGCACCAGTTGTCTGGGCCGGGAATAGGATACCGGCTTCCATTCAGGAGGAGGAGGATACGATGTCGATCGAGGCGTCCCAACCGCCGGCGGAAATGCCCCCGCCGCAGCAGTCATTCAGTGATGTATGGGTCAAGGCGCTTACCCAGCCCTCTGTCGCCACGTACGAGGACTTCGTTTCTCGTCCAGGCGTCAGCGTGGGAAGGGCGCTCGGGTGGGTCTTCGTGTGCGCGTTCGCGGGATCTATCTTCACCTTCCTGGGAATCATCCTCACGGGAAGCATCTCCAATCTACCGCTGGATCAGTCGCCCGAGCTCGCTCAAGCCGCAAGGTTGCCCTTCTACCTGTTTGTTTGCGGTGTGCCAATCGGCGCCGTGTTCTCGATTGTCGGCCTGTTGATCGTGACCGGGGTCAGCCAAGTTGTGGCGCGCATGCTCGGCGGCACGGGGACCTTCACGCAGCTCACCTATGCTGTCGCGGCCTATGTGGCGCCCATGAGCATCGTTACCTCTCTCCTGGGTCTGATCCCGCTTGTGGGCTGCCTGAACGCCTTGCTGGGGATATACGGCCTGTTCCTCAACGTGGTAGCCGTCAAGGCGGTTCACCGTTTCGACTGGGGCAGGGCGGTGATCTCGAGCGCGGCCCTGCTTATCGTCGTCCTGGTGCTCGTCGGATGCATCATGGTTGTCTTCCTGGCGCTCCTGGGCCCGGCGATCGGAACTGTGTTTTCCAACATCATCCAGGATCTCGGAACTCCGATCCCGTAGTCGGCTCATCGACGAGGGGTGTGGTCCACCTACACGGCCTTCATCTGCCTCACTTGTTCCGTCGCTCGGCGATGAAGGTTATCGGGCTGCCCTCCAAGAGGGGAAGACCATGTCGCTCGAGCGGCCCGTGGAGATATCGATGGATTCGGAGTGACCGCGAGGCAGACGATAAGTCTGTGTGCAGGAAGCGTCATCCTTCTTCGCAGTAAATGCTCTCCATCAGCCATGAGCTGACGCGCGGCCGTTCGCGCACCGGAGCTTTCCAGGCACACCTGGGATGCACCCCCCCACATCAGTTCGATCCCTCGGTGCGTGGCTGCCCTTCGCTAACATGAATGTCCTCTGGCGGAGTCAGTCGCTGACGCCCGGGGTGTCCCGAACGCCAAGATCACTGCGTCCTTCCGACCTGGTCCGCCCTTGTTCGGCATGATCGTTTTCCGTTCGATCCCATGCACTCGGACGCCCGTGGCTCCTCCCTCCGGAACAAGAGGCACGCAGCCAACGTCCTTGCCCGGGTGACGAACTTCCGCGTTTTATGCGTGCTTCGGAGGATGTGAAACGTCCTCGCTCGAAGTATGCTGAATGGACGGGCTGTCTACTGTCGGGGCCGGTTTGAGGAGGGGTGCCGCACGTGCCCCGGCAGAGGGCGATGGGCTCCCCTTCGGGCAGCCGTCCCCCACGTAGGGAGCACGGCACCATGACGTCGATTAGACATACCCTGCGAATCGCATCCGTGATCACTGTCTTCATCATCCTGGCCGCTGCCTGCGCTTCGACGGGCTCCACCGGAAGCGGCTCGGCCTCGACCCTGGTCATGACACCGGATGCCTCCCCGCAACCAGCATCTCTGTCGAGCCCAGGCGCCAGGTGTCTGCTGCAGGAACTGAGCGCCGGGCTACCCAACCAATCGTGCACACAAGCAGCCGTCGTTGTGCCGACGCGGGCGCCCCTTCCTGAGACCTTCGACGGCCTGGACTTGTCCACGGGACTGCATGTGACCGGGCGGGCGCCGAGCGTCGATCTAGAGAGCTACCGCCTGTCCGTGACCGGCAGGGTAGACCGCCCGCTCGATCTGTCCCTTGACGACCTGCGCTGCATGCCGAAAGTCAGTACCACGTGCCCTCTGGTGTGCCCAGGCACATTCACCGACATCGCCACATGGGCCGGCGTCCCGATCGATCATGTGCTCGAACAGGCGCAAGTGCAATCTGGAGCGAGTTCGCTCGTATTTGTGAGCGCCGACGGGTACAGCACGCTGGTCTACCTCGACGATGTGCGCGCTTCGCAAGGTTTCCTGGCCTACGAGTGGGAAGGGGAACCATTGCCCATCTTGCACGGGTTCCCTGTGCGCGTTGTGCTGCCGCGGGTCGACGGGAACAAGTGGGCGAAGTGGCTCGTTAGGATCGAAGTGCACTGATCGGAATAGGCGACTGCGCGTTGAGTCCGCCCTTGGACGGCCGATCAAGAGGCCGTACAAACCCGGTGTCGATCACCATGCTCCGATCTCCCAGAATCATCAAGATCGTCCACACCGGCTTCTTCATCGCCTGGAATGCACTCCTTCTTGTTCTCGTCTACGAGGTGATCGCTGACAGGATCACAGCCATCTCCTTTCTCGCCCTGGGGGTATTCTTCGTCGAAGGGATCATCCTGGCGGTCAACGGATGGAGCTGTCCGCTGACCGAGTACGCTGAGCGCCTGGGATCGAGCAGCGGCCGGGTCACCGACATCTTCCTGCCCGGCTGGATGGCGGATCGGGCTTTCGAAATCTATGGAGTCCTTGTTGCATCTGTGATAGTTCTATTCGTCCTGCGGCTTCTTGTTTGAGCGTCAGCGATTGAGCTTGCGGTTCGCCGGCGTTCGTTCTCCGAGAATGCGGTTTGCGGGTTTGTAGCTGGATAGTCAGTACGACTGCAGTCGACGCGCCGGTCCGGGCGAACTACCGTCGGGCCATGAGTCGGCCGGTTCAGAGCGAAATCAGGGAGGGTCGGCGATGTCCGACGCAAGATCGTCAACGCAGTCGATTGGGGACACCGGGTCCAGCGCGAGGCCTTGGCGGGGCATGCTACGCGTTGGAGCGATCACCGCGCTGGTGACGGTTCTGGTGATGATGTCGGAAATCTTCATTACCTTCCTGCCGGGAGGCGGAAGGGTCGCGCCGGAAAATGTGACAGTCGTCGACTGGTTCAGGCTATTTCAAGACAGCTGGTTTCTCGGGCTGCGTAACCTGGGCCTCATTAACATGATCGCAGCGACCTTGCTCCTCCCGACATCTCTTGCCCTCTTCGGTGTGTTCAGACATGAACGCGAGCCCTGGGCTCTTCTGGCGCTCATCCTGTCGATCATCGGGGCGGCGGTGTATCTGGCCGGCAACACCGGGTTTGCCATGCTCACCTTGAGCGCGGAGTATGCCAAGGCGACGACCGAAGCTCAGAAGATGGCAATCGAGGCCGCTGGCCGCGCCATGCTGGCTATTGGGGAGAGTCACACGCCTGGTACCTTCGTCGCGTTCCTTTTCATCGAAGCCGGCGGGATCCTCATGTCGATCCTCATGTTGGATCATGAGGGATTTGGCCGCGGGGCAGGGATCACCGGGATCTTCGGCAACGGTCTGCTCCTGGGCTTCGAGTTCGTCTCCGACTTCGTCCCGGCCTTGTTCGACGCCTCACTGCTGATTGCCGGGGCCGGTGGACTGCTTAGCATGGCCTGGTATGTGCTGACGGCTCGAGGTCTCTTTCGTCAAGGACAGACCAAGGTCGAGCTGCCGACCGATCCATCATAGATGCAAAGCGCGACAAGCTCAGGCGGCTCCCGCAAGATCCCGTTTCTGATTCCGACATGCAGGGCGACACGCCGGAACTGGATCAACATTGTCCGTAATCGCTTGGCCGAGCGGACGAAAGACGGAAATTGCCCGGCTCTGGCGGAAGAAAGTGGACATAGAATCATCCTGGCATAAGGGCGCTAGTCTGCCAAGAACCTGAAAAGCCCGATCCGAAAGACTACGGTCGCGAGCTGATCCACGAAGTTGGGCATTCTCAGGTCCAGTGCGCTACCTAGGTCGTCTCGATGTCGGTCGCAACATCCTTCCGAGCTTGCGCGCCCACTGCGCACGGAGCCCTCGCCCCGAGATAAGCGGCTCAGCCTACGAGCGCACCCTACTCCCCCTTTCCTTCCCAGAATGAGCATCACCCGCGCAGACCACTCAGCGGTGTTTCGTGCATCCCCACCTCCAGGGCAGGTGTACTCGCACATGCGTGGATCGACGGTTTCTCAAGTGCGGTTGTCGAGAGAATAGCCGCACGATCTTGACAATCTGCAAGCGCTGCGATCGCCCCTGAGCCGCGACGGTCGGCCGAATCAGATGCCGCGAAGCATGGCCAGCGATCGAGGAGACTGAGGAAGTCGCTCATGGAGAGTCAAATCGCAAAGACATCGAAGGGGCTGATTGAATACACATCATTGGGAGAAGGCCCGACGATCCTCGTTTGCCACGGGACCTCGAGCGACTGTTACTCCACCCGTGCCTCTATGCCCATTGTGGAGGCGGGATTTCGGGTGGTCACCCCATCGCGCCCTGGCTACGGTCGCACACCGCTCTCGGTCGGGCGAACGGTGGCTGAGGCGGCCGAAGCCCTTGACGCCCTTCTGGATGCGTTGGCCATCCCGATATGCTCCGTCGTCGCCATCTCAGGCGGCGGACCGACCGGATTGAACATAGCCGCCGGCTTCCCATCGCGCGTGGCACGCCTGGTTCTCATGGAGGCTATCTCTCATACCGAGGGTCGGCGAGATGAGCCCGGCTACCGGAGCCAGGTCGCGTTCTACGGCCCAATGCATGGTCTGTTCTGGGGAGGGCTACGCGTCCTCGGACGCGTGTCACCGCGCAACACGGCCATGCAGACATTGGCCATCTTCACAACCCACGATCCTGAGGACACGCTGCGCCGTCTTTCGAAGGATGACATCCTCGAGACATGCGCTTTCTTCCGCGGTCGATCCTCACGGAAAGGGGCGTTGAACGATTTGACGCACACGGTTGGGGAGGCGCTGCTTCACCGAGTGATCCAGCCGACCCTGGTCGTCCACAGCCGGGAAGATCGGGCAGTGCCGTTCAGCCACGCCGAGTGGTCGCTGGCGAACATTCCGCACGCGGAGTTGTGCGAAGCCGGGTTCACGGGGCACTTCTATTGGATCGGGCCGGACTACCCCAGGGTCAGCCAGAGCGTGATCCGCTTCCTGAGGGGCGATACGCGATGAGTCGCACCGCGCTGCAATTGTCGGCGCTGCCTCCGGCCGGGCCATGCGCCCGCTCCCCGAGGATGTGGGGTCCACCTCAGCCTCGAGGGTGTACGCCGGGCCGCTCACATTTCGGGCCTGGACTAATGTCAAGAGGATCATCATCCAGGCCGAGGGGATCAAGACAGTGACCACATTACTCGACTGCTTCGATGTCTACAACCGAAGGATCTTTCCACTACAAGCCGTCATGGCCGTTGTGGCCATCGCCTTGCTGGCTTTGCTGTTCTTGTTGCCGGGCATGACGCCAACCATCCTGATCAGAGTGTTCCTGGGGCTTACCTTTGGTTGGGTAGCAGTCGCCTGTCTCTTTCTCGTGGGCGACATGAGGAAGAAATTCCCTTTCGCGGCATTCGCAACCGCCGCCGGGTACATTCCCCTGGCCGTCATCTTCATTGCGGACATCTTCTCGGCGCCCGCGGCTTATCAGATCCCTGGAGCGGGCTGGCGGCTCTACGCATCGGTATTCGTGATGGTCTGGGGCATTCTCCTGTATCCGCTTAGTGGCTACGTGATCGGTCACCGATATCCCAGGCTTCCCCTATTTGGAGCGATGCCCTGTCCGACGAATATCTTTGCCATTGGATTCCTCACCGCCTTTGCCTCAAACCGACTGGAGATCATCGCCCTGGTCATCCTCTCATCGATGGCGATCATTGGATCGGTGAAAGCAGCCTTTCTCGGTTATAGCGGAGAGCGAATTCGCGAGGATATTGCGATGCTTGTGAGCGGCTTGTACGGCTTCATGATCGGCCTGGCAGTGATCTGAAGACCAATCCGGGAGAACAGCATGGATACATTTGCTCAGGCCGTTGAGGGCTGGCACGACTTCTATCTGCTGATTGGGACCGCCGCGGCGACACTGATCGGTTTGCTCTTCGTCAGCCTGTCGCTGAACGTCGATGTGATCAGCCGCGAAGAAAACGCAGACCTGCGCATGCTGGCCGCACAGACATTCACCGGTTTCCTCAATGTGGCCATCCTGGCGGTGCTGTTCCTGATCCCGGACCAGGCGCCTCTCGGGCTGGGGCTGCCGCTGCTGGGCGTCAGCGGGTACGGGCTGTACGAGACGCTGCGCCGATTTCTCATGACTCGCCGGGCCCCGACCCGCTCATGGCGCAGGGGCGGGGGGATCGCCCGCCGATTCATCGTCCCAGGCGTGTGTTTTGGAGTACTGGTGACCATCGCCGTGTCGGTGCTTTGGGGAAAGACATGCGGTCTGTATTGGCTCGTACCAGTCATGATCTTGCTGGTCGTAGCCGCTAGCCGCAATGCCTGGGACCTCTTGTTGGGCCTGCGTCAGCCGGCGGAGGAATCTTGATCGGCTGTCCACATTGCCTGTCGAGGACTTGGGCGAGTCCGACCCGTTGTGCACGGGACTGGGCAGAGACGTGATGTTCATACGCGGGATGTCGGCTTGAGCGCTAGGAAGACGGACGTAGTACCCGGAGAATCGCGAGCGCCGACAAGAGGTCCGATATCGGGGTTCGCGAAGGCCGGATTCGAGGCTGTACGAGACGCTCTTGCCGAGAACTTCACCCGGCGGGGCGAGCTTGGAGCGGCCTGCTGCGTGTACTACCGGGGTGAAAAGATCATTGACTTGTGGGGAGGTATCCGCAACGAGGCGACGGGCGAACCTTGGGAAGAGGACACGATGGTCGGTGTGTTCTCAACTGCAAAAGGCATGGCAGGTCTGGCCATGGCGCTTGCCCATTCACGCCGCTATCTGGATTACGAAGAACGCCTCTGCACCTACTGGCCAGAGTTTGCCCAGCAGGGAAAGGAACCGATTACCGTACGGCAGCTGCTCTCGCACCAGGCTGGCTTGTGCGCCCTGGATGCGACTGTAGATCGTGCCACGGCCGCCGACCTTGATCGGTTGGCCGTTATTCTCGCCCAACAGAAACCGGCCTGGGAACCCGGGGGAACGGCAGGCCTATCACGGCATCAGCCTCGGCTTCTACGAAGGCGAGTTATTGCGGCGGGTCGATCCGCTTCACCGCAGTCTGGGGAAGTACTTGCAGGATGAGATCGCCACGCCGCTGGGGCTGGATTTCTACATCCGGCTTCCCGAGGACATCCCGAATGCCCGCTTGGCTACGATCGATCCGGGCAACCCGGCGTCAGCGATTCTCCACCCTTCGTGGTTCGCGATCGCTTTCCTCAATCCGCGCTCGCTCACCCACCGCGCCTTCTGGACCAACCCTGGGTTAGCCATCCCCTTTGATCGAAAGACCGTCTATGCCCGCAATCTGGAGGTCCCTTCCATCGGAGGCGTCGGAACGGCGCGCGCCATTGCCCGTGCTTACAGCATCTTTGCCACAGGCGGCCAAGAGCTCGGGCTGCGCCAGCAGACGCTTGAGGCGCTCATGGCTCCGGCTACCCCGCCGCAGCGAGGCTTCTTCGACGAGTGCTTGAGAAGGGAGTGGCGCCTATCGCTTGGATTCGCTAAGCCCGATCCGGGCTTCCCATTTGGGAGTCCGTCCACCTTCGGGACCCCCGGCTCGGGCGGTTCGATGGGCTTCGCCGATCCGGAAACTGGAGTGGGCTACGCATACGTCCTGAACCGACTGGGCACTCAGCAGGGGTCGGACCCTAGAGAAGTAGCGGTGCGAAATGCATTTCGCCGGGTGATTGGTGCGCCGATGGCTGTTCCTGCGCGCACGGGAAGGCGGGATGGAGCGTACTGAACGAACTCGACCTGAAGGTATCGGCACCCGGCCGCCGGCGCCGACGTGCCTTCGGCGGCTGGGAGTCGTCGCCGGCCTGGAGCTCGTGAGTCCGTCCGGCTCACTCTTGCTGGCAGTCACCCTCCTGCCTTACGGAATCCGGAGCATCGCGAGCGTAGATGCTCATCGCGGAAAGGGAACTGTCCAATGACGCTCAAACACTTGCTCGTCAACCTGGGAAAGCTATTGCTCTGTGCACTCGCCCATGAGGTGGGCATCGTAATCGGTGGGATGCTCGCCACAGTCCTCAAGCTACCAGTTCCAACGAATCTGCCGGGCGCCGACATGCATCAGATCGCCGTCAACATGCTCCTGGTTACGCCGCTCTTCGCGCTGGCACTCGCCGTGATCGGACGCGGCCTGGGCGGGAGTCTCCTCACGCGAATGTCCATTCTGTCGTTCTTCATGTGGATTTCGTACACGGTGAACACGCAACTGGAGGCGTCGATCGTCTCTACCTACGCCTCAGGGGTTGCGTTCTCGATTGTATCCGGCGCGCTGCCGGCTCTATTCTGCGGCGCAGCGGTTGCTTTTCTGTTTGCCCCAGAGAGAAAGGCCGAGGAGTTGTCGGCTGTGATGAAGCAGTTCTTCGCCCGGCGGACCGTTGCGAGCTGGTCTTGGCGTTTGCCTGCCGCGGCAGTTGTGTTCATGCCGATCTATTTCGGCTTCGGCCTGCTGGTCCTTCCGTTCACCGGCGAATACTATCGGCAGAACATGTTCGGATTGGTGGCGCCGACGATCGGTCAACTCTTGCCGATACTCTTCATCCGCAGCGTTCTGTTCTTGCTTGCGTGCCTCCCGATCCTCATCGTGTGGCGCGAGTCCGGACGAAGCCTGTATTGGCGCCTCGGACTGTCGCTGTTCATGCTGGTTGGTTTCAATATCATGCTGATCGCGACCTGGTTGCCCGTCTATGTCCGCTTCCCGCATACACTCGAGATCCTCGCCGACGAGTTTGTGTACGCGGGCGCGTTGCTGCTGGTCCTGCTGCCAGGCCGGACGGTTGCTGCAACCCAGGGCTAGAGGCTCGGGGCCCTTGTGGGGCGAACCGGGGTAGTGCAGATCCCCCCGATGTTCCGCTGGGGAAGGAAAATCGCGGTCACCGCGAGACTCTCATGCGCACTTGGCTCACCCCAAGCCCGGCATGTCCGGCGGATGAGGCGCGAGGGGTCTGGGCTGATGTTTCTGGCCTCGAATCACTTGATCGCAATCGAATGTCCACCCTGGCAAGGCCGAGCAGGAGGCTCCAATCGAGGCGCCTGACGACTCGCCATCCACTCCGGAGGAACAGTCCACTCGTCAACCCGATCTCTTGCACAAACTATGTGGAGGCCGGCATTGAACGCTCGTAACCTGCTCATCGCAAGCCTTGTCGGAGGTCTTGCGAGCACGATCCTGTCCAATGTCCCTGTTCTCAATCTTGTCAACTGTCTGGTATGCATCGGTTTCTGGGGAGGACCTCTGCTGGCGGTCTGGCTCTATAAGCGACAGGAGGGAACCCTGACGCTCGGTCAGGGCGTCGCAGCGGGGGTTGTCGCCGGTTTTTGGGCGGGCGTCTTTGGATTCATCCTCAGCCTGGTTGGCCTGGCCGGTGCGGCGGCGTTGATGAAGAGCTATGCCCCGTATCTGCCGCCCGGCAGTGGGATCGAGAGCCTCCAGCGAGGTCCGGCCTCTTTGTTGTTCGACCTCGTGGGTGTCGGGTTCAACATCCTGTTCGGAGCGATCGGCGGGCTGATCGGCGGGGCCATCTTCAAATCGAAGCCGTCTGAGCCTGCACCAATCGCGTAGCTTCTCCGGCACTGCATGCCGATAGGGACGACGGGTCGGTTTTTCCGATGAGCCGTCCTTTCTCGATGCTGAATCGCCCCTTTCTTACGACGGACTGACGGGGTGCACCGAGCCCGTTGACCGGGTGAATCTCACCCCCGGGGCAATGGAGCATCCTGCATGCCCTGGTCCGCGATGTGCAACGTTCCGCCGGATGCACGCCAGAACCGGTTGTGGTTTTGCCCTTTCGAGTGGGGTGAATTGCAGCGATATGTCGATAGGGGATCTCTTGAAGGTTCCCGGCCGGAACATCACGGCATCGTTCCTACCTTTAGCGCCCGCAGAGGCTGCCGACGACCTGGACCATGTACTCCCGTGGGGCTGTTTTGCAGCTGGCCCGCCTGCGGTCTTCGCGTCGTCAAGTTGGGGGTTCCCTGGATGACGGACCAGCCGCTCGTGTCGTGCCCAGGTGTTCCGCGTCCCTCAGACTTCACTTGATTCAACCGAAGGAGCTCCATGGCTGGCAACAATTTTTCCCTATCCTCTCTCGCCTCAACCGCTTCGTGGACTGCCGCTGTCCGGGCTATGGAGAACCTGAGACCGGATCGGTTGTTCGAAGATCCCTGGGCACAGGCCCTCGCGGGTGACGTTGGAGCGGCCTGGATTAGCGGGAGGACGCCCGAAAGCGTCGTCCCTATCGTCCTCAGGACTCGTTTTTTCGATGACTTCCTGAGCCGTGTCACGGGAGAGCACCGGGTCCGCCAGATCGTCCTCGTCGGAGCCGGAATGGACACCAGAGCGTTCCGTCTCGCCTGGCCGGCCGGGACAACCATCTACGAACTGGACCAGGCGGCTGTCCTCGAAAGCAAAGAGCGTGTCCTGGAGGCGGCCGGCGTGCGCCCGGGGTGCCGCCGGTCGGTCATCCATGCCGACTTGACCCAGCCGTGGACACGACCTCTCTTAGAAGCAGGTTACGCACCGACCGAACGCTCCGGCTGGCTCCTCGAAGGTTTCCTCTTCTATCTCCCATCGGAAACTGTGCCCGCTCTGCTCGGACAGGTGACCGACCTCACCGCGGAATCAAGCTGGCTCGGCTTCGATATCATCAACGGGGAGATGCTGACATCTCCGTTGACTAGGCCGTGGATCGAGATGCAAAAGGCAAGTGGAGCGCCCTGGATCGGATCAATGGACGACCCCGTCGGTTTCCTCGCGGGGGAGGGATGGAGAGCCTGGCTCAGCCAGGCGGGTCAGCCGGAAGCGAACTACGGCCGCTGGCCTTATCCGGTCGTTCCGACGGACATGCCAGGAATGCCCCACAACTGGTTCGTCGTCGCACGCAAGGAAGGCCCACCTTCCGGTTCGTGACACGGCCTCCACGCCGGCGATCCAGGCGCTGAGCCCGTCGACCTCTCAATCTGGGCCTATGTATGGAGGTGCTCATCAGGCCAGCTTTCCGGCAGGAAAGTCCTTCGACGTCCGTCGGCTGAAGAATTGGCCTAAAGCCCCAGCGCCACCCGGTGGGCTTCGATCTTGCGGATCGCTCGGTCGATTCGCTTGCGATTCTCCGGCAGCTGATGCCAGCGGCTGGCCCCGGAGGGGTGGGGCAAGGGCACAACCCAGCGGCCGCCGATCTCGATCTCGCGGCCGATGACCTGCGTCAATGGTTTGTCTCCGAAGAACAGACCAATGGCCAGTCGACCCACTGGCAGGATCAACCGGGGATCGACAAGCTCGATCTCCTTGTCAAGGTATGGACGGCACAGGCCCTGCTCAGCTCTGGATGGCACACGGTCACCGCCGCCATTCGACTTTCCCGGATAGCACTTCGTCACGGCCGTCATGTACTGCGTTGCTCTGAAGTCGTCCTCTCCGAAGCCGGCCGTCGCCAACCACTGAAACAGCCGCGTCCCGCTCCCGGCGTTGAAAGGTCGGCCGGCGTCTTTCTCGGTGATCCCCGGCGCCTGGCCGATGATCATCACCCTGGCTTTTCTGCCGCCGGAATAGATCGCCCGCGGATAGATCTGGTAGCCGGCCTCCAGACACAACCGGCATGCGTCCATCCGCGTGTGCAACTGCCGCAGCGCCGCTTCGCGCTCCTTTCGATTCACTTGCGCTGCTCGCGCGTGCCTTCCCACGTCTGCTTGATGATCGCCGCGTCATCCTCCATCCGTTCCGGGCTTTCGCACAGAATCCGGCCGGCCGCGTCGAGGTCAACCAACGCGTCGATCAAGCCGTTCAGATCGAGGTCCGAGTCGACCAATCTGAGGTGGTTCTTCTCGCCTTTCTCTCCATACTCAATCCCCGAGAGATGACAATGCAGGTGTTTGAGGGAGTCCTTCCCCAGTCCATCGGCATATCTGGTCAGCAATGCCTTCCATTCGTCGAAAGAGTTGACAGATCCATCGCCGGGGCGTGCATGAAGATGTGAGAAGTCCAGGCACGGCTCGACACCGTCGATCTCCCGTGCCATCACGATCACATCATCGATCGATCCGAGCATGGCGCTCTTGCCCATTGTTTCCGGTCGGAGGGTGACGGGATTGCCGGCTGCCCGCAATTCATCCACGCAACCTCTCAGCCGAGGAAGCGCGACCTTCAACACTTCGTCCGGCGGGCGCCCGAAGTACGAGCCAGGGTGGAAGATGATGTCGGTGGCCCCGGCCAGATTCCCATAGTGAGCGGCGTCCATCAGGCGCTGGCGGCTCTTGGGCCACTCCTCGTCGTCAGCATTGAGGTTGATGAAGTAGGGGGCATGGATGCTGATTCTGACCCCGGCATCGGCGGCGGCCGCTTTGATCGCGGCGCAGGCTTCCTCGCCGATGCGAACTGAGCGGACCCATCCCAGCTCGAGCGCGTACAGGCCGAGCTCGGCCAGACGCTGGATGGCGCCGATCGAGCCGCCAGGCTTGGGAGGCGTGGAGTATGGTGAGCCGACGGTGCCGAAGACGAATGCATCATGCTTCATCGCTGAGACTCCTTCAAGAAGACCGAGGGGTCGGGAGACGCGCCCTAGATCTTTACGCGCGTCAGTCACTCGTGGATTCTAACAGCGTCCGCGGGCGCGCGTAGACGTCTGACCGATACGCAAACAGCCCCCTGCGAGAGGCAGGGGGCTGTTGAGTCATCGGTCGCTTGCGCTACTGCTTCTTGTCTTTGGCCTTTCGGAGTGATCCCGTCTTGGGGGTCAGCTCGCGCGGCAGAGAGAAGAAGAAGGTGCTTCCCTGATCCTCGTCGCTCTCGACCCAGATGCTGCCGCCGTGCTGCTCGATCACGGTCTTGGCCAAGGCCAACCCCAGTCCGGTTCCCTCGACCGGATTGTTTGGATCGCGCACAGTCACCCGGCCGCGGAACAAGTGCTCGAAGACACGCGGGATCTCGTCGGGCGGGATGCCCGGTCCGTTATCTTTGACGCTGACGATAACCTGCTCGTCGTCCCAGCGCACACCCACGGCGATCGTCCCTCCCTCGTCCGTGAACTTGATCGCATTGCTCAGCAGGTTGGTCATCACCGAGTTCAAGCGGCTGGGATCTCCCATGATAAGTAGCGATTCGTCCGGCTCAGTGTATACGACGTTGTGGGACTTGGCCTCGGACAGCGGGCGCAGATCTTCGATCGCCCGGCGAACCAGATCGTTGATCTGAGTCGGCTGGAACATGATGTTGGCGGTCGACTCAACCCGAATCGTCTCGAGCAGCCCGGTGATCAGGTTGGTCATGCTGTCGGTGGCGCGCTGCATCATGTTCAGCGCCTTGCGCTGCTGTTCGCTCAAATTGGCGTCGTTGAGCAGATCCGCCCCCAGGCGAATGGCGTTCAACGGGTTCTTTAAGTCGTGGGCGGCTGTACCGAGAAGTTGTGAGCGCATCCGGTCGATCTGCTTGAGCGCGGTGATGTCCTGCATCACCGCCACGCGCCCGACGTCGGTCACCTCACTGACGCTGGCATAGAGCACGCGGTCGATCGGGGTTGTGATCTCAAGACTGGTCGGCAGCTCGATTTCCGGGTCGGCGAGTAGATCGCCGAGGGGGTGGCCGATGAAGATCTCTGACGCCAGGCGGCCGACAGCCAGCTCGGCGTTGATCCGAAAGGCTTGTGAGGCGGCCTGGTTGACCAGAATGATGTGTCCGGTGCGATCGGTCAGCACGACGGCGTCAGCCGTCTCCACCAGCGTGGTCTCCAACCGGCTGCGTTCCTCGGCCACCCGCCGGAAGAGATTGGCGTTGTCGAGCGCGATCCCGGCCCATGACGATACCGAGGAGAGCATCTGTTGGTCGGCTTCGGTGAAAGCCCCACGCGGGTGGTTGATGGCTTCGATAACGCCGAGCACCTCACCCCGGGTCTCGAGCGGAACGCACAACACGGAGGTGGTCAGCAGACCGGTCTGTCCGTCGATCGAGCTGTGGTAGAGCGGGTTTGTCCGCACGTCGTTGACGATGAGCGGGCGGCGGTTGCGCGTCACCCAACCGGCGATCCCTTCTTCGAGGCGGATGGCAACATCGCGGATGCGCATGTGGGCGCCACCGCTGGCTTTGAGGACAAGCTTCTCGCCCAGATCGTCGAGCAAAAAGAGCACACACGCCTCGGCCTGCAGCAAACGTTGCGCCTGGACCATGGCGTTCTCGAGGGCGACCTCCAGGTCCAAGGTCGAGGTCATCTCGCGGCCGATCTCGCCCAGCACCTGCAACTGGCTGGCACGAGTCGTGGCGGTGTCGAGATGGATGGCATCTTGCAGCCCTACGGCGCCGATGTTGATGATCGCCTGGGCCAACTCCATCTCCTGATCGCTGATCTGGCGATTGGGCTGGGAGTACAGAATGCGGGCGAAGCCGAGAGCGTTGTTGCGCGTCGCCAGCGCGAATATGGCAGCCGAGCTGAATTCTTCGGCCTGCAGCAATCCGATGTCCTTGGCAGACCCGATCGGCGGGGTGACGCTCAGCGTCGCCGGGTGGCGGCTTTGCAGGACTTCTCGGTGAACCTGATAATCAGCCAGTGACTCGAGCACAACCGCGACGACATTCTGCTGGGCCCCCTTGCCGGACTGCTGGCGGAAGCGTGTCGTCTGGCCGCTGCCTTCGTGGAAGACGTGAACATCGCAGGCGTCAGCCGAAGTCGCCGAGAGTAGGTGAGCGGCCGTCTGGCGGATGGCCTCCTGGCGATCGCGTGTGGTGTTGATGGCATGGCTGGCCTGGTAGAGCAAGGTGAGCTTGTGGAACAGGTAGTTCTGGGCGGCGGTCTGCCGGGCGAAGGCAAGGACCTCGGCGGCGCGGGCGGCCAGCACCTCGAGGGTGGCCAGGTCGCCTTCCCCGAAGCCGTCAACGTTTGAGGTACCGGTGAAGATCAGGCCGATCGTCTGGGTGGCCGCAAGGCAGGGGGCACATGCGACCACGCCCGGCCCGAGGGGCAGGCCGAGCGACTGGCGTGTGTCTTGAGTTGCTGCAGCGTGATGATCCGCCAGGACGGAGCGAAGGACGGCGTTGTCGGACGAGGCCGAGATCCGGCCGAGATCGCTGACCGCGACGCCATGGGCGAAGCGAGGCGTGAAGCCCGAATGCACCTCGTCGAACTCGTAAAGAGCGGCGCTGTCGGCGCGCAGTATCTCGGTCGCCAGCCGGAGGAGCTCAGCCAGGGACTCGGGCGGATTGTTGAAATCGAACGCAGTCGTCGCGGCCCGGTACAGGCTGCCCTGCGCTGTGGTCTTGTCAACCATCATGCCTCAATGAGTCCAGGCTCTCCCCACCAGTAGGACCTCCGCAGTCTAACGATTATGGCACAGATGAAGGGAGACGGCAATCGGAACTGTAGTCGGGGGTAGGTAAGGGGCATTACAGATCCCCAGACCGTACAAGAAGCATGGGTATCACCGAGATTCACCTCGCGGGCCATGTCAGTTGCCTGCTATCCGGGCGAGGAGCGGGGGGCCGAGGATAAGCAGGCCGACGAGGGCAGAGGTGAGGGCGGCGATGAGGACGGCGGCGGCGCCGACGTCCTTCCCGACCCGGGCCAAAGGATGGGCGCCCGGGCTGGCAAGGTCGACGACCGCCTCCAAGGCGGTGTTGATGAACTCGGCCAGCCAGACCAGACCGACGGCCAGCAGCAAGATGGCGAAGTCCTGGCGGCCAAGCCCCAGCCACAGCGCCAGGGCGATGACGGCGAGACTGGCGAAGGCATGGATCCACGCGTTGCGCTGAGTCCGCAGGACATGCCACCAGCCGGCGAAGGCGTAGCGGAAGGCATCGGCCCGCGAGCGTGCCCGGCGCGGGTCCATCATCCGACCTCGGGCGGGTCCTTGATCACGTGGCCGAGCTCCCGCAGCACGGCGGTCTGACGCTCCCACATCCGGCGCCGATCTGCTGGTTCGGCGTGGTCATATCCGAGTAGATGTAGCACACCGTGCACGGTCAGCAACGCCAGCTCGGCTTGCAGATCGTGGCCGGCGCGCTCGGCCTGGGCCCGAGCGATGGGCAGGCAGACTGCGATGTCGCCGAGGATCGTGCGGCCGCTGGTGGGATCGTCTGCCCCTGACTCGAAGGACAACACATCGGTCGCTTCATTTACCCCGGCGTAGCGCTTGTTGAGCTCGCGCATCTCTGCTTCATCGACAAGAGCGACAGTCACTTCGGATGGCCCGGCCGCGGCCTGGTGCATGGCAGCCTCGGCGGCCTGCTGGATAGGAGGGAAGTATGTTCGGTCTTGTGCCCCGCCCTGGACGTGAGCCACGCACCTCATGTCTTCTCGCCGCGCGGGGCAAGGGCGGGCTCGAGGATCGCTTGATCCTCCTGGCGGGCTTCGGGGTAGCGGATGCGCGGGTGGTAGATGCCCTTCAGCGTACTGATGAACACCCTGCGGATCGTGTCGAGGTCCTTGAGGGTGAGATCGGTCCGGTCAAGCTGGCCCTTGTCCAGGCGGTCATCGATGACCCAACGGACGAGGTTCTCGATGGCCTCGTCATCGGTGGGGTTGTCCGCCCTGGCTTTGGCTTCCACCCCGTCCGCCAGCATGAGAATCGCTGCCTCGCGCGTCCGCGGTCGTGGGCCGGGGTAGGTGAAGTCGCGTCGATCGACGCGCGTCTCATCACCGCCGGCGGCGTCAACCGCGGCCTGGAACTGGTACGACGCTTCGAGTGTGCCATGGTGCTGTGGAATGAAATCGCGTATCGCCCGAGGCAGCCGATACTTCCTGGCGAGATCCAGCCCTTCGTTCACGTGCGACAGGATCACGCTGGCGCTCGTGGTCGGATCGAGCTGCTTGTGCACGTTCTGGCCGGAGATCTGATTCTCAATGAAGAATTGAGGTCGGAGGGCTTTCCCGGCGTCGTGATACAGAGCGCCGACGCGCGTGAGCAGTGGATTCGCGTTGACCGCCCGGGCCGCCTGCTCCGCCAGGTTGGCGACCTGAAGGCTGTGCTGATACGTGCCGGGCGCGTTGTGCAGGATGAGTTGTAGCAACGGGTGATCCGGCCGCGAGAGTTCGATCAATTGAAGATTGGTGGTGATCCCGATCAAGTTGCCGATCAACAAGGTTAGTCCGAAAGCCAGGCTGGCCGAGAACAGGCCGCCCAGCATGCCGGCGGCGATCAGCGAGGCCTTGCCCAATAGATCGGTCGCCGGATCGGGGAAACGGAATACGACAATGACCGCCACCGACGCCAGGGTCGCACCCAACCCCGCCCAGAAGAACGAAGCCAGCCTCTCGGCTCGTCCGATCACAAGGCTGGCCATTGTGCCGGCCAGCATGACATACAGGGCCAGCTCGAGGCCGCGCGGGGCAAGGTAGCCGGCGACCGCGCCCGTCACCAACGACGTCAACACGCCCAGGCCGGGGCCGAAGAGAATCGTCACCAGCATGGGCAGGGTGGCGCCGGGGAAGGCGTACGGGAGCAAGGCGCGGCCCGGAATGGTGAACTGCATCCCGAGCACCTCGAGAATGAACAGAATGCTCAATGTGAGTGAGATGCGCGGCGTGAGGATTTGTTGCGGGTGGACCTTGTAGGCAAAGAGGGCGAACGTGAAGGCCAGCACGGTGATCAGCAGGAAGTGCTCGGCGATCTCCAGCCACGGTCTGGGGGCCTTGAGCAGGTTGTATGCATTGAGCGCTTCGAGCTGGAGGTCCGAGACGAGCTGGCCGCGCGCGACAATGGTCTCGCCCGGCAGATAGGTTTTCTGCACCGGAGCAACCGCCCGTCGGGCTTCGTCACGCGCCCGGGCGGTCGCGGCATCGTTGAAGTGCGCGTTCGGGGCGACAAATGCCGTCACCAGCTCGGCGACGATCGTCGCCTGGCTTTCGGGGATCGACATGCTGACCAGCGCCGGGACGGTGCGGCGGGCAGCCGGGGCTTCGCCGTCGCGAATCTCGCCGCGCATCACCTGTTCGAAGACGGATATCGCTTCGAGCTTGACTGCCTGCCAGCGTGGATCCGGAAGAACCAGTATCGCTTGCGCGGTGTCCGCCGACAATCGCAGATCAGCCAGCGAGGCCAGATCGGCCAGTCTCTGATCGGTCGAGGAGTGTGAATCGAGACGCACTGAATCGATGAAGTCGAGAGCCGCTTGCAGTCGGTCGAGTTGTTCGCGGGCGACGCGGCTGTCGGGCGGGTCGAAGACGTCGGGCACCGCAGCAGCCGCTGCCTCTTGCGCCTCTCGTGTGAGCACGTCACTTGTGTAGGTGAGCGAGTAGGGGGCGGCGATGTCTTGAGGGGCGACATCGTTGACTGCCAGGGAGAAGCTCGTCTGGCGCTCCGATATCGGAAGCGAGAGGACCAGGACAGACCCGAGGATCGCAGCCAGGAGGATCAGCCACTGACGCGCCGTCTGCCACGAATACCTGAGTCGCTCCGAAAGAGTGGGCCCGGCCCTGGCCAGATCTTCCATCGATGTCAGTCAGCCGCCAGCAAAGCCCGAACCTTTTCGCTGGCGGTCTTCCCATCCGCACGACCCTGAAGGCGAGGCATCAGAAGCTTCATAACCTGGCCCACCTCTTTGATCGAGGTTGCGCCGCTTTCGGCAATGGCCTGTCGGGCGAGAGCCTCAAGCTCATCTCCGCTGAGAGGTTGGGGGAGGTACCCCTTGAGGACCTCCAATTCCGCCTGGGCCGAGTCGACCAGGTCGGGGCGGGCAGCCTTCTCGGCATCGGCGATAGCCTCGTTGCGGGTCTTGACTTCTTTCTGCAACAATCCAAGGATCGCTTCGTCGTCCAAGGCCGAGCGGCGCTCGACCTCGGCCAGCTTTATGGCGGACAGAGCCATTCGAATCGTGCGCTTGCGCACATCGTCGCCGGCCCTCATCGCTTCCTTCAAGTCGTTTTGAAGCCTGGCTTTCTTGTCCATGTTTCAGGTTCCGGCACGCTGCTCGTTGACCGGGCAGGCATTCTACCATGCGAGTGACGCCAGGGCTCGACCCCTCGAGCACGACCATCGTTGCCTATAAGCTTCGGCCGTGATCGGCGATTTGTCAACTCAGTTGGCGGCGTGCAAACCACGTCTCAGACGGCCCGAGCGTCTAGGCGGTGCTAGCAATCTCACCCTCTAGGCCATTCGCGTCCACCCCGGTCAGGCTGACCAGACTCAGTTGATTCCACAAGTCGGCCGAGGCGAGAGCGGACACGCGCAAGTTGTTGTCGGTCATCCCGGCTACCCTCCATCCGGCAGGACCGACCGCTTCGGCGCGTTCCCACAGGACACGAAGCATTCTCCCGACGAAGCGGCGGCGATAGCTCAGCTCGCTTCGAGCGACCGCGGCTCGGAGTCGGCGGCTCCTCTCTTTGGCCAGCCTTGGATCGACCTGATTGGGCAGGATGGCTGCAGCGGTCCCAGGCCTGGGGGAGTATGTGAATACGTGCGCCCGGGCGAAGGCCATCCGCCGGACGAAAGCCAGGCTCTCTTCGAATTCCCCATCGGTCTCGCCGGGGAAGCCGACGATCAGGTCGGTGGTGAGGGCAAGATCAGGGATAAGCGCGCGGGCCCGCTCGGCCAAACGGGCGAACTTCTCGGGCGTCATAGGCCGTCGCATCCGCCGCAGAGTGGCAGCACTGCCCGATTGAAGCGGCAGATGGAGCTGGCGGCACAGGCGAGCGTCCCGCCAGAGATCGAAGAATCCTTGAGGCATTCCCCATGGCTCGAGTGACGAGAGACGCAAGCGCGCGACGGATGTTTCCGCCAGGAGCTTGCGCACCAGGCTGGAGATATCTACTCCGGAGCGAAGATCGCGGCCGTACGCGGTGAGCTGTACGCCTGTGAGCACAACTTCCTGCGCTCCGCCAGCCACAGCCGCCCGAACACGCCGGACGATGTCGGTCGGTGAAAGGCTGCGGGCCCGACCCCGGGCGATCGTGGTCTGGCAGAAGGCGCAGCGATTGTCGCATCCGTCCTGCGCCTTGATGAACGCACGCGTCCGCATTCGAATACCCGGAAGCCGTCCTCTCTCGACCGGCTCCAGGTCGTACTCCGTGGGGTCGACGCCCAGGATGAGCGGCGTGAGCCGTTCCTTGTCGGCGTTGGGGATGAGGCGCGTGACGCCGGGGAGAGCTGAAGCCTGCCTTGGATTGAGTGTGCTCCAGCAGCCGGTCATGACGATCCTGGCCGACGGGTTGGCGCGGTGGATGCGCCGGGCCATGGATCGCGAGTCGGCGGCCGCCGCCGCCGTGACAGTGCACGTGTTGACCACAACCAGGTCGCATTCCTCGGGGGTCCCGACGAGAGCGTGACCCGCGCGCCGAAATGTCCCGCCAATGTGCTCGATCTCGCTCTGGTTGAGGCGACAGCCGACGCTGTCGAGATGGACTTTCAAGGCAACGCCTGCCGATCAGGGTTGGATAACGGAAAAGTTGGAGAAGAGAATGTCGACTCCGGGCTCATCGTAGGATCCGGCGGCCAAACCGACGTCGCCGCTGCCCCACTGAGACGACTGGGCCTGGGCGACCAGGATGCCGTTGACGTAAAAGGCCAATTGGGGGCCGATGCAGTCGGCCCGGATGTGATTGGTTGCATCTCCCAGCAGAACTGCGCCCGACGGGTACATAGTATCCCCGCTGAGGAGCACGCGACGACCATCGATGCTGATCCCGATCCCAGTATAGCCGTCGCTTGAGATAAGGAAGAAATAGAAGTTGTGCGTGTCCTGATAGCGGCACAAGACGCCGAAAGAGTTGTTGTCGGGGCCAGACTGCTTGGTCGCGTCGAACTCGATCCGCACATCGGTGAGATTCAAGCCGGGGTTGGCCCAGGCGTCTGTCTGAGGCGCGAAAACCTGGATGCGGTACCCACCTGTAGCGTAATCGGCGCTGTACAGGTCATCCTTGTAGCGGTCCCATCCACTCATTGTGCGCGTGAAGTCGTCCTGGAAGAGCACATCGCCGGACACGGCCGGTGGCGACTGAAGGTTACAGGCGAGGCTCAATCCTGCGAGGGCAAGTGTGGCGAGCAGAATACCCGCGCGAGGTGAGCCTGATGAGGGACAGCCTGGAGATGGGGTCATCCTGTAATGGGCGGCATTCTAGCACATCAGCGAGCGAGACTTTCCACAGCGCCCTTCGACGGAATTCACCCCGAGCCTGGTCGAGGGACTCGGCTCTTCGGGCCTCGTGGAGTTTACCCTGAGCGAAGTCGAAGGGCTCCCTGGCCTGCCTGCACCTGCCCGCCCTGGCGGTCGGGCCAGGGTGGCGCAGACACAGGTGGGCAGACAGGATGCGATGGAGCGAGATTGACTCACACAGCACCGTTCGGGCGAGACGCAGCCGCCCTCAAGATCCCGCTCGCTCCAAGGCGCGCTGTGCCAGATCGGCGATGGGGCCGCCGGGATCGCGATCGATGGCCGACTGCAACGCGGCGCGCGCCGCCGTCAGATCGCCCTGGTACAGGCGGAGGAGCCCCAAGTGGTAAAGCGTCGAAGGCCTGTGCGGGGCGAGATCGAGCGCTCGGGTCAGAATCCGATCAGCCATGGCCAGATCTCCCGAAAGCAGGTAGCAGTAGCCGAGCGAATCCCAGCCAGCTGGATCGTGAGGAGCCAGAGCCGCGGCGTTGCGCGACGCCGGAAGCCCGATCGCCCTGATCTGGAGCTCGTGGCGTATCGAGAAGCCCGCCAGAAGCAACCAGAAACCGGGCTGGCGAGGTGCCAGATCGGCTGCCTTTCGGTAGGCTGCCAGGGCCGAGTCGGTTTCGCCCAAATCGTCATACGTGGCCGCCAACTCGGCCGCGATGGCCGGATCGTCCGGGGCCAGTCGGGACGCAGTCTCAAGCTCGGTCAGGGCCTTCGCTGGCTCGCCCCACATCCGCCAGTGCATGCCAAGCAAGGCGTGCGGCTGTGACGCGCCAGGAGCGGCGGCGACGGCCGCCTCGAGTTCGGACAGTCCATCGCGGCCGATACGATCGAGGGCCAATCCGAGATAGGCCCTGGCTTCGACATAGTCGGGTTGAGCCTGGAGGGCGTTCTGGAAGGCCCAACTTGCGAAGAGCCACTTGTTGTTCTGTGCCAGGACTTGTCCCACCTGCGCCAGGGTGTAGGCCGGGCTGTCCTCTACGCGCGTTTCGTCGATGGTGCGGATCAAAGCGCGGACAAGGGTGTCACCATCGGGAACAGCCTGGTCGGCGGCGCGCAAATGAGCCTCAGCGGTTTCCGGGTCGCGGGTCGCAACGGTGATAGCCAGATCGCGAAGGCCTGCCGCATCCTGCGGCACGATCTCGACAAGCGACATCAGCGCCCCCTCGTAGCCCGTCGAATCCTCTATGGCAAGATATGCGGCGACCAGGTTCCGGAGGTGTCCCGAGGGATTTGGACAAGCAGAGGGAGCCGATTGCCACACGGACAAGGCGCCAGCCGGATCTCCTTGTGCAAGGAGCGCGTCGCCTCGAAGGCACGTCCGTTCCGCGCTTGGTCCTCCAAGTCCGTCGGCCGCGTCGAGATGTTGGAAGACAGCATCCATGTCGCCCGCGGCGAAGGCCAGGGTCGCGGCCTGCGAGTGAAGGGCGGGGTCGAGGGGTTGGAGGACGAGGGCATCGCTCAGCGCAGCAAGCGCGGCAGCCGGACGGCCACCCTGCTGGGCCAGGATTGACGCCTTAAGCGACTCTCGCAAGGGGCCGGACGCGGGAGAAGGGTTGAGCGAGGCCACAAGCACGAGGGTGGCCAGTAAGTGCCAGATTCGGGCGCTGACCCACTCAGGCATTGCTGGCCTTCAAAGGGTGCATCGTCCGGATTATAGCCCGACGACCGGCTGAGCACCCTCGGGAGCTTCGGCGGCCTGAAACATATGTCAAAAGTAACAAAAATCCTTTGTGGGGCGCGCGCGGATTGTGTAAAATGGAACGACGTGAGTTTCCGGAAAGCATTTCAACGAGACCCATAGAAGTCGAGCAGGCATATCGCGACCGGCCTTTGGGGGCTTGGGCACGCAGGAACGGCCGGCGGGAGTTCAGATCGAGCACTCCATCAGAAATAGACCCGAGAGAAGCTCACTCAAGAGAGGAGGCCAGGTTGAACTTACTCGTCTGCGTCAAGCAGACCATCGACACCGCGGCGACCGTCTCCGTGGAGGACGGCAAGATCAGCGGAGGCGAATCTCCGCTGGTGCTGAACCCGTGGGATGAGTTCGCTGTTGAAGAGGCATTGCGGACGAAGGAAGCGCAAGGCGGGCAGGTCACCGCCCTAAGCCTCGGCCCGCAGGAGGCCAAGGAAGCGCTCAAGCAGGCCCTGGCGATGGGGTGTGACGCGGCGGTACTTGTCACGGATCCCGCGTTCGAAGGAACGGACTCGCTGGCAACGTCGAAGGCGATCGCCGGCGCCATCGCCAAGATGGGCGACATCGACCTTGTGTTCTTCGGCCGGACGACGGTTGACTACGATACCGGCGTGATGGCATCGCAAGTTGCTCGCCGGCTCAACTGGCCCTCTTTGAGCCTTGTCGCGGCTGTGGTCGAACTCGACGGAGCGGGGAAGAGTATCACTGTCGAACGCATGCTGGAGGACGGGCGTCAGGTTGTCCGCAGCAATCTACCCGCGGTCGTCAGCGTTGTGAAGGAGATCAACGAACCGCGCTACCCGTCTTTCATGGGCATTCGAAGAGCCTCGCGAACGGAGATCCCGGAGTGGAGCGCGGCCGACATCGGATTGGTAGAGGTCCCAGCCGCCGTTCTGGGCTGGCCCGAGGTGTTCGCACCGCCGAAGGTTGAAACTCACTGCGAACTCATTGATGGGGGCTCGCCAGGCGAAATAGCCGCGAAGATGGTCGACCGATTGGTCGAGGAGAAGGTGATCTAATGGCCGCCGACGTGTTGGTCTACATTGATCATCTGGCCGGCCAGGTTTCGCCGTCTTCATGGGAAGCCGTTGGCGTCGGCGTGGAGCTGGCCCAAGCCCTCGGGGGGAAGGTGAAGGCGGTCGTTCTCGGCGAGGGCGTTGACGCATTGGCGCAGTCCGCAGTCCATTATGGGGCGGACGAGGCCCTGCTGGCGGATTCGGCCGATCTGAAGGACTTCAGCCCGGAGCGGTTCGCTG
>CAZGRL010000012.1:0-50260 GCA_964528155.1 uncultured Anaerolineaceae bacterium
ACAAGAGCCGCGCCAGGCTCTGATCGAAGAGATGCGCGGGGTCAACAGCCAAATTGGCGAACTTGAAGAGAAACTGCGCGAGATCGAAGCCAGGCTCGACCACGCCATGTACAACGTGCCCAATCTGCCCCATCCCAGCGTCCCGGTCGGCGCGGACGAGAGCGAAAACGTCGTCATCCGTCAGGAAGGGGAACCAAAGACAGCCGAGGATTTCGGCTTCGAACCGCAACCACATTGGGACATCGGGATCAATCTGGGTGTGCTCGACTTCGAGCGAGGCGTCAAGCTTTCGGGGAGCCGGTTCTATGTGCTCTACGGACTGGGAGCTCGTCTCGAGAGGGCGTTGATCGACTGGATGCTCGACTTGCATGTTGCCAGGCACGGGTACATGGAGGTCTATCCACCTTTCGTGGTCAAAGAAGCGTGTATGTGGGGGGCAGGCCAATTGCCGAAGTTTCTGGACAACATCTATCGCGATGCCGAGGACGATCTATGGCTTGTCGGCACGGCCGAGATCCCGCTGACGAACCTACATCGCGACGAAATCCTCGACCTGGGTGATCTCCCGAAGAAATATGTCGCCTACTCACCGTGCTTCCGGCGTGAGAAATTCTCGGCCGGCCGAGATGTGCGCGGACTTAAGCGCGGGCACCAGTTCGACAAGGTCGAGATGTACAAATTCACAACCCCGGAATCTTCCTATGATGAGTTGGAGAGTCTGTTGGATAACGCCGAGGACGTGTGCCGCGCCCTTGAGATCCCACACCGGGTGGTCCAGATGGTCACAGGGGATCTGGGGTTTGTGGCGGCCAAGAAGTACGATGTGGAGATGTGGGCCCCCGGCATCGGGGAGTGGCTCGAAGTCAGCTCGTGCAGCAACTGTGAGGCTTTCCAGGCGCGGCGGGCGAACGTGCGCTACCGACCGACGTCTGAGGCCAAGCCCGAGTTTGTGCACACGCTAAACGGATCGGGCCTGGCTTTGCCCCGGACGGTGATTGCTATCCTCGAGAACTACCAGCAGGAAGACGGCAGCGTCCTCGTCCCAGAGGTGCTGCGGCCGTGGATGGGTGGCGTTGATTACATCCGACCGGCGGGAGAGGGATGAGCCCGACACTGATCACTTTTCTGGCGGCGCTGGCCATGCTCACCGGGATCGTCGGGAGTGTGATCCCGGTGCTGCCGGACGTCATTCTGATCTGGGGTGCGGGGCTTGTCTACGGGCTTGCCGTCGGCTGGGGGAGTTGGGGGCCGTGGATGTTCGCCGGAATGACAATACTCGGCGGCCTGGCGTTGCTCACGGAAGTCTGGATGAGTGGGGCCGGAGCGCGCGCCGGGGGGGCATCCATTTGGGGGATCCTGGCCGGCTTTGCCCTGGGCGCCGTCGGTCTGGTCTTCTTCAGCCCGATCGGCGGGTTTGTCGGGTTGCTCCTGGGCACTTTCCTGGTCGAGTATCTTCGGCTGGGGGACAGGCGACTGGCTCTGAGGGCCGTATTTGGTGCGGGCGTCGGGTTTGGAGCATCGTTTCTGGTGAAACTCGGCCTTTGCCTGGGAATGGCCGGTCTGTGGGTGGTCTGGGCTCTGACGATGTGAGTCTTCAGGGGTTGAAGAAGACCATCCCGACCCCGAGGCGTTCGAGGCCACGTTCGGCCCAGAAGTTGACTGAGGCCGAGTCGTCGTCGAGAGCATGGAAGAGCAGGGAGATGACCGCCGGCTCGTCCGTACCGGCCAGCGCGCGGGCCGCCTCGATTCGAACGGAGCTCAGCGATGACTGAAGGGCTTGGCCGAGACTTTCAACGGCAGTTTCGCCGATTGCAGCCAATGCATCCGAGGCGAGATGGGCGGTCAATCGATCTCGATTGGCCAGAGCCTGAGTCAGCTCGGGGATCGCCTCCGGGCTAGGATGAAATCGCAGACCTAGAGCGGCCACCTGGCGCACCGCCGGGCTCTCGTCCCGCATCGCTTCAATCAGCAGGGGCGATACATCGGGAGCGTCCATCGCCGCCAGCGCTCGGACGCCCCACCATCGATCATCCGGGTCGTCTGAGTTCAGCAGATCGGCGAGTCGCGGCAGCGCCCAGGGGCCGAGTCCGGCCAACCCTTCGACCGCGGCCTCAGCCTGCTCGTCGTCCCCCGACGTCAGTTGAAGAATAAGCTATTGGAGCTCGTCCACCGCCAGGCTCAATCCTCCGGCGGCGGGACGGGAAGATCTTCAACGGCGACCGAAACCCACTTGTCGCCTTCATCGATCAACATGACCGGGATGTCGTCGCGGATGGGGTACTTACGTCCGCAATCCGGCTCCTGGCAGACGAGCCAACTCTCCTTGACCAGCGTGAGCATGCCTTCCTTCTCACGCACACAGTTTGGGCAGCGCAGGATCTCCAGCAAGTCTTGGCTGATCATCCGATGCTCCTTTGCCGGGATTGTAGCATAGGCAGACCGGAGACCGAAGACGGGGGACCGGAGATAGACGGTGGGCGTCGGACGTTACCCGACGCACGGTCTCCGGTCTTCCGTCCTCAGTCTTGGTTCTCCTCCGTAATCGCCCCTTCCGGAAGTTCCGTCCCTGGTCCGTACTCGTAGACAGCCCGCCAGGGCAGATAGTGCGTCTTGATGGTATCGGTGTACATGACCTCGCCGTTCCGCGTGACGGTGCGGTTAACAACCACATCCAGGCCATCGGCGTGGTAGTCAACCTGCTTGATCTCGCCTTCGGCCAGGTCGGGATTCTCCCTGTACAAATCATCGGGCGCATCCACCTTGCCCGAAGTCTTGCTCGACCAATCCACCGTCCGGCCATCCGAGGTTGAGTAGAACTTCCACTGAAGTCGGTTCCCCGTTACATACGTCTCCATCAACAACCATGAAGACGTGTCATTGGTGAACCTGAAGTCGACCATGGGGACGAATACCGTTGCGTCGAGCCCCGGGCCGGGTGATCCAGGCCCTTGTTCGTAGTACCCGACGCGGTAGGCATGCGGATGGCGCTCGATGATCGGGTAGCCGCCGAAGAACACTGCTCGGAAGAGGGTTGTACTCACCTGGCACACGCCGCCGCCGACGCCGTTGATTGTTTTGTCGCCGAAGATGATCAGGGCCTCGGCATAACCGTTGTCGAGGCTGATGTCCCCCAGGACATCGGCCATGGATAGCGTCCCACCGGGCGGGACGAGCAGTCCATGGAATGCGCCTGAGGCCGTTCTGATGTTCTGAATACGCTCCGGGCTCGAGCCCGAGAAGTATGTCGACTCGGAAATCACCAACTCGGTGATGTCGAGATCCTGAGCCGTAGCATCGTCCTTGACCGCCGGATCGGTCGTGATGAACGCCAGCGGGATTTCGTGTTGAGCTGAAAGCAATCCTTCGTCGATCGCGGCAATCGTCGCCTGAATATCAAGCGTGCGTCCGATCACCGCCGACTTCAACAGATCGAGTTGGCGGGTGTCATCATTGAAGATGAAACGCGCGTTTTCCGGTTTCCGCTCCAGGTCGGGGCCGATCGGTCCCAGCAAGGCGGCCAGCGCCTGCGGGTCCAGTTCCATGGAGTAGTGTGCGCTGCCGCCATCTTCAACCAGGGGGAAGCGCATCATGGCCGCCATTTGCTCCCTGGTGATCGTCAAAGGGTCAGCCCCCTCGGCAGTCAGCAGCATCGGCTCCTGCAGGACGGTGCGGGCCTGTTCCGCTTCGTGACTGGCGTCGAGCACCTTCGGAGGGACGTCCTCGATCTGCAGGAAGACGCTGGCATCGTGCATCAACGAGACCGGGCCGCGCAAGCTGTCTAACGTGGCGGCGGCGTTGAGACGCCGGCCGACACGGCCGGGCGAGGCCATCACATCGAGGCCTTGTACGTGGAGGGTGGCCTCGACCGTAGGCACGTCAGTCAGGGCGGCGATCCGCTCAAGGTATGCAGCACCGGCCCGCTGATCGAAGATGACAACCGGTGCGACGGTCCATCCTGAGAACCAGGCATCGAACTGTTCGCGGATACGCTGGCCCAAATCGCCTCGCCGGCCGATGCTCAAGGCCTGCTGGGCCATGGTTGGGGCGTCCAGGACGACTCCCAGGTCGGCTGGCGTCGCGACCCACTGGTGGCCTTGATGCTCGAGGACAATCCGGCCGGTGGAAGGGTAGGTCAGGTCCTGGCCGAGGGCGAGCTCGATCTCGGGCTGAGTCATGCCGCCCACCGGAACGCCCGCCACCGTGGTCCCGGGTAGGGCACGTCCGATGTTGAACAGGCGGACGCCGAGCACGAACGCCGCCAGGCTGACAAACAAGCCAAATCCCGCCACCAAGAGGCCAAGAGATGCCCTCAGGAGCCAGGTGGTTGTGTCGATCTCAGATCGGGGGAGGGATCGGATGGATCGCATCATTCACCGTACGGGGTGGGCATTATAGCACCCTGGAGACGACACCCGACCGGGATGGGTTCCCGCGGCAGGATGGGCCGGGCTGGCAGTCTCCGTTGCCCAAGTCGTGCCAGACAAGGCTCCCGGAGCCTCCTGGGCTCCGGGAGCCCAACCAGCATCACGGCTGAAGATAGATTTCGTGGCTCGAGACGTGGACCAGATCTGAGACTACGGGGCTGTGTTCGGTGATGAAGACGCGCGCATATTGCGAGAAGCCCACGGAGTAGGCGATCGTCGCTTCGAACATCCCCAGCTCACCGGCTTTGGGGGCGTCCACGGGGACCTCGGCCGCACCGAGGACGTTCCCGGCACGGTCGACCAGGCTGATGGTCACCGGAAGGTCCGAGTCGACCCACCCGGCGCCACGCACGGCAAGTAGACCGCCGCTGACCACGGCACCATCTTTGGGTTCGAGGATGGCGATCTTCTCAGGCCCGTCGAATCCCGGGTGGATCAGCGGGTCGCCCGCAGAGAGCAGGATGAGATCGACGGTCGCCAGGTGGGACATCCTCCCGGTGCGCAGGTCGTCGACGCTCACTTCGAGCCTGCCCGCCTCGGCCACATACGGGATGCTGAAAGCCAGATCTCCGTAGAACCGCCCCACCCGGCCGGGATTCGCAAGCAGGTAGGTCGTGGCCTCTGACAAGAGCTGTCCGGACTCACCGTAAAGTCGGAGATGTACCCGCCCCGTCCAACTCGGACCGCCCCGCCCACTGATATCGAAGGGGCTGGTGACCTGAGAGCCAGGCCCGGGCAGGTAGATCGTCATCTCCTCCGGCGGCAGGTTGACCGGCGCAGGCTCAGGGGGTTGAGTCGGCGGCCGATCGGGTGGCTCGAGCACAATGGCCGGGGTGAGGATGGTCAGGGGCCGGGGTGTGGCGGTGACGTTCGAGGCCGGGGTAGCGGAGGCCGTCGGCGTTCGTGTGGCTAGCAGGCGAGTCGCCGGTGCGGGCGTCGGTGGCGCAGGTGTAGGGGCGCCGCACCCGACGAGCCAGACGCTTGCGAGGTACGCCATCGCGAGCGGTATCGTGTGCGGGCATACGCCGGAACGCCTGAGCCCCGACACCCGTGTGCGGAACCTGATGTTGCTTGCCGTCATCCGCAGGCCCATCCCAAACTGGCGAAACATGGCTCAGGGAATGGATGACCAGACATCCAGCTTTCCCTGAACCCGCCGGATGACTTCAGCGGTGAAATCGCTGGTGTTCGACTGGCCGCCGAGATCGGGCGTGGCCAGGTCCTCATAAACGGTCTCGAATGCCGCCTCGTAGGTCGCCCGTGAAGCCCGATCTGCCGCTGGCGTTCCGACGTAGCGAAGGAGTGCCGCGCCTGCGAGGATCATGCCCATCGGGTTGGCGATGTTCTTCCCTTCCAGCGCGGGAGCGGTGCCATGGGGAACTTCGGCCAGCGCCACCTTGACTTTCGTGGCGCTTTCATCGAAGGCGAGCACCATCGACTCGGATCCGGCGATCGACCCATACATCTGCAGGACGAGATCGGATAGGCAGTCGCCGTCGCGATTCAGAGCCGGGATCACCAGAGCTTCGCCGGCGTTGCGAAGCAACAGGGCATAGGTCGCGTCAATTAACTGAGGATCGTATCGGACGCCGGGGTGGCGACCGGCAGCTGCATCCAGCTCTTCCTTGAACATGCCCTCGTATGTCGGGCTCACCGTGAATTTCGGACCGCCGAATACCTTGGCGCCTGTCCGTTCCGCGTGTTGGAAGGAAAACTCTGCTACCGCCCGACAGGTCTTGCGCGAGATGCGTTCCGTGCGAAACGCAAACTCTTCGCCGTCCGACGCGCCCTCACGCCATTCCTTTGCGCCATAGGCCCCGCCTACGGCTGTTCGGACGACGGAGATCGGCGCGTGAACCCCGCCGACGGGGCGCACGTTGAGGATGCGCCGACCTGTCCGCAAGATGACCTTGCCGTCAATCGCCTCGCGCAGGATCGCGTTTGGGCTGCCGACGTCATCCGGATCGGCCGGAGTGATCGTCGCGGCTTTGAGACCCAGTCCGCCGAGCAGCATCGCCTGGGCCGCCTCATCGATGACACGGTTCGTGGACTGACGACGGCTCTCTAGGGACAGGTTGAAACGTTCAAAGAAGAGGGGAACTTGACAGACGGTAGGATCAAGCACTCGCAGTGCTTCTTCGAGCAGCTCCTGCCCCGTCTGATCGCCTTCCAGGACGACAATCGTTCTGGGATGATCTTCGCTCAATGCGTGCCTGCGTTCTGTTGCGTCAGGGACATCCGGGTTCACACCGCTGTGGTCATCGCTCGGAGTGCGATGGCGACGAGGAAGAAGAAAAGCAAGCCGTAGGTCCACACGGCGCGCGTGTCGTCACGTCCTTTGCTCATGGCGTAATAGGCCGGCAAGGACAGGATGGCGACCACTCCGTACAGGACATGAACCCCGCGTGCCGGTCTGTCGCCGCCGAGCCAGAGCGTGAGCCCGACGATAGCTTGCGCCAGGAAGAGCACTTCGGCGACGGCGATGATGCCCCAGTAGTTGCCCGACATGGATTGCCGTCGTAGCCCGCCGACAATCCCCCACGCCCCAGCGATCACCGAATACAGGATCATCGCATTGGCGAGGCGATCGTGCACCAAGGAGAGGTCCATCTCACCCCCGCCCTGTCATCTCGTGGGGCAGTCCGTGCGAGCGACCCGTGTCACGGCCGTCGACGGTGAAGCTAGAGAGCATAGATCGCACCGTATTTCTCTTCCAGGTAGCGCATGTACGGTGCTGGATCTAGCCCGGATCCGACGGCGCGCTTCAGCAAGTCCATCGGTTCGAACTTGGCACCGTGTTGATGGATTGTTCGCCGGAGCCAGCCGAGCAGATCGCCGAAACGAGCCTGTGCGATCTGGTCGTCGATATCGGGGATGTCCTTGCGGATCTTCTCCCACAGCTGGCTCGCGATCAGATTCCCCAGGGCGTAGGTCGAGAAGTAACCGACCAGACCGGACGACCAGTGGACGTCCTGGAGCACGCCCTGGGCGTCATTCGGGGGCGTGATGCCCAGGTACTCGTGCATCTTTTCATTCCATATCTCCGGCAACTCGTCGATATTCAGGTCACCCTGAACGAAAGCCAACTCGAGTTCGAAGCGCAGCATGACGTGCAAGTTGTAGGTGGCCTCGTCGGCTTCGGTGCGAATGAACGACGGCTGTACCTTGTTGATGGCTCGATGGAAATCCTCCAGCCGGACATCCCCGAGCTGTGCGGGAAATGTGGCCTGAAGGCGCGGATAGTAGTAGCGCCAGAAGGGCAGGCTCCGGCCGACGATGTTTTCCCACATGCGCGATTGAGATTCATGAATCGCCAGCGAAGCGCCGTCAATCAATGGTGTGCGATCGAGAGTGGGGCTCACACCTTGCGCATACATGGCATGGCCGCCCTCGTGCAATGTGCTGAAGAAACAATCATTGAAAAACGCCGGCTGGATGCGAGTGGTGATGCGAACATCGCCGATACCGAAGCCGGTCGTGAAAGGATGAGGCGCCTTGTCCTGCCGGCCGCGCTCGAAGTCGAATCCAAAGTCTTTGATTACGCTTAGACCGAACGCCCACTGTTTGTCCTCTTCGTATTCGGCATGCAGGACCGAATCGTCGACCTGACGGCCCCGATCGGCGATTGCCCGGATGAGCTCGGTCTGCTTGGGGCGAAGCGCGCTGAAGACGGCTTGGACGTCGGCGGTGTTCATCCCCGGCTCGTAGTCGTCCAGCAGGGGGTCATAGATGTGGTCGTAAGGTGCAAAGAAGCTCGCGTACTCCTTTTTGAGCTCGATGACACGGGCGAGGTGAGGCTGGAAGCTGGTGAAATCCGATCGCTTGCGCGCATCCTGCCATACCTGGAAGGCCATGGTTGTGACGCGCGAATGCTCGCCGACCCAGTCGGTGGGGACGCGGCGTTGCTTGTCATACTCCCGGCGAATTCGTCTGGCGATGCAGAATTCGTCCGAGTCAGGCGGCTCGTCGGCGGTTGCCGCCTCCGCCTCGCTGAGTGCATCGCTGAACTCTTCGCTTGTGAAATGCTCGTGGGCCAGGCGGCTGAGCGTTGAGAGCTGCATGGACCTTGCCTCGGCTCCACCAGGCGGCATATACGTGTTTTGGTCCCAGCTCAGCAGGGCGGCGGACGCCTGCAGGTCGAAGTATTCCCCCAAGAGGTCACGAAAACGTGCGGTTGCTTGACTCATGCTCGGTTTCTAGCTCCATGGTGATCAGACGACCCGCCAGCGTAGCGGAGAACCTTCGAGGGCGGCCAATATCTCTTCGGCGATGTCGCAGGCGGCGCGCGTCTGTGCTTCGACGGTCTGGGCGCCGATGTGAGGCGTGCTGATCAAGTTGGGATGGCGGATGAGTGGGGCCGCGCCGGGTGGTTCGTGTTCGAACACATCCAGTGCGGCGCCGGCGAGCCTTCCAGTTTCGAGCGCGTCCAGGAGGGCTGTCTCGTCAACTACGCCTCCGCGCGCGGCGCAGATCAGGTAGCTTCCCGGTTGCATGATTCCGAATTCCTTCGGCCCGATCATGCCGCGGGTGTCGACGGTTAGAGGCACGTGCAGGCTGATGATGTCGGATGACTGCAAGAGCGTTTCAAGCACGACAGGCTCAACGCCCTTGCGGCGGATTTCCTCGTCTGACAACAGCGGATCGAAACCGATTGGATGCATCCCGAGGGCAGCAGCCCGCGAGCCTAGCGCCTCCCCAATGCGGCCAACCCCGATGATCCCCAGTGTCTTTCCACTCAGCTCAAGCCCTTCAAACTCCTTCTTCCGCCACTCGCCCTGGCGCATGCTGCGATCTGCCTGAGGGATTCGGCGGGCCAGGCTGAGCATGAGCGCCAGGCTGTGCTCTGCCACGGCGGCCGTGGCGGCAAGAGGGGCGTTCACCACGATGACCGCGTGTCGGCGGGCAGCCTCGAGGTCGATATTGTCGACCCCGACCCCGGCTCGGCCGATGACTCTCAGGCGCGGGACAGCCGATTGGATCGCTTCGGCAGTGACGCGTGTGCGACCGCGGACGACCAGCGCGTCGAAGTCGGTCAGACCGGTCAGGTCTGTTTGCTCAACGACCTCGGCCTGGGCGCGCATGATCGACAATCCTTCCTCTTCGAGCCTGTCCGCGATCAGAATCCGCCAGGACAATCCGTCACCTAGCTGCGAGGGCCGAGGGCCGGCCCATTGTACACCACGGCACGAGTGGGGTTGTGGGATTGCATTTTCAAAGGTGAGCGGGCGGCGGAGCCGCCCGCTCACCTTTGAAAATGCAATCTTGCCTAGGCCGACGTCCGCCGCGGCGCTGCTAGTTCGCCTCGTCCAGGACTGCCCGCAGCGGGAGGTGATCGGAGGCCGTCGTCGTCAGCACCCGGATGTCCAGGGCGACCAGGTCGGGCGTATGCCAAATCCAGTCGATCCGCTCGTAAGGAGCGTCGGATGAGAAAGTGTAGCCATCACCTTGACCGGCCTGAGCCCATGAGTCCACGAACCCTGCATCGGCGATCAGTTTCATCTCGGGGAAGTCGGGCGTTGAGTTCAGATCGCCCACCAGGATCGTGCTCGGCTCCCCGTCCCAGAAATCGAGCAGGACCGGGATTTGGGCCAGGCGCGGCCCGTGTTCGCTCTCGATGTGATGCAAGTGGGTATCGATCAGCAGTATCGGGCGGGGGCCGCCGGCGTCAATGCGGGCCCAGAGAAAGCCTCGCTTGAGGAGTGTGCCCGCCAGCGGGAGTTCCCCGGATCCGTGCTCGAGGACCGGATAGCGCGTCAAGACGGCGTTGCCCCACATCGGTCCGGTCGTGCCAGAAAACAGAACGTGCATCCCCAATCTTCGCGAAAGCCAGAACGGCAGATCGGTTGATCCGTCGATAAGCCAGCCACGGGATACTTCCTGCAATCCAACGACATCGGGGTCGGCGCTTTCGATCGCCTGCGCGATCCCCTCCGGATCCTGACGACCCTGACGGCTGTAGGCGGAGTGAATGTTGTACGTCATGACGCGTATCGGCAATCCGGTAGGCTGGGCGGGCGAGGGCAGCGGCTTCAAGAGCGCCCAATACACCAGCGGGAACGCGATCATGGCGACGGAGGCGGCAAACACTGTCTGAGGGTCGGCCTCGCCCTCCAGAGCCGGGCGCTTGACCAGCGCGGTGTAAACCAGCGCCAGGCCCAGGATCGCTGCGAGACCGGGCAGAACGGCCGGGCGCGGAATCGGAAGCGCAATGTCGAGCGCGACATAGTAGATGAAGCCCATCATGACAAAGAGCAACATGCCCACGGCCGTCATCACTGTGGTCGGACCGAGCCCCTGCCGCTCCGCCGGCGCGCAGGCTGTGAGCATCCGCCCCCAACCCCAGCCCATGACGAACTGGGCCACCAGGGACGTCAGCGCAAATAGCGGTGTCGGGGTCGTCGCCGAAAGCAGGGCAAGCACCAAGTACAGGCCGGCTGCGACTGCCAGGGTCGTTACCAGCCTCTGTCGTCGGAGGCCCCAGGCCACGCCGAGTAGTCAAAGCGTGTTGCCAAGCATGACAATCAGGTACCCGGCGGGAGACGAAACGAGTGCGACTTCGGAGATCCAACCCTGGTTCTGGAAGACGATCGCCTCCAGGAGCAGAAAGGGCCCGAGCGCGATCAGCGGCAGCGAACCGGACCAGCCGGCTTCGGTCGCCGCGTCTCGCTCTCCCTGAGGCTCTAGGGCCAACAACCAGAGCGTGGTGATTGTCAACAGGAGAGTGACTAGGATCGGACCAATCCCGGGGATCCAGCTCAGGTCCAGCGTCCCCGTCGCACCGTGAATAGCGCTGTCAAGTCCCAGCCCGAGCATCAATCCGAACCCGAGCCGCTCGGGCAGGGCCTGAGGTCTCAGGCTTCGGGCCTGGCCGACAAAAACGGAAATGAATGCCAGGAACAACGCGAAACCCACCAAGCTGAGCCAAAGATCGAGCACCGGCAGCGTCGATATCTGTTCGACCAGACGCAGGACGGCAACACCTCCGGCGGTCAGCCACAGGCTGAGCCTCGGCCCAAGCAGCCGCCGCAGGCCGGCCGCAGTGAATCCGAAAAGGGCGGCACCGAAGACGTACGCGCCCACACTGATCGAGCTTGCTCCGACCGTATCGCGCAGATACCAGGCTAGAGATGGGAATAGCACCCGAATCGTTTCCGCTCCGAGTGTGATGACCAGCGCCGGGAGGGCAACGGCGCGTAGTGTCTGCAATCGGAACCATGACTGTGAGTGGCTCTGCATGATAGGTCTCCTTGGGCCCACAGCCGGGGCTAGCTGCATGATTATAGCCTGTGGAATTGCACGGAAGGCCCCCGACCCTCAACATCATCATGGAAGAGCAAGATCTCGTAGGGAAGCGGCTACGAAGAGGGCGGCCATGAATCCACTTGTGGGATAATAGGACGTCCGGTTGAGAAGGAATGGGTTTGCAGTTCAAAAGCCTGTGCGTGCTGGGGATGGGTTACATCGGTTTGCCTACGGCGAGCACCTTTGCTGCGAACGGGTTGAAGGTCACCGGTGTAGATTCCAACCCACGCATCCTTCAAGTCCTGCGCAACGGCGAACCTCATATCCACGAGCCGGGCCTGCGAACGCTTGTCCAGGCTGCACTAAGATCGGGGAATCTGGAAATCGCCTCCGAGCCGGTTCCATCCGAGGCGTTCATCATCGCCGTACCGACGCCGGTGACAAAGCAGCGGCGCGCCGACCTGCACCACGTCGAAGAAGCCGCGCGCTCTATCGCCGGCGTCTTGCGGCATGGGAACCTGGTGGTCCTGGAGTCGACCTCACCGCCTCGGACAACCCTGGATCTCGTGGCGCCGATCCTTGAGGAAACTGGCCTCCAGGCGGGACGGGATTTCTTCCTGGCCTACACCCCTGAGCGCGTCCTGCCAGGGCAGATCCTGCGTGAATTGATCGAGAATGCGCGAGTGATCGGTGGGGTGAACCCGCTCTCGGCCGAGGCGGGTCGGGATCTCTACGCCATCTTCACGCGCGGCGAGATCGTGCTGACCGACTCGACGACGGCTGAGATGGTCAAACTCATGGAGAACACCTATCGGGACGTCAACATCGCCGTGGCGAACGAGTTCGCCAGAATGGCAGATGTCTTTGGCGTGAACGTATGGGAGGCGAGGGAGCTCGCCAATCGTCATCCCCGGGTCAAGATTCTGCGTCCGGGGCCGGGAGTCGGTGGACATTGCATCAGCATCGACCCCTGGTTCCTGGTCGAGGCGGCACCGCAGTCTGCTCAGCTTGTGCGTCAGGCCCGGCTTGTCAACGACGGCCAGCCGGCGTACGTTGTGGAGAGGATCGAGAAGGACATAGGTGGGCTAGACGGGAAAGCGGTCGGCGTCCTTGGCCTGAGCTATAAGGCTGACGTCGACGACCTGCGCGAAAGTCCGGCGCTCGAGATCGCCCGTCTGATCGCATCCCGCGGGGCTAGAACGACGACCTTTGAGCCGCACGCACCACAGCAAACCGCTCCAGGCTGCACCGCAGCGACCTCGCTTGAGGAAGCTCTTAGGGGCGCGGATGCGATCCTGCTGGCGGTCGCCCACGCAGTCTTCCTTCAACTTGATCCGGCTCAGGTTGCGGCCGAGATGAGTGGCAGTCTGGTCTTCGATCTTCACGGTGCCTGGGATCGGGAGGCGTGGGTCGCGGCCGGTCTCGATCTTAGGGTACTTGGCGCGGGGATGGGGCATGGGTGAGGCCGGCCTGCGGGTCTTGTCGATCTTCGGCACGCGACCCGAGGCCATCAAGATGGCGCCGGTCGTGGGTCGACTCGAGGCGCAGACCGGTGTCGAATCACGGGTTTGCGTCACGGCTCAGCATCGCCAGATGCTCGATCCGCTGCTCGATCTCTTCACCATTCATCCCGATTTCGACCTCGACCTGATGCGACCGGACCAAACGCTGGTCGAGCTGACCCGCGCTGTCCTGGGCGGGCTGGACCCGGTCATTCGAGAGGTCAACCCGGACTGGATCATGGTCCAGGGCGACACGACGACGGTGATGGCGGCATCGCTCCTGGCCTATTATCAACATGTACGCGTGGGTCATGTTGAGGCGGGCCTCAGAACGGGAGACAAGTGGCAGCCGTTCCCCGAGGAGGTCAACCGGCGTGTGGCCGGGGCGATCGCGGATCTGCACTTCGCTCCGACGGAGCGAGCACGCGAGAATCTGTTGCGTGAGGGTGTGCCCGAGGATCGCATTGTCGTGACCGGGAATACCGTCATCGACGCGCTCCAAATGGTCGCGGGGCGGCCGTGTGATCTGACGACAGGGCCGCTGGCCGGGATACCCCCTGAGCGGCGGGTCATCCTCGTCACAGCCCACCGCCGGGAGAACTTCGGCGAGCCGCTTCAACGTATGCTCGATGCCATGGAACTCATCGCCGAGAACTATCGAGATGATGCCACATTGATCTACCCTGTCCATCTGAACCCCAACGTACGCGAGCCGGCGTTGGAGAAACTCGGCGGCGTAGACAACATCCGGCTGATCGAACCGCTCGACTATCTTCCAATGGTGCATCTCATGAAACGTTCGACTTTGATCCTCACCGACTCGGGGGGACTGCAAGAGGAGGCGCCGGCCCTCGGTGTGCCGGTCCTGGTTATGCGTGAGAAGACCGAGCGTCCGGAGGCGATCGAGGCGGGAACGGCCCGATTGGTTGGAACGGATACGCAGCGTATCGTTACCGAGGCCCGGCGTTTGATGGATGATCCAGCCGCGCATGCCGCGATGGCGCATGCAGTCAACCCGTTCGGGGATGGGAAAGCGGCCGAGCGGATCGTCGAGGCTTTACTGGCGTTTGACAGTTGAGACAGCCAGTCAACTGGACCGCACCTCCTGGCTGGGAGCTCGCGTTCGATTAACACACCCATGTCTCGTCCAAGACGCTTGTGTCTCGTGGCCCGCATTCCGGGCGTGGCGGGCCCGGCGAGTTTCCAGCGCCGCTTGGCATCCGGCCTGGCGGCGCGTGGGATCGAGGTCAGCTACAGCCTGAGCGACCGACCCTATGACGCTGTATTGGTCAACGGGGGTACGCGCGCGTTGGCGAGGCTGGCTCGTGCAAAACGACTGGGGATACCCGTCCTGCAGCGCCTCGACGGGATCAACTGGATCCATCGCAAGGCGCGCACCGGCGCGCGCCATTACCTGCGCTCCGAGATGGCCAACATGGTCATGGCCTGGACGCGGCGGCGCCTCGCCGATCGTATCGTATATCAGAGTCACTTCGTCGAGGGGTGGTGGGATCGCGCGCGTGGGCGGGCCGTGGTACCAACGACCGTCGTTCATAATGGAGTGCCGCTGGATCGCTTTCACCCGGTCGGCCCCGGCGAACCGTCCTCCGATCGAATACGCTTGCTGGTTGTGGAAGGCAATTTCGCCGGAGGCTATGAGGTCGGCATCCGCAGCGCCGTCCTGCTCCGGCGCGGTATTGCGGCGAGCACCGGTCAGGATGTAGAACTTGTAATCACCGGCCAGGTTGCTGAATCTATTCGCAACTATTGGGACGAGCAGGTCAAAGGCGAGATCGTCTGGCAGGGTGTTGTCCTTCCGGATAAGATCCCCGAGCTTCTGCGCACCGGGCACATGCTGTATGCCTCCGACCTGAACCCTGCCTGCCCCAACTCGGTTCTGGAGGCGATGGCTTGTGGTCTTCCAATTCTGGGATTCGACACGGGAGCCCTGCCCGAAATCGTGACCGGTGAAGCCGGAAGGCTTGCAGCCTACGGTGGCGACCCTTGGAGCCTTGACGAGCCCGATGCGTTCGCGCTGATCCGAGAGGCCGGGATCATCCTGGGAGATCGTTCGAGCTATGCCGCCGGCGCGCGGACCGTGGCGGCCAGCCGATTTGGACTGGATATGATGGTCGATGGCTATCTGGGCTGCTTGGGTTGGGCCGAGGGAATGAATGCATGAGAGGCAGATCGGCGTGATCTGGCAGAAGCAATTGTCGTTGTCGGTGGGTCAGGGCCCGCGATTCGGCCGGTGGAGAGCGGATCGGTGACATCACTGGTCATGCGCGCGGCCGCGTTCGCGGCCAGGATCCTGCCGTCGCCCGTCAAACAGACGCTATACCGTCTCGGTCCGGTGACGGACGCCATACGCGCCGGCCTGAATCGCACTGCCCCGCAGGGCATGACGATGGTGAATGTCGCAGGTGGAATAGGTCAGAATGCACGTCTGGCGCTTGATTTGAGTACTGAGAAGGAAATCTGGTTGGGCACCTACGAGCCAGAACTCCAGTCTGCGATCCGGAGGTTCGGCCGCGCGGGGATGATCGCCTATGACATCGGCGCCAATATCGGCTACGTGTCGATCTTGCTGGCGCTCACCGGCGGACCAGGATCACGGGTCTTCGCCTTCGAGCCGCTCCCAGCGAACCTCGAACGGCTGCGATCTCACATCGAAATGAATAATCTTCAGGATCGGGTGAAGCCAATCCCGATCGCGATCGGAGAGCACGCTGGGCGCTCGCGTTTTCTGGTCCATGCCTCGGGCGGGATGGGCAAGCTGGAAGGTTCGGACGGCAGACAGACGTGCTATGAGGCCGAGATCGATGTCGATATGTTGGCATTGGACGATTTCGTCTGGGTGTATGGCAATCCACCTCCAGATTTGATGAAGATCGACATTGAAGGCGGTGAGACGAAGGCTGTTCGCGGTATGCAGCGCATCTTCGAAGAAAGCCGACCGGTGATATTGATGGAGATCCATGGTCCTGAGGCGGGGTTGGCCGTGTGGGATGCGTTCGAGCGAGCCGATTATCGGATGTACTCGATGGGTCATCCTGAGAGACCGATCACAGGGCCTCAATCTCTAGGGTGGAAAGCCTATGTGATCGGGCTACCTCGAGAGTGGCGGGACGTTGAGCGGGCGTGAGGAGTCACGGTTCGCGGGCCGCGTTGGTCTTCAGCAACGGGTCCTGCCAGCGTATCGTGCGGCTTTCATCGACCGATTGGCTGGATTGTGCGACGGAGGCCTGAGCCTGATCGCCGGCGCGCCCAGGCCGGCCGAGGCGATCCTGACGACGGGTCAACTGACCATCGCCGAGTTCGTTCCGGTGAAGAACATCCATCTGTTCACCGGAATCGCATACCTTTGCCTCCAGCGCGGTCTGCTTGCCTGGTTGCGTCGTTGGGACCCCGATGCCCTGATCCTCGAGGCGAATCCGCGTTACATGTTGAATCCAGTCGCGCGTAGATGGATGCAACGGAAGGGGGCGCCCGTGATCGGCTGGGGTCTCGGCGCACCTCCGGTTCGAGCTGGATACGCCTTCGTCCAGCGGGCGATCCGCCGTCGGTTTCTAAACCAGTTCGACGCGCTCATCGCTTACAGCACTCGCGGGGCTGCGGAGTACCAGGCCCAGGGAGTTCCTCAATCGAGGATCTTCGTCGCCCCAAACGCGGTGACACCCCGACCGGGCCCGCCACCACAGCGCGACGACTTCAGCGGGCGACCTCCGCGTTTGCTTTTCGTCGGCCGTCTGCAAGCACGCAAACGTGTCGATCTGCTCCTTCACGCGTGCCGCGATCTCCAACCCAGGCCAGAGGTGTGGGTCATCGGGGACGGGCCGGAGAGAAAGTCGCTGGAGAGGCAGGCGGCGCGCGACTTTCCGGAGGCGCATTTTGCGGGGACGCTTCAGGGTGATGCTCTGCGAGAGCAGTATGCACGGGCGGACCTGCTGGTCCTGCCGGGCACGGGCGGCCTGGCGGTTCAGGAAGGTATGGCCTATGGTCTACCGGTTGTTGTGGCTGAGGGGGATGGTACACAAGAGGATCTCGTCCAGCCTGAGAACGGTTGGCTGATTCCGCCCGGGGATGGGCAGGCTCTGCAGACGGCCCTGCGCCAGGCGCTATCGAATCCGCAGCGACTTCTCAAGATGGGCGCCGCTTCGCATCGATCTGTTGTTGACAGGTTCAACACCGGTGTCCTGGCGGATGTCTTTGTCCAGGTGCTGAACCAGGTCACCGGTCGGGAGGCTTGAGTTGCGATTGCTGTTCATCGCCGACGGGCGCAGTCCGATCGCCCAGAGTTGGATGGAGTACTTCGTCGAGAGTGATCACGACGTCCACCTTCTTTCGACCTCACCTGTGTCGAATATGTCGGGTTTTGTCTCGGTCGATCACGTCAATGTCGCGTTCGGCAACTCTCATCTGGCCTCATCATTGGCTTCAGATTCAGGCAACAGCGGTTCGGCCTCTCATGGCGGACCTGCCAAGATGTGTGTCCGTTCCGTCGCCCGCCATTGGCTCGGCCCATTCACCGTTGCCGGGGCGGCGCGCCGGACGCGCTCGCTGATTCAGCGGATACAGCCCGATCTGATCCACGCCCTGCGAATTCCTTTTGAGGGCATGCTCGCTGCAAGCGCCGGGTCTCAAACCACGTTGATCTTGTCCTCCTGGGGGAACGATTTCACGCTTCACGCACATTCTTCGCCGGGGATGGGCCGGTTGACCCGCCGCGCGCTTCAGCGGGCGAATGGTCTCATCACCGACTGCCAGAATGACGTCGGCAATGCCAGGGATTGGGGGTTCTCGCCGGAGAAAAAAACGCTTGTCGTTCCCGGCAATGGTGGTGTGCGGACCGACATTTTCCACTCCCATCACGTTGCACCGCCGTCGCCCCGATCCAGGATCTGGCTTGAATCAATCCCGGAGACATCGCCCGTCGTGATCAATCCGCGCGGCATTCGAAGCTACGTGCGCAATGACACATTCTTTGAAGCGGTGCCAGCGATCCTGGCTGAACTCCCGCAAACGGTCTTCCTTTGCCCCGGAATGGCAGGAGAGCCCGCGGCCGAAGCATGGCTGAGGCGGTTGGGCGTGGGCAGGGCCATACGCCTGCTGCCGCGCCTGCAAGCGGAGGAGATGGCGGCCATGTTTCGACGTGCCGACGTATCTGTTTCGCCCAGCGAGCATGACGGGACGCCGAACACATTGCTTGAGGCTATGGCCTGCGGATGCTTCCCTGTGGCAGGCGATCTGGTCTCCATCCGGGAGTGGATCGAACCGGGAGGGAACGGTCTGTTGATCGATCCAGCCCGGCCGGAAAGCCTCGCCCAGGCGGTCCTCGAAGCGCTTGGGGCACCATCGCTGCGAGTGCGGGCAGCAGAGGTGAACATCCGACTTGTGTTGGATTGGGCCAACTACACAGATGGGATGTCGAAGGCTGAGGGCTTCTATCGCGACGTCGTGCGGCGGACGACGCGGAGCCAGGGCGATAGCCGGCGTGCTGAGCGCCGCACCCCCGCGATGCTATAATCCGCCGCACGGATCGATTTGAACCTGCTGTCCCCGCCGATTGGGAGATGAGGCGGCCGAAGAGCGGCCCTTGCCGATGAAACAAGTCGTTCAGAACATGCGCTCAGGCCAGACGATGGTCATTGATGTGCCTGTGCCCAAGATTGGGCCAGGCATGGTCCTGGTTCGCACGGCGGCTTCCCTCGTCTCCGCAGGGACCGAGCGTCATGCCGTTGCCTTCGCCTCCAAGGGCCTTGTCGGGAAGGCGCTCGCCCGGCCCGATCTTGTTCGTCAGGTCATCCGTAAGGCTCGTAGGGACGGTGTCCTGACCGCGGTCGAAGCCGCCAGGAACCGGCTCGACCGACCGCTCCCCCTGGGCTACTCCTCGGCCGGTACAGTAGTCGAAGTGGGCAAGGAGGTGAGTGGTGTCCGGACGGGCGATCGTGTAGCTTGCGCAGGCGGTGGTTACGCCGTTCATGCTGAGTTCTCCCTGGTTCCGCGGAACCTGATCGCGCGCCTCCCGCGCAAAGTCGACTTCGAATCCGGAGCGTTCGCCACATTGGGGGCAATCGCGCTTCACGGCTTCCGCCTGGGAGCGGCGCAGATCGGCGAGCGTGTTGGTGTGATCGGATTGGGCGTCATCGGGTTGCTGGCGATAGCAATTGCCAAGGCGGCCGGGTGTGAGGTCTTTGGCGTCGACCTTGATCCTGGGCGGGTCAAGCGGGCTCGCAAGATGGGAGCCCGGGCTGTGTTGCGAGACGAGGCGGAGGCGGCGGCGGAAGCCTTCACCCGTGGGGCCGGGCTCGACGCGATCTTGATTTGCGCCGACACGCCATCCAACGATGCTGTCGAGTTGGCAGGAGCGATCGCTCGCGAGAAGGCCAGAATCGTCGCCGTCGGCCTGGTCGGCACCGAGTTGCCGCGTCCCATGTACTACGCCAAGGAGTTGTCCTTCGTCGTCTCTCGTTCGTACGGACCGGGGCGCTACGACCCGGCGTACGAAGAGCGCGGCGTCGACTATCCCCTTGGATATGTCCGCTGGACCGAAGGTCGCAACCTGGAAGGCTTTGTTCGGATGATGGAAGACGGAGTGGTGGATGTCCGACCACTGATCACCCATCGCTTTCCAATTGCCATGGCAGACCAGGCTTACCATCTGATACGGGGTGAGGCGGATGAACCATATTTGGGTGTGCTGCTGACGTACGAAGGCTCGCGCCAGGACGGCATGCCGGGGAGCCGGGTGGAGGTGACGACCCGGGAGACGGAACCGACGGCGTCGGTGGGATTGGGTGTGTTGGGAGCGGGCAACTTCGCCAATGCGGTGCTCTTGCCGTTGCTGCGTCGGGTGCCGTCGGTCGAATGCGTGGGAATCGCCTCTGCCGGGGGAGTCTCCGGCGTCAGCGCCGCCCGTAAGTTCGGGTTCCGCTACGCCACGACGGATGAAGCCCAGATTCTCGACGACCCTCAGATCAATACTGTCGCCGTCCTCACGCGTCACAATCAGCATGCGCGGCAAACCGTCGAGGCGCTCAAGGCTGGTAAGCACGTCTTCTGCGAAAAGCCGCTGGCACTGAATTGGGAGGAGCTGGAGTCCGTCGCCAAGGCGCTGCGACGAAGCGGTCGGACGCTGATGGTGGGCTTCAACCGACGCTTCGCTCCCATGACTGCACGCCTAGGCGAAGCGATGGAAGGTGCTGGCGAACCGCTCGTCATGCACTATCGAGTGAACGCCGGATATCTGCCACCTTCTCACTGGGTTCACGATCCCGAACTGGGAGGCGGACGCATCCTGGGTGAGGTATGTCACTTCATCGACCTGTTGACTTTCCTGGCAGGTGGCCCGCCGATCCGTGTGTCCGCAAACGGCCTGCAGGACGGGGACCGCTATCGGGATGACAATGTTGTGATCAACCTGAGCTTCCCCGACGGATCGATCGGCGCGGTCACATACGTGGCCAGCGGATCCCAGAGTGGTTCCAAAGAGCGTCTGGAGGTCTTCGGCGGGGGAAGGACCGCGGTGCTGGAGGATTTCCGTCGACTAGAGGCCGATGCTGATGGCAGACGTCGCGTTTGGCGCGATCGCCTTCGGCAGGACAAGGGACATTTCGGCGAGTGGTTGGCTTTCACTGAAAGCATCACCGCGGGCGGCCCACCGCCTATTCCCTATGAGCAACTGTTCGGCGTCAGCCTGGCTACCCTGGCCGCCATAGAATCACTCCACTCCGGGAAACCGGTGGAAATCGCGCCGATTTCTCTTGGCGAATGACCCCTGCATATGACGGCCCCGGCGGCCGCTCTAATTCAGCGACCTTCCTTCGGGCGGCATTAGAGCTCGGGCCTACTCCTCTTGCGCTCTACGCGGCCTATCGCTTCTCCGTCGCAAGCGGTATGGCGAAGAGATGGACCCTCCCGTCTCGTTGGGGAGCGCGTCCGGCGAGTTCGTGGTTAAGGCGCGGCGTTCCCACTGATCCCCAGGGCTATCTCGATTATCGCCGTTCGCATTTGGGTCAATTCATGTTCGACCCCGGTGAGGACCTCGCGCCACGTCTGCGCGATGTAGTTGGCGACTCGAAGACGGTGCTGCCAGAGGCCGATGGAGTGCTGGAAGGGACGTTTCGGCTGTTCGGCGTGCATGAAGCTCAATTGGGGTTCCCGCCTGACTGGGCGATCCCGGCCGACCTCGAAGGCGCCGAGGGGCAGCCGCGGATTGATCTGCAAAGACACTGGACCATGGCCGATCGGCTCCTCGAGCAAATCGATGTCAAGCTTGTCTGGGAGGTCTCACGTTTTAGCTGGGTCTTTCCACTGGTGCGCGCCGCACGAATCAGCGGTGTGAAGCGATATGCAGATGGCTTATGGACCCTTCTGCAATCCTGGATGGATGCCAACCAGCCCAATTGCGGCGTGAACTGGAGTTCGGGACAGGAAGTGGCTCTGCGCTTGATGGCGGTCGTCTTCGCTGCCTATGGCATGGCGCCTTTTTGGTCTGATCCTCCTGAGCGCATGCTCGAATTAGCCGAGTTTATCGCGGTCCACGCCGCCCGTATCCCGCCGACCATGGTCTATGCCAGAGCTCAGGGGAATAACCATCTGATCACGGAGGCAGCGGCCCTGTACACGACGGGAGTGCTCTTTCCCGAACTGCGGCAATCTCGTCGCTGGCGCCGGATCGGACGGACATGGTTGGTGCGCGCCCTCAGACGGCAGATCTTCGATGACGGGGGCTACATCCAGCACTCGGCCAACTATCACAGGTTGGCTCTTCAGGTCGCGATGTGGGCCGGGAGACTTGGCTCGCTCAATCAAGATCCACTTCCCGATGATTGTAAGAAGGCATTGGCCCGATCGGTGGCTTGCCTGGAAGCCCTTGTTGACCCGAAGAGTGGAGAGGTGCCGAACTTCGGTCCGAACGATGGGGCGCACTTCCTGCCGCTGACCAGCCAGCCATACACGGACTACCGGCCGGTGGTACAGGCAGCCTCCCTCGCGTTCCGAGAGCGTGCGGTCTACTCCCGGGGCCCGTGGGATGAGCTATCCATATGGCTTGGCTTGATCCCAAGGTCTTCTATATCGGGGGCATCGACTTCTCCGGTCGGTGATGAGTTTCCTGAGGCGGGTCTGTACTACATACGCGGCGCGCGCACGAGGGCGATGATCCGATGTGTGAGGTTCACGTCCCGGCCCGGGCATTCGGACCAGCTTCATTTTGATCTCTGGCGAGACGGGCGCAATGTGGCCCGTGATCCCGGCACCTATCGCTACAAGGCCGAGCCGCCCTGGGATAATTCTCTTGCACAGGCGCGGGTCCACAACACCGTCACACTCGCAGGCATGGAGCCGATGCAGCGGGCGGGCCGCTTCCTTTGGCTGGATTGGGATCAGGGCCGATCACTCGGCCGCTGGCGAACGCCGGATGGGCAGTTGGAGGTGTTCGCAGCCAAGCGGGGAGGCTATCGGGGCGTGGGGCTATCCCATGTACGCACCGTTGTGCGGGCTGGCGACGACCTGTGGCTGGTTGTCGACGACCTCACGCGCCGACCTGGCACTAGCGGTAGCGACATGACCCTCCCGCCAGTGGCTGTGGCGGCGTGGAATCTCCCAGACTGGCTTTTCGCCCTCGACGGCCGAGTACTAAACCTTGAGGTACCGGGGGAGGCCCTTCCGCTTCGGGTCGAGCCCTCCGCTGGAAAGGCCGGGCTCTACCGCGCCGGCCAACTCGTCGCAGGGACAGAAGTTCAACCCGGGCTGGCAATATGGGGCTGGTGGTCCATGACTTACGGGCACAAGCAGCCGAGCCTGTTCCTGGCCGTGGAGATCGGGGGCGGTCTGCCGCTACGGCTGAGCACATGGTGGTGTTTCGGAGGCTCAGCCCCGACGGCCCTCAAAGTCGGCTGGGCCGACCCGGCACCGGAGGGGCCGTCGATCGCCTGGCTGAGCCACGCCGGTCGGCGGCTGGAGCTGTAGCGTGCACATCCTTCTCATCCATCAGGCATTTGCTACCATGAAGGAGCCTGGGGGAACCCGTCATTATGAGCTTTCCCGCTACCTGGCGGATCGAGGTCACCGGGTCACGGTCCTGGCGGGGCAGGTGAGCTACCTGACAGGCGAACGAGGGAGTCGCACAGGGTGGGTGTTCAAGGAACCTGCGGAGGACGGCCTCGAGATCTGGCGATGCTTCAGCCTTCCGGGTTGGCATCGATCGTTCGTATCGCGCACCCTGAGCTTCCTCAGCTTCTCCGTCTCTTCTTTCCTCATCGGACTGCGCGTCGCAGACGTCAACCTGGTGTGGGGGACGTCGCCGCCAATCCTGCAGGGCGCCACCGCGCTGGTGCTGGCCAGGTTGAAGCGAGCGAAATTCCTCTTCGAAGTGCGAGATCTCTGGCCAAGGTTTGCCGTCGCTGTAGGGGTGCTCAGCAACCCGGTGCTGATCCGGGCCTCGGAATGGCTGGAGAGTGTTCTGTATAGAAAGGCCGATCGGGTTGTAGTGAATTCTCCGGGGTTCATCGAGCACGTCAAGGGACGTGGTGCCCGGAGTATCGACCTCGTCCCGAACGCGGTCGACATCGGGATGTTCGATGCGAAAGCGACCGGCTCGACCTACCGACGGGCTCACGGGTTGGAAGGTAAGTTCGTGGTGATGTACGCGGGCGCCCACGGAATGTCGAACGACTTGCGGGTCGTTCTCCAAGCCGCCCGTCGGTTGGAACGCCATGACGGCATCGTTTTTATCCTTGTAGGAGACGGGAAAGAGAAGCCGGCCCTCCAGGCTGAAGCAGAACGCTTGGGGTTGAAGAACCTGAAGTTCATGCCGCCTGTCTCGAAGTCCGAGATGCCGCATGTTCTGGCGGCCGCCGACGCCTGCATCGCCATCCTGAAGCCTCTGAATGTGTATAAGACAACCTACCCGAACAAGGTTTTCGACTACATGGCTGCCGCCAGGCCTGTGATCCTGGCCATCGACGGGGCCATCCGGAAGGTGGTCGACGACGCCGGGGCTGGGCTGTTTTGCTCACCGGGAGACCCGGAAGCCCTGGCGCAGGCGGTCCTTGAACTCGTGTTCGACCGCAGGCGGGGCGAAGGGATGGGCAAAGCAGGCCGGGCCTACGTGGAGGCCCACTTCGACAGGCCCTCGATGGTGGACAGAATGGAGAAGGCCATGTTGGCCGCTCTCGACGACACGCCCGCGACGGAGGGCAGTGAGCAGGTGGACCCAACCGGGGAGACGCCGTGATGATCTCGGTCACCCCACGCCGCGTCCCTGCTGTCAAGCGGGCATTCGACCTGCTCCTGGTACTGCCAGGGCTGGTACTCTTGAGTCCGATCCTGGCACTGGTGGCGGTCCTCGTTTGGATCGGGATCGGACGTCCGGTGGTGTTCCGACAGACACGGGCGGGTCGGGCAGGGAAGCCTTTCGTCTCGTACAAGTTCAGAACGATGACAAACGAGCGAGACGAAAAGGGAGAGTTGCTGCCTGACGAGCAACGTCTCACAGGCCTTGGCCGGTTTTTGCGTTCGTTCAGCCTGGATGAGCTCCCTTCAATCTTGAACGTTCTCCGCGGGGAGATGAGTTTGGTCGGGCCACGGCCCTTGTACGTCAGGTATCTCGAGCGCTACTCGCCCGATCAAGCCCGCAGGCTTGAAGTTCTTCCTGGAATCACCGGTCTGGCCCAGATCAGCGGCCGGAATGCGCTCGCCTGGGAAGAGCGCTTCCGGCTTGATGTTTGGTACATCGACCATTGGTCACTCTGGCTCGACCTGAAGATCCTGTTGATCACTTTCTGGAAGGTCATACGGCGGGAAGCGATCTCTCAACCTGGTCACGCCACAGCCGAAGAGTTCCAGGGCTAGGTTCATTCAGTGCGTCAGCGCAGGCTCTCGCCCCTGCTGCCTCCCTCTTCCAGTCATTGTCAGCTCTAGGCCCTGCCTGTCTTGCGTCGTCCGGGCAGGGGCTTGAGCGTGCAAGGGGGGCTGCAGGACCGTGTTTGGCCCTTCTTGCGCCGCAGGGCAAAGGAAGGTACCATTTTCGCCTTGGAGACAGAACCCGACCCATGAGTGCTTTACATAAGGAGGCAGTCGATGAAGGAAGAGCTTGAGTTCTACGATGTGAAGTCACGGAGCAAGTTCAAGACGATGGACTGGCGCATTGAGACCAAGATGTCCAAGGGGCAGACACGCTACTTCGCCGTGGCGAAGTCGCCGATGGGCACCCATGAAGCATGGCGCATCGTGAGCGCCGACTTCGCCAAGTCTCACAGCTGACCTCCATCGAACATCTCGCTCAACCCAGAACGTGAACTCGATTGAATAGTCTGGAGTGCGAGCTCCTTTGACGTGCCGCCCACATTTGTGGGCGGCTTTGCTTGTGGGCCTGGCCGCCGTCGGAAGGTCGACTGCTCCAAGCTGGATCCTGCACGCTGCAAGCTTCAAGCAGCGTGGTCTCTGCGGTCCTGCCTGAACCGGGTCTGCCGTGGAGCTCCATAGGTGCAGCCAGGTCGTACCTGACTTGATCGGGCAAGGATCTTGTGTCGTGTGTCCTGTGTCCTGGGTCTTGTAGCTCACAGCTTGAAGCTTGGAGCCCAGGCTCTAGGCCGATGGTATGATACCTGCGCAAGCCTGCCTTGACGCGCGGGTCCCCTACTGATGCCCCAAGCCTTCACCGATCGCGAGCTCTACCGCCAGATGCAGCGCATCCGCCGTTTCGAAGAGACGGTGCTGGACGCCTTCCCACGGGGGCAGTTCTACGGCACGACCCATACTTATGTTGGGCAAGAAGCCAACGCCGTAGGCATCCTGGCGGGGATCGAGGAAGGCGACGTCGTCGTGAGCAATCACCGGTGTCATGGGCACTTTCTGGCCTACGGTGGATCGATGCACGCCCTTGCAGCAGAACTCATGGGCAAACAGACCGGCGTCTGCGGGGGCCGGAGCGGAAGCCAGCATATTCACTGGAAAGATTTCTACGCCAATGGAATCCTGGGGGGAACACTTCCTTTGGCGGTGGGGATGAGCCTGGCGGAGAAGTCGGCCGGGAGCGGACGGATCGTGATCGCCTTTCTGGGCGATGGAACGCTCGGCGAAGGGGTCACTTACGAGAGCCTGAACATGGCGGCGCTGTGGCACCTGCCGATCATGTTCGTGCTGGAGGACAACCGCTACGCACAATCCACCCCCGTGAGCCTCAATCTCGCCGGCGGGATGGCGGCCCGGTTCGCTGCGTTCGGCATCCCGCACTCCGAAGCCGACACGACCGACGTTCAGGAGATTGGCGCGCTCGCGGGGCATGCATCTTCGCACCTCCGCACCTCCGGGGGGCCGTACGCAATCATCCTGCACACTTATCGCTTCTCACCCCACTCCAAGGGGGATGACACGCGTGATCCAGCCGAGATCGCCCGCTTCCGGGAACGGGATCCTCTGCTCGTTCATGGGAGCCGGCTGGACGCGACCAGCCTGAAGCAGGTGGATGAAGAGGTCGAGATCGAGGTGGCGGAGGCATTTCGCCAGGCCGGCGAAGATCCTTTCGCCGATCCGCGCAGTCTCACCGAGCCCCTGGGCTGACAGCAATGACGACAGTCCTTGAAGCACTCCAACAAAGCCTGGCGTCCTGCATGCAAGCGTGCGAGCAGGTGTTCTTCCTGGGAGAGGATGTGCTCGATCCCTACGGCGGTGCGTTCAAGGTTGCCCGCGGGCTGTCCACAAGCTATCCGGATCGGGTAATCACGACACCGGTGTCGGAGGCCGGGATCGTCGGCCTGGGGGTGGGAATGGCCTTGCGAAGCCTGAGACCCGTGGTTGAGATCATGTTCGGCGACTTCCTTACCCTGGCCGCTGACCAGTTGATCAATCATGCTGCCAAGCTGCGGTGGATGAGCAACAATCAGGTCCGGGTTCCACTGGTCGTCCGTACGCCCATGGGTGGGCGAAGAGGCTATGGTCCGACGCATAGCCAGACGCTGGAAAAGCACTTTCTGGGGGTGCCCGGGCTGCGGGTCGTGGCCGTGTGTGATTTGGATGATCCGGCAGAGCTCCTGCGGCACGCGGTCATCGACGACGATGACCCAGTGCTCTTCATTGAGCACAAACTGCTGTACCCGGCCCCGGTCATGGCATTGAGTGGCGTTCATGAGTTTCGAGCCGAACGACTGGGCTCGGGCTACCCCAGCTACCGCTTGGGGGTAGATGGCGCCCCGGAACCCAGTGTGACTCTGGCAGCCTATGGTCACATGAGCACTCTGGCGCGAACGGCCGCCCTAAAGCTGGCCTATGAACACGAGATCTTCGCCGAGCTCCTTGTATTCACACAACTCAGTCCGGTGCCTCAAGCGCCTCTGTTGGACAGTCTGGTCAGGACGAAGCGACTGCTCACGCTGGAAGAAGCCTCTCCAACAGCCGCGTGGGGCGCGGAGTTATTGGCGCTCGCCTCGGAGCACGCTGGGACGGGGCTGCGTGGAGGACGGGTAGGGGCCATGGCCATGCCGGTCCCGGCGGCGGGTCCGCTGGAGGAAACGGTCTTGCCGGGGGTGGACGACGTCGTCGAAGCCGCGATTGCCCTGGTGAAAGGCACGCCCCGAGGGTGACCTCCGATCGTTACCCAAATGTTGTCCCGGCCGTCTCGCTCGCGTTGGGTCCATCCGCGATCTCGTATACAATCGAAGCTCTGAGTGGCCTGACAGGAGGTACGGATGGGTGAGGCCCAGGCGGTCCTGATTCCCTTGCTCAACCCCAACGAGCCGGAGGCCAAGCTGGTCGCTCTATACGTCTCGGAGGCGCAGCACGTCGAGGCCGGGGACGCCTTGTGTCTGATCGAGAATACGAAGTCGGCGGCGGAAGTCGTCGCCGAGGCTAAGGGATTTGTCGTCGGCGTACATGCAAGCACAGGTGAGCTTCTGCGTGCCGGCGATCGATTGTGCTGGATCGCTGAAACCGCTGACTGGGTACCGCCCCGGGAGGCGGCCACGGTATCAGACTCACGCGGTGCCGGGATCCCGGAGGGTCTGCGGATCACGGATCCTGCCCTGGCTTTGGCGAAGCGGGCCGGCTTGGACCTATCCGGGTTGCCGCAAGGCAGGCTGGTCACCGAGCGTGACATCCGGGCCACCATCGGGTCCAGCGGCGGTCTGGCGAGGCCTGCTGGACCGTTCAACCCGCGCGCCCTGGTGATCTACGGGGGCGGTGGACATGGGAAGTCGTTGATCGACCTCGTTCTCGCTTTGGGCACGTATGATCTGGTTGGGGTGATCGATGACGGGCTGGCGATTGGCGGTGACGTCGCCGGGCTGGCCGTCCTGGGTGGAAGCGAGAAGCTGGCCGAGTTGGCGGATAATGGCGTCCGTCAGGCGGTCAATGCCGTCGGCGGGATCGGTGACATCCGCAGCCGAGTCCGCGTTTTCGAGACTCTGACCACAGCCGGGTTCGTGTGCCCGACCGTGGCTCATCCTCGAGCGTACGTCGAACCGAGCGCGCGACTGGCCGGCGGCGTTCAGGTGTTCCCGCACAGCTATGTCGGCAGTGAGGCCTCAGTCGGGTTCGGGGCGATCATCAACACCGGCGCTGTTGTCTCCCACGATTGCGCCGTCGGGGATTACGCCAACATCTCCCCGGGCGCGCTGCTGGCAGGAGGGGTTTCAATCGGTGAGGGTGCGCTTGTCGGGATGGGTGTCACCATCAACCTTAACGTGACTGTCGGGCCCGAGGCACGCATTGGTAACAGCGCCGTGGTCAAGAGCGACGTTCCATCTCGGGGCGTGGTCAGGGCCGGCAGCGTGTGGCCGGAGCAGACCCCCCGGGAGTCTTGAGGGCTGAGTCTGCAGGGCAGGACGCAAGACACAAGACACAGGACACAAGCTGCAAGCTTCAAGCTGCAGATGAACATCAAGGACGCGAATACTCGCGTCCTTTGCGTATTGCCTATGGCTAATTGCTGGCGATCGCTGAATGCTGAAAGCTGAGTGCTGACCGCCGATCGCTGACAGCTGTCAGTTGTCAGCTGACGCTAGTACTGCTGCCGGAAATTGAACAAGATGAAATTCGCATCACACGCATCGGATGTGTCGAATTCGATCTCGTCCGAGAGAGGCGTGCCCGATGTGTCGCTGAGGACGATCTCGAGGTCTCCGCTGGAGGCGATCGGATGGTCGGTGAGGTTGATCAGATACGCCCCGGGACCGAGCGATTCGACTCCCGATGTGCCTGTCAACGAGTGCAGGTCGATCGGCTGTCCGTCGAGGACGCCTCTGACGTGCAGGTCCAGATTGAACACAGGAGATCCCGTAAGATCGAACACTTGTCCGCCGATTCCCATGTAGTCGCACGCCAGGTCGTTGACCGGGTTCTCCATCCCCACCGGGCTCCCGGGTTGGGCGCCAAACGGGAGAGGAGTCGGCGTGGCCTCCGGGGTCTCGTCCAAAGGAGGCGTTTCCGTCGGTTCAGGGGTATCCGTCGCAGGCGGAATGGGTGTGGCGACAGCGCCCGGCGTCCGAGTGGGAGTTGCTGTCCACGGGGGTGGCAGGTAGATCTCGGGCGTGTTGGTTGGTGTGGGGTAGCCCAGGGTGGGCATTAGAGTCGGCGGGACGACGAGCTTGATCGGCAGGTAGGGGGAGATCCGGTCGACAGTGGACGGATTGAGGAACACGACCGTCATGGCGCCCCCGGCGCACAGGGTCATCAACAACACGCCCAGCGTAAGCAAGTTGAGGATGAGACTGCCGATCCCCGGCCCTGACTGCCTGTCGTAGTTAGGGTCCATTACTCCTCGCCTCCCGAGTTCACCTTAGGGTGCGACGAACGTCTGAATGTCGGCGCTGGCCCGCCTTGACATCAACCAGTCTTCAACAGCCGCCTGGCCGAGCTTCTGCCAGGCATCGCTGGTGAGCGGATGCTCACCGCGCTCAAGGGTCTGGACAATGTGAAAGCCGAGATCGCTCTCGATGATCCCGCTGATCTCTCCCGGCTGGAGGTTGAAGGCGGCCTCTTCCACCGCCGACATGGTCAGGTAGCCGCGCGGGAACCAGGACAGGTCACCGCCGGCCAGCCGGGTGCTCAGGTCGAGGGAGTAGGTCGCCGCTAGGTCGGCGAAATCTGCCCCTGCATCGAGCTGGTCGAGAACCTCCTGCGCCTGCTCCCTGGTCGAGACGACGATGTGTCTGGCGTGAACCTGCTCTGCCGTCCGAGGAACGCCCGACACAATCTGCTCAACCTTGCGCTCCGCCAGGATCTCCTCCTCGAGGGCGGCTCGGAAACCGTCCAGAGTGTACATGTTTTCCGACAACCACGCATGCATGCCGTCGGTACCTCCGCGCTCGGCGGTCAGGTCGGCGATCGTCTGATCGACGGCCTCGGGGTTGACACTCCCACCGTCGGCAAGCTCGCCCTCAGCCAGTAGCCTGCGGTCGATCATCGCCTGCATGACCTGGGCCTGGTAGTCGTCCAATGTTGCAAGGTCAATGCCAAGAGACGTCTGGGCCGCCTCGAATCGCGCCACTTCAGCCTGGTAATCCGCCAGGAGGATTGGGAAGCCCTCAACCTTAGCAGCGAGGGGCTCGGGTATCACCGTGGGTGGGAGAGGCGTGGGGCTCGGCGGAATCGCGGTCGAGGTGGGGCTGGGCGTTGCAGTTACGCAGGCGGTAAGGCAGAGTGAGGCGAGTAAAGCCCCACCCAGCCATCGTGGGGGTCGCATTTGCGGCGGATTATACCTTCAGGGGTCCGTTAGGGCTCGCATGCGGGTGGCGGGAGAGCCGTCGGGCATGGCTCCCCGGGCCACCTCCCGGGTCGTTCCTGCAACCTCCGCAGCCGGCTGGCTCAGTCGTGGCGGGAGGCGAATACGAAGACCATCGGCCGGCGTCGCGTCTCGGCGTAGAAGTACTTGGAGAGCTCGGTTTCGACGACTTCCTCCAGGTTGCTTCCGTTGGCGCTGGCCGCCAGCTGGTCGATCTTGGTCCGGGCGTCTTCGAAGAGCTGCTCCGCGTCTCGGACGAAGACGAAGCCCTTCGAGACAATCTCCGGTTCTTCGCGGAGCGAACCTGTCTTTCCGTCAAGGTGAAGGTGCACAACCACAAACCCATCGCGCGCCAGCGCTTCTCGTTCGCGCATTACGGTCGGCCCGATATCGCCGACACCGCTTCCGTCAACGAACACATAGCCGCCCGGGACGCGTTCCCCAATGTGCATCACTCCGTCGTCGAACTCGATCACGGTCCCATTCTCGACGACGGCCACCTGATCGGCCGGGATGCCGATCTCACGCGCCAGCGCGGCATGCTGCTTCAAGTGACGCAGCTCGCCGTGGATTGGCACGAAGTACTTGGGTTGGATCAGCCTCAACAGAAGTTTCATCTCCTCCTGGCGCGCATGCCCGGACACGTGCACCGGGGCGAAGGCATCGTAGACGACATCTGCGCCGCGCTGGAAAAGTCGATTGATCGTGCGATGCACCATTTCCTCATTCCCCGGGATTGGATGAGATGACAGGATGACCGTGTCGCCAGGGATCAGATCAAACTGGCGGTTGGTGCCGGTTGACAATCGACCCAGGATGGACGAGGGCTCCCCCTGAGTGCCGGTGCACATCAATACAACCTGAGACGGCGGCATCTTGAGGGCCTCGTCCAGTTGCACGATCAAACCATCCGGGACATCCAGGTATCCCAGTGAGCGTGCGATGCGGGCATTCTCGACCATGCTCGTCCCGACAAAGGCCATCGATCGGCCGTGGTTGAGCGCCGCTTGCGCTGCCTGGGCCATGCGTGAGATCAGAGAGGCGAATGTCCCGATAAGGATCCGCCCCGGTGCCTCGCGAAAGACGTCGTCGAAGGCACGATCGATCACTGCCTCCGAAGGCGTCCACCCTGGCTCATCGGCGTTGGTTGAGTCGGCCAGCAGTGCCAGTACGCCCCGGCCCCCGAGTTCGCCCAACTTGGCGAAGTCCGTCGGCCAACCGTCGACTGGAGTATGGTCGAACTTGTAGTCTCCGGAATGCACGATCAGCCCGGCCGGGGTTGTAATCGCCAACCCAACACCGTCTGGGATCGAGTGACACACATGGAAGAACTCGATGTCAAACGGTCCCACGCGGACCCGATCGCCGGCGCCGACCGTGATCAACTGCAGATCCTTGAGCATCCCGCCCCGGCTGAGCTTGGCTTCGAGCAGGCCACGCGTCAGTCGTGTGGCGTAGATCGGCGCTCGGATCTCTTCCATCACATGGCGAATCGCGCCCGTGTGATCCTCGTGACCGTGAGTGACAACGATGCCGCGAACCTTGTCCTTCTTCTCGAGAAGGTAGTCAAAGTCGGGGATGATGTAGTCGATCCCCAACATGTCGTTCTCTGGGAACATGATGCCGGTGTCGACGACCAGGATATTCTCCCCGTACTCGACGGTCATCATGTTCTTGCCGATCTCCCCCAATCCCCCCAGGGGGACCAAACGTAGTGTTTTACTTGCCATATCTTGCTATCCTCGTTGCTTGTTGCTGGCGCGCGTGCATTGCAGGCCGCCTAGTGTGATTGACGTATCGAGAGTTGTTCACATCAAGGCATAGCCCCGCCAAACGGCAGGCGCGTCTCGCAGACGGCAACGCAGCCGCAATGGCGGAGATACTGGGTCGGGTATTTTGGCTGTTCAACTCAGTCGGGTGACGTCGGTCGCCTGAGGTCCGCGAATCGTTTGCTCGAGAAAAAAGGCGACCCTTTCGCCTACAGACAGAAAGGGGATTCCCTGGCCGAGGATGTCGCGGTAGTGCACGAAAACGTCTTCCCCATCTTCGGCGTCGATGTAGCCGTACCCTTTAGAGCCATCAAACCAGCGCACCACGCCGGTCGTGCGCTTTGACAAAGGCTGCCTCCAAAGTCCTGCAGCGCAGGAATGTGCAGATTTCGTTCGTCGTGAAGTCTAACACACGCCCCTGGTGACGTCAATTTGGTGGTTCTGCCGGGGTGCATCCAACATAGGGGGCAAGCCCCTCGCGAGGAATAAGGGAAACTGCGTGTTGGACGGCGGCAGCGCCGCCGTCCAACACACAGTTTCCCTCCAGAGCGAGGACGCGCCCGCTGGAATGGAACGCCCCCGTTCTGCCGGAAGGCGTGGTGGTAGGGTTGGGGAAACCAGCATGGCTGTGTATTCCACCCGGCGCGTTGTGATCGTCTTGATACCACCGTGGCAGGTATCGGCCCGGACGATGCTGTCGGCCAGCAGAAGGGCCTCAGGAGCTTCCGGAGATCACTGTGGCCGAGGGCGATTGTGTCAGGGCCACTTCGGAGGTGGGGCCGATATCTCACGGCTGTGGTGGTAGTCTTGAACCAGGTCAGGCACCGAGCTGAGCTGATTGTCAGATTCCTCAGTGGGGGCCATGGTATCCGGGAGTTGGTCCATGAGCCCTGACCGTCGGGCGGTCCCGGCGCTGGTGTTCTCATGCAATACGCTCAAATCCAGGAGATGTCTTTATGCCGACGATCGAGCAAGCCAGCCGTTGGTACGATCCCGCCGATCCGGTCCACGGTTTCGATCACGTCCTGCGGGTCGCCCAGATGGCTGAACGACTGGGGCGCCAGCTCGGGGCGGACCTCGAGATCCTCCGGGCCGCGGCCTTGCTCCACGACGTCTCCGGGGCGGCGCCCGAAGCTGGGGCGAGGAGCTCACACGAGCAAGGCTCCGCCGAACTCGCCGGTCGGATCCTGGGGGATGAGGGTTGGCCGGAGGAGCGCATCCGCGCCGTCCAACATTGCATCCTCGCCCACCGCTTTCGAGGTCAGCAGGCGCCGCAGACGCTGGAGGCCCAGATTCTGTTCGACGCCGACAAACTGGATGTGATGGGCGCGTTCGGCGCCGCCCGCACCATTGGCTATGCTGTGCAAGCCGGGCAGCCGGCCTTCGCCGAGCCATCGGATGAATTCCTCAAAGACGGCACGCCACAGCCAGGCGAGCCGCACAGCGCATATCACGAGTACCTCTTCAAGCTGCGCAACGTCAAAGAGCGTTTGTTCACGGAGCCGGCGCGCGCACTGGGTGAGCGGAGATATCAGGCACTGGTGGCGTTTTTCGAGCAACTTGCGACAGAAGCGCGTGGGTTGGGTTGACACAATGCGAGTTCGGTCATCGCCTGGTATCATTGCCCACAGGTAATCCTGCGATGTCCGATGATCGAAAACTGATCCTGTTGAGCAATGACGACGGCATTCGCTCCCCCGGTTTGTGGGCGGCGGCGGAGGCCCTTTCGTCGTTGGGCTACGTCACCGTCGCCGCTCCGCGTGAACAGCGTTCCGGAAGTGGGAGGAGCATGCCGGTCGATTCGGACGGCATCTTGCGCGAAGAGCACGTGCAAATCGGTGACAAGCTCTGGCCCGTGTACGCCGTCGGCGGCTCGCCGGCGCAGGCGGTGCAACATGGGATTCTCGAACTCAGCCCCAGGTTGCCGGATCTGGTCGTGGCGGGGATCAACTACGGGGAGAACGTCAGTGTCAGCGTCACCATCTCGGGGACGGTCGGTGCCGCTTTGGAAGGAGCGGCGGCGGGCATCCCCGCCATTGCCGTCTCTCTCGAAACCGACAAACGCTTCCACCTGACCCATTCGGAGGAAATCAACTTCACGGCTGCGGCCCACTTCACCACCGTCTTCGCCGAGAAGCTGCTTCGAGCCGGGCCGATCCGTGACCTGGATGTCCTCAAGATCGACGTCCCGAGCGGGGCGACACCGGAGACCGAGTGGGAGGTGACCCGGCTCTCACGCGCGAAGTACTACATTCCCGTAAGCCCCCGGCGAACGCGCCTGGATGAGCCGGGTAGCGTCGGGTATGAAGTCGTCCCCAATCTCGAAGGTCTGGAACCAGACTCGGATGTCTACGTCCTCAGAGTAGCGCGCAAGGTTACTGTGACGCCCCTGAGCCTGGACATGACATCCCGGTTGGATCTCGCCGAGCTCAAGCGCCGGCTCGGACCCTGACGTAGAGCCAGGATCGACAATTTCCAGGCTCCCGGAGGCTATGAGGCTCCGGGAGCCTTGTCGGATGTATTGGCGAGCGCCCGCAACGCCTCATCGTGTACCTGCCCATTGGAGGCCAGGAATGAGGCCATCCCCAGCGGGAATTCGTCCTGGCCGTCAAGAGCCGTGACCCGGCCGCCCGCCTCGCGCACCAGTAGAATCCCTGCCGCCCAATCCCATGGGTACACGGACAGCTCCCAATATGCGTCGAAGCGACCTGCGGCGACGTACGCCAGGTCTAGAGCGGCCGACCCGAAGCGCCGGATGGCGAAGGCGCGGCGTGACATGCCGGCGAAATTGTCCAGGTTGTCCTCGGAATTGCTACGGATATCATATGGGAATCCAGTCGCCAGAAAACTCTCTGCTAGGCGTGCCTCGGTCGAGACATGCAACGGTTGATCATTCAGCCAGGCTCCCTCGCCGCGGACCGCGTGGAAGAGTTCCGATCGGGTCGGGTCGAAAACGACGCCGAAAGTCGGTTGGTCCCGCTCCCAGCATGCGATCGAAACGCTGAAGTGCGGCAACCCGTGGGCGAAGTTGGTTGTGCCGTCGAGGGGATCGACCACCCAATGTATTTCAGACTCACCCGAAGGCCCCGCCTCTTCTGACAGGATTGAGTCGGATGGGAACGACTGGCGGATCCCGTCGACGATCAGCCGCTCCGAACGAAGGTCGTACTCGGTAACCAGATCGATCGCGCCCTTGTGTCTCACCTGGCGCGTATGCCCCAGGCCGTCGACGATCAACGCTCCGGCGCGTCTGGCCAGATCCAGTCCGAGAGTCAGGCGAGGGTTCTCCATAGTTGGATGTCCTATCGTCGCCACACGGAGACGGTTTCGATGTGGAATGTCTGCGGGAACATGTCGACCGGCGTCACGCTCTCGAGGGTGTACCCGCCGTCCGCCATCAGTCGTCCATCGCGGGCCAGTGTTGATGGATCACACGACACATACACCAGACAAGACGGGCCGCGGGCGAGGAGACCCTTTACGACCTCTCTCCCGAGACCGGCGCGCGGCGGATCGACTACAACCGCCGTCGGTGGTTGTGGCACGGAGGGAAGAGCCTCCTCGACCGACGCCTCGTACAGCTCCACGGCGTCGAACTCCTCCAGGTTGACCTCGAAATCAGCGCAAGCCCAGGGTGATTGTTCGATGGCGACAACCGAGGCGCCTGTCTCGGTGATGAAACTACTGAAGAGGCCGACGCCGGCGTACAGGTCGAATACAACATCAGCCGTATGGACCTGGAGCGCATCCAGGCAGAGGCGTACCAGCTCCTGGCTCAGTTGTGTGTGCACCTGAAAGAAAGACAGGGCTGATACGCGGAATGTTCGTTTCATCACTTCGACGAGGAATGATCCATCTCCGGCCAGCACCCGCGCGCCCTGCGGATCGGCCCACACGACCGATGCCGGGAGATCAAGCGACAGCTCGATGTCGGCAGGCGAGGCGGCGTGGAGCACGATCATCTGCTGATCGTCGGCGCCGAGGCGCACGCTCACTCCTTCCAGCCCTTTCACGGATTCCAGGTCGAGCTGTTGCCAGAGTGCATCCAATGCCGGTTCCGGGAGGTGGCACTCGTCAATCGGGACCAGCGGGGTCGAGGCCGCGTCGCTGGCGAGGGGATCGGCACCGATGAAGCATAGCCTTCCATCGTCGCCGAGACGGAATCTCAAGTTATTGCGCGTGCGCCACGGGGAGGGCGAGGCGATCGGGGCCGTCATAGGCGGGTTATGGAACTTCCCCAGCCTCTCGAGCTGAATGCGAACGATGTCGGCCTTGGCCTCGACCTGGGCTGGATACGATATGTGCTGGTAGTGGCACCCCCCGCACGTGCCGAAATGTTTGCAGTGAGGCGTGGTCCGATCGGGCGACGGCTCGAGGATGTCGACGAGCCGGGCCCGCGCCCAATGTTGATGGACATCCACCGGCGCGACCCGCACTCTCTCCCCTGGGATCGCGTAGGGAACGAAGACCATTCGCCCGTCGGGAGCGCGGCCGATGGCCTCACCTCCGTAGGCATGTCCGGTTAGCTCAATCTCAAACGCCTCATCCATCAGTAGTTCGGCCACAGCTTGTTCCCGCCCTGGGAGAGGATTGCCAGCAGGCTTGGCAAACCGCCGGAGAAATCGATCAGCCAGATCGTCACCAGGGCTGCGCAGGCGGCTGCGGCCAGCCAGGGCCCCAGCCGGCGCGTCTTCAATTGATGCCGGATCTCAACCAAGGGGTGAGGAGTTGACCAGACCGCCGCGGCGTAGACAGCCAGGAACGGAATCAACGGCAGGTGAAAACGAGGCTCGGCGAGGATGGGAATATATGCGATCACTGTGGCGGCGATCAGTGCTCCAATGAGTGATCTGGCCGGACCAGCCGCTGATACCATCCCCCAGGGCGTCGAAAGACCGATCAGGATGAGTGGGGCGATCAGAACGACGTAAGCCCCGACGAGCCCGGGCGTCGGGAGATGGCCAAAGAAGTTGTTGGCGTAGAAGTAGATCAGCTCGCGATCTTCCAGGCCCCAGAAATACACCAGCCGCCGGGCCATGAGCTCCGGCACACGACCCGGATCGGAGCGGATGAAACTCAGCGCCTGTTCCTTGGCCCATCGGTCGCGCTCCGCATCATCCAGGAATCGGGTCGGGATCACCCCGATCTCATTCACAAAGCCGCCGTCGCCTTCGGGGTGATATCCCACGAACAGGTTGTAACCGAGGGTATTCTCGACGAAGGCCGGTCTCCCCAGAACCAGACTGTTACGAACAGACCACGGGATCAGCACCGCCATGGCCGTCAGGATTGTGATGGTCGCGCTGCGCAATCCCGCGTGACGCCAGGCCCAGAGGCATGCCACAGGGAGGAACAGCACCAGAGCCGGGCGGGTCAGGACCGCCGCGCCCATGAGCAACCCGGATGCTGCGAAGACCACGATCGAGGCACGCCGGGAAGCTTCCAGGAGGAGCAAGACTGCGACCAAGAGCAGCGGCATGAACAGATTCTCGGAACCGAGCCCGAGCGGATACATCCACAGGATGGGATAGAGAGCGATGGCGATTCCGGAGAGCACGGCGGCGCGCCGCGAGATCCCGGCTCGAAGTGCCACCAGGGCAGTCAGGGGACCAAGTGTCGCGGTCAAGATGGCCTGGGCAACTCGGGCCGCCGCCAGGCGCGAAGGGAGCCCCGTCAGCATGTACAAGCCGGCCAGAAATAGCGGATAGCCAGGGGCGCGGAATGTCGTCAGGTAACCGTCTTCGGGAACCGTGCTTGGGCTCACTTGAATGTCGTAGAAGCGACGGAGGTAAGGTTGGAGAAAAGCGACGTCCTGGCGCTGATACCAGCGATAGCCTTTGCCCGCGGCCATCGAGCGGGCGAGCATATCGTATTGATACATGTCGTCCAGCCCGATGGGGGCGTGCAGGTACACCCCGGCCAGAACCAGGCGCGGCACCAAAGCCAGGACGAAAATCCCGGTCAAACCCCAGCGACCCAGGCCGGAGTGGGAAGAGACTGCACTCAAGATCGGGGTCATCCCGAGGTGTCGACCTGACGAGCGGCGAAATCGTCGATGTGTTTGAGGAGAACCTCCAGATCGCCGCGACGGGTTTCACCCATGTGACCAATGCGGAAAGTCTTGTTCTTCAACCGCCCGTACCCATTGGCGAGCGTCATCCCGCGATCGGCCAGGTAGGCATTGAGCGCGGGGATGTCGAGCGGGCGACTGTTCATAAGCGCCGTCACGGTCTTCGATCGATATCCATCCTGGGCCAGAAGGCCAAAGCGATCGGCGCCCCATTCCTGAGTGAAGCGCGCCATCTCCGCGTGGCGGGCGAAACGTTTCTCGAGCCCTTCTGCCAGGATCCGATCCAATTGCGAATCGAGGGCATACATCAGCGAGATGGCCGGCGTGGCGGGAGTCATGTTTCGGGCCAGGTATTTCTCGAGAAGCAAGAAGTCGAAATACCAGCCGCGCTGAGGGATCGTGGCGGCGCGCTTAAGCGCTTTGTCGCTGACGGCGGCGAACGCCAAGCCTGGAGGGAGCGCAAAGCATTTCTGAGATGATGTCAGGACAACGTCGAGCCCCCAGGCATCCGTCTCGATGCGCACGCCTCCAGCGGACGAGACGGCATCGACAAGCACCAGGATCTCGGGTCGGACAGCGCGCGCCGCGGCGGCGATCGCGGCCACGGGATTCTCCAGGCCGGTGGACGACTCATTGTGGACGACGGCGATCGCGTCGTAATCGGTGCCGGAGACAGCCGGTTCGATCATCTCAGGCGTGATCGCCTGACCCCAGGGGACGTCGATCCGATCTGCCGCCGCGCCGTTCGCCACGGCGACCTCGTACCAGCGCTCCGAAAACGCCCCATTGATGCACACGAGCAGCCGACGGGCGACGCAGTTGCGCACGGCAGCCTCCTGTAACCCGGAGCCGGAGGATGCCGTGACAAACACGCGGTTCTGGGTGGCAAACACACTGCGCAGCTTGGGTTGGATCCGGCCGAATAACTCGGCGAAGGCCTGGCTGCGATGACCGATCATCGGCTGGGCCTGGGCGGCCAGGATCTCGGGGTCGACGTCGGTCGGACCGGGGATGAATAAGCGGGCCATGGAAACCTCGATGGATCCGATTGTGCAAATTCTATCAGAGGCAGCCACTATCTTCACAATCGCCGCAATTCGCCCCTCTCTTGAGAACGATGGCCTGATGAAGCCGAGAAATTCATCTCGAAATCAAGAAAAATGTCACCAAGTGCTTGACGAGTTCAAGAAACTTCATATACTGTTCAAGAAATGATAGAAGCGACTGCCCACAAGGCGGGGGGGGGGGGCGGTCAGGCGTGTGGGTTGTGCTCTCGCTGGCGATGAGGGGTCCAGCCTCGTCCATCGGGCGGAGACAATCAGGAGGCGGGCCAAGTTCATGAATCAATTGCTGACGGTGTGCCCCGTCTGCGGGGATCAGATGGCAGTTACGCGCCTACACTGCCGCAGCTGTGACACGGCGATCGAGGGGCAATTCGATACCGGGAGATTGGGCAGGCTGGAGAGAGACCAAATCGAGTTTGTCGAGACTTTTATCCGCTGCGAGGGCAAGTTGAATCGAATGGAGCGAGAGCTCGGCCTGTCTTATCCGACTCTGCGTGCCAGGCTGACTGAGGTCATCGACAAGATGGGATACCCGGTGGGACCTGAGCCCGCTGGGAGCGAGGTCGATCGACACCGAATCCTCGACCAGTTGGCGGCCGGAGAGATCTCCTCCGAAGAGGCCATGCGCCAGTTGGAAGGCGTGTGATCTTGAGTGGCGGCATGAGAGCGGAGCGTTCCAGATGGAGACATTGACACTGGAGACGAAGTCGTCTCCTCAAGTGATCATCAAATCAATCGACGGCGACCTTCGTCTTGTAGGTCAACCCGGTCACACGCTCGAGGCGCAGGCCCCGTCAAAAGGCCAACTCAGTGTTCATCAGGAGGGGGAACAGATTGTGCTGAGCTGCAGGGCGGGCTGCCTGGTCTTCCTTCCGGCTCAGGCTGTTGTGCAGGCGGAAGCTGTCGCAGGCGATCTGCACTTGACGGGCGTGCTAGGTCATTCGTCGGTCAAGATGGTCGAGGGCGACGTTCGGCTTCGCCGGACCGGGGAAGTGGAAATGGGGAGGCTCGGTGGGGATCTTTCGGCGGACGAGATTAGCGGCGGGCTTCGCATCGACTCGGTGGGCGGGGGAGCTGACGTCCGTGATGTGCGTGGTGACGTGCATCTGGGCGTCGTAGGAGGCGACCTCAGGCTGCGACAGGTCGATGGTGCCGTCGAGGTTTCAGTCGAAGGCGATGCTTCGGCCAGAATGACTCCTCCGCCGGACTCAACCTCGAGGATCCGCGCCGGCGGGGACATCACCGCCGTGCTTCCAAGTGATGCGTCGGCGGTGGTGCGAGTGACCGCCGGGGGAGATCTCCTGCTGCCGAACCCTTCAGAGAATGTGGTCGTCGAAGGACCGGGGGTCATCTGCTGCGGATCCGGCTCGGCGAGTGTTGAGTTGACATGCGAAGGCGACCTCAACCTGAGGTTGGGCGGGCTCGGGCGCGCAGTCGGGCGGGGGGCTGATCTGCAAGAGCAAATCAATGCCCGCGTCAAGTCGTCGATCGCCGAGATGGAAGCGAGCCTGGAAGAATTGGGGCTGGACTCGCTGAGCATTGACTCGGAGCGAATCGGGCAGCGGGTGCGCAAAGCCGTCGCCCGCGCTCTCCGGGCCACAGGTGGGGCAGGGATCGCTGCTGGAGCCAAGGACGAGGATCGCCCCGGCCCGACCGCAAAGGCTCAGTCGGTCGGCGGAGATGAGGAACACCTGGCAGTCTTGCGGATGCTGGAAGAAGGCAAGATCAACGCCGAACAGGCCGAGGCCCTGCTGCGCGCATTGGAGGACGAAGGGTGACTGCAGCCGCCCTGTTGGCTCCCGGCCGTAGGGAGAGCGGGATCTGGCCGGTGAATCCACGCCGGGATATGGAGGGCATCGCCCTCCTCCTCGAGGCGGCATTTGCCGGCGAACTCGACCCGTATGGCAGACATATGGTGCGCGAAATGCGCGCCTTCGGTCGGGCGGGTTGGCTCGGCTGGCTGATCGGCCGCCTGTTCCTGCCTCCGGCGGCCTATCCTCAGGGCTTCGTGTGGCTCGAGAAGGGACAGCTTGTCGCAAACGCGAGCCTGTTGCCGGTGACCGGCTTCGCCTCGCGTTGGGTGATGGCGAACGTCGCCGTCGATGTCGACCATCGACGACGGGGCATCGCCCGCAGGCTGGTGGAAGCTTCGCTTGATCATGCCCGGGAGCACGGCGCGATGGAGCTCCTGCTCCAGGTGCGACACGATAACCAGGCCGCCGTGGCTTTGTACGAAGGGATGGGCTTCAAGGCGCTAACGACGCGCACGACATGGCACAGACCGGCTGGCAAGTGGACACCGCAGGGTCTGGTCTCGAACTCGGTTCGGCGTAGGGCTCGAGGGGAGTGGTCACAGCAATGGGATCTCGCCCGGTCTCTCTACCCCGAGGGCCTGATCTGGCCGTTCCCACCCTATAGCGCACTCTTCAGGCCTCGACTGTTCGAGGGTCTGGTAAACGTGGACGGTCGGATGCACTGGGTTTGGGTGGAAGACGATCAGTTGGTCGGGAGTGTCTCGACCTACCTTGACACGAGTCGGGCAGGTCTGCGCCTGGTGATGATGATCGCTCCGGCGAAACGAGGATCGATCGAAGGCCAGTTGCTTGCGACGGCTCTCGAAGGTGCGAACGCCGAGCATGTGGCGATGAGCCTGGACTACGAAATGGGTATCGCCGATGAGAGCCTATTGGAGATGGGCTTCCGATCGGAGCATTCTCTGACCTGGATGCGCGCGCGGTTCGATTGAGTTCCTGCCTCTTCATCCGATACTCGAATAGAGAAGCGTAGTTGCAGAGAGGCTCAGTCGGCAATCAAGGTGCGAGCTGGAAGGATTGAAGGGGGTAGCCTTAAGGATGTGGATCAGTCGTGATGTTCGTTCGAAGGCAATGGCGACGGTTCAAGCGGTTGTACGACGAGTACCCACCCAGATTCTGGGTCCTGGTCCTCTTGACGTTCATCGATGCCATCGGCGGCGCGCTGCTGTTCCCGTTTTTCTCCCTCTACGTCACCTACCGCTTCGGGGTCGGGATGACCGAGGTTGGGAGGCTGTTCGCCGTCTTCGCCGTGACGGGCGTGCTGGGGTCAGTTCTCGGAGGCGCTCTGGCCGACCGATGGGGACGGAAGGGGATGATCATCTTCGGCGTGCTGGCCAGCGGTCTTTCCAGCCTCCTGCTCGGCCTGGCAGACTCTTTCGCCATGCTGTTTCCGATCGTCTTCGCCGTCGGCATCTTCTCAAACGCCGGTGGACCTGCCCGGCAGGCGATGGTGGCAGACATCTTGCCGGAGCGTCAACGCGCCGACGGCTATGGCATGATCCGGGTGGCCTTCAACCTCTCGGCGACGATAGGTCCGGCCTTGGGCGGCTTGATGGCGGCCAGGTCGTACCTGCTGCTTTTCGTCTCGGATGCGACGATCAGCGTGATTGTGGCGATTCTGGTGCACTTCCTTCTATCGGAGACGCGACCCCGCTGGTCTCATGTGGAAGCACCGGAGAGCATGGTTCGGACTTTCGGCGGATACGGGCGGATCATCAGGGATGGAGCTTTCATGGCCTTCACCGCGGGCTGTACGCTGGCAGCTCTGACCTATGTTCAATTGAACACGACGCTCGGGGTCTACCTGCGTGATTTTCACGATATCAGCGTCGGCAGTTACGGATATATCATGAGTCTGAACGCGATCATGGTCGTCTTGCTGCAGTTCTCGACGACTCGCCGGGTTAGCCGGTATCCGGCCATGCTGATGATGGCCCTGGGTACGTCGCTGTACGCGATCGGCCTGAGCATGTTTGGGGTCTTCGACACCTATGGCTTGTTCCTCTTGGCGATGGTCGTCGTCACAGTCGGCGAGATGATCATCGAGCCCGTATCTCAGGCCGCGGTGTCGCGTCTGGCGCCGCAAGACATGCGCGGCCGGTACATGGCGTTCTTTGGTTTCAGCTGGGTGTTCGCCTCGGCGACGGGCCCGATACTCGCCGGGGGCATCCTGGACAACTTCGACCCTCGCTGGCTGTGGTACGCCTCGGGCCTGATCGGGCTGATGGGGGTGGGGGTGTTCCTGCGGCTTCACCGTCGACAAGCCCGGAGACGACCGCTGGCGGTCGAGACCTCAGAGGCGTTGGTTACATGAGCAGCGCACGTTTCTCCGGCGCTCAGTGAGTGTCGAGAGGGGACATGCGAGAAAGCTGGCGGATCATCGCGCCTGATCAAGCCGGAATCGATGGATAGGTTGATATGGCAACGACTGAAGAACGACTTCGGATACTCAAACTGATCGAAGAAGGCAAGATCACGGCTGAGGAGGGGGCGCGTCTGCTGGCGGCTCTCAACAAGAGCTCACGGCGGCAAGCAACCAGCAGCGAGATCGATTCGCGCTGGTTGCGCGTGAGGGTCACAGACCTGCGCAGCGGGAAACCGGCTGTGAATGTCAACCTGCCGTTGAGCCTAGTGAACGTCGGTCTGCGGGTCGGAGCGCGCTTTGTCCCCGATGTCGAGGGGATAGACCTGACGAGCGTGGCGTCGGCCTTGCAGCAGGGCGTCACCGGCAAGATCATGGATGTTGTTGACGAAGACGAAGGACAGCGAGTGGAGATCTACGTGGAGTGACGGCGTCAGCGAGAATGGCGGGCGTCACCCTTCTCCCGATCGCCGGCCACACTCTGACCATCTCCCAACTTCGTCCGCTCGCACGGCTTGAGATCGTGTCGTCGGAATTGACCTTAGGAGGCTGAAATGCAGCGTTTTATCCTTCGTTGGGCGATCAACGCCGCCGCGCTGTACGTCGCGGTTGGAACGGGATGGATCGCCGGGATACGAGCCGAGAACACGACCTGGTGGGCGATCCTGATCCTGGCGCTGATCTTCGGCGCCGTGAATGCGCTCGTCAGACCGTTGTTGAAGTTCCTGACATGCCCATTGATCCTGGTCACCCTTGGATTGTTCACGCTAGTGATCAATACCGCTCTCTTCGTCCTGACCGGGTGGCTGGGTACGTATTTCAACATCGGCTTTGTCATCGACGCCCCGTGGCCGTCGTGGCAGTTCGTGTGGATCGCCTTCCTCGGAGGGATCGTCGTCGGCATCGTCAGCGCCCTGCTGACGCTGGTGTTGCGAGATGAACTCCGCCCGCGGAGAGGCTAGCCGCGAAATCTGCTCAAAGCGGCAAGAGTCTCATAGAAGGAGGGGGGCGGCGCAGCCGCCCCCCTCCTTCTATGAGACTCTTGCCACTCACCCGGTGTGGATTCGCAACAGGCAGACGGAGTCTTGAGCCGGGGGAGGGGGGAAAACGGGGTGCGGGCATTGCGGCTCACGTGTGGGTGGGCAATGCACGTGCATACAAGTCGCATGTTGCTGAGGTGCATTCTGAAGCCCGCGCTCAAGGGGACCGATCGCCCCGCATGATCTTAGCGGGGAAAACGGGCTTTCGACCTTCCCCTCCCTCCACGGTCAGGCCGCGCCAACGAGCAAGAGCGAGCCCATCAAGGCCGGAGCTACCACCGGGCCGACTTGTAGGGTATGCTGGACGCGTCCGTGACATCTCTCGCCAGGAGCAAGCAAACCGTGGACATCCGGGGCAAGAATGTTCTCGTCTTGGGGGGATATGGGCTGGTTGGGATGGCGGTTTGTCGGGAGATCCTGCGCCACGATCCGCAGCGGCTGGTCGTCGGCTCACTCCGTCGCTCCGAGGCGGAAGAAGCGGTCGACATCCTTCGTCGGGCGCACCCCCATTCGAAGGCGGAGATCCTTCCGGCTTGGGGCGACCTACTGTTGCGGGCGGAGTGGCAGTCGGCTCCGGAGGGAGTACACCCGCGGACGGCAGTTCTGGCCGACGTCGAGCGGCGGCGACGGCTGGTCGCCGACATCCTTGACGAGCTGGACCCCGAGATCCTGGAGGCGTCCCTGCTGTTCCAACTCATCCTCGGTCGCACGGAGGGGCTCGGGGGGAAGCCGGCTCAGATCGTGATCGATTGTGTAAACACGGCGACAGCCGTCGCCTACCAGAACGTCTTCCAGACAGCGATCCAACTGGAGGGGCGTATCCGCAAGGGGGAGGAGACGGATTGGCCGGAGCAGGTCGAGCGGCTGCTGAGCTCGCTCTACATCCCGCAACTGGTCCGGCACATGCAAATCTACTATGAGGCCATGTTGCAGGCCGGCACCAGCGCATTCATCAAGGTTGGAACGAGTGGGACCGGCGGAATGGGTTTCAACATCCCGTACACTCACGGGGAGGAGAGGCCATCGCGCGTGCTGCTCTCGAAATCGGCCGTCGCCGGCGCGCAAACCATGCTGACCTTTCTGCTGGCCCGTACGCCCGGAGGTCCACAGATCGTCAAGGAGATCAAACCGACCGCCGCTATCGCATGGAAGGAGATTGGCTTTGGGCCGATCCGACGCGGCGGGAGGGCGATGACACTCTACGATTGCCTTCCTGATGAAGCCTGCAAGGTTTCCGACCCGGGCGCGCTGGAGCCGCAGGGCGACTTTGGACGCGAGACCGGTGCAGTGCTGGAATCGGTGTACATCGATACCGGTGAAAACGGACTGTTCGCCGCCGAGGAGTTCTCTGCCATTACCACTCTGGGACAGATGGAATTCGTCACCCCGGAGGAGATCGCTGCAGACGTTGTGACTGAGATCCGCGGTGGCAACACCGGTAAAGACGTCATCGCCGGCATCGATGCCACGGTGATGGGGCCTTCGTACAGGGCCGGCTATCTGCGCCAGGCTGCGCTCGACCGTCTGAGTCAATTGCAGCGCGAACACGGCGTTGACTCGGTTGCCTTTGAGATCCTGGGACCACCAAGGCTCTCCAAGCTGCTCTTTGAGACCTACCTACTTAAGAGAAACTGCGGGCGAATACCAAATGTGCTGAACCACGCCCCGGACGAGTTGTCACGAATGCTCCTGAAAGACCTGACCGAGAACGCGGGTCTGCGTCAACACATCCTGTCCACTGGCATTCCGATTCTCATGCCCGACGGCGCACACTTGATGCGCGGGCCGGTGATCAAGTCGGGCGACAGTGAGCATGGCTGGGTCGATCTGAGCCCGGCGAACATGAGCCGCTGGCAGGAGCGAGCGACGGCACTTCACGCGGCCATTCAGGCCGCGCGGGGCTCAGACTCCAGCTCACGCTTCGACCGGAGCTATCGGTCGATGCGAACCTGGTCGGATGACGACAGCTTCGACGTTGGCGAGGTTGCCGGCTGGCTCTTCAACATTGAAGAGCAAGGTCGGAGGGGAAAAGACTAGGGTGGCAGGCCGAACGGCCGCCCGGCACCCGAACCCCAGGGGTGGACGAGAGACCGTCGGGTTCCGGGCTTCGTTCGCATCGATTTGGTATTGGGAACTCCGGAATCAGGGAGGATCCAGGCGAGGCCGCGCTCGCCGCGCGGCGTGGCGGGCGACATCGCTCCAGCCAAGGCCAGGGTCTGGCATCGCCTGTTCCCAGTACAAATGGCCCCCGGCAGGCGGCGTTGCCGGGCTATCCCCTTGTGCTATACTGCGCAAAAGTGAGCGCCTTGATCGGCCTGGAATGCCCTGAATGCGGGGGCACGTTTGATGCCGAACGGCTGCAGACGGTGTGTGAGGCATGCGATTCGCCGCTGCTGGCCCGCTACGATCTGACGCGGCTAAGTAAGACTCTCACACGAGATCAACTTGCCCTCCGGCCCGCCGGGCTCTGGCGATGGAAAGAGCTTCTTCCAGTTCGGGATCCCGTCTTTCGGCTGAGCCTGGGCGAAGGCGATACCCCTTTGCTGCCCACTAACCGGATTGCCGACGACCTGGGGCTGACGAAAGTCCTGGTCAAGGACGAAGGGGTGAACCCTTCGGGATCGTTCAAGGCACGCGGCCTGAGCGTGGCTGTGGCGCGGGAATCTGAGCTGGGCGCGGACGAGTTCGACATACCGACCGCCGGCAATGCCGGCGGTGCGCTGGCGATGTACGCCGCGCGGCATCGCCGAAAGGCGCACGTCTTCATGCCGGCCGACGCCCCGCGACCCAATCAGCTTGAAGTGCGCGCAGCCGGTGCTGATCTGCATATGGTCGACGGCTTGATCGATGAGGCAGGTCGTCAGGCGGCGAAGGCCGTCGAGATATCGGGCTGGTTCAACATGTCGACGTTCCGCGAGCCTTATCGGGTCGAGGGCAAGAAGACGATGGGGCTCGAGCTGGCTGAGGCTTTCGATTGGGATCTGCCCGAAGTGATCGTGTACCCGACCGGTGGCGGGACAGGGCTTGTCGGAATGTGGAAGGCTTTCGATGAGCTCGAGGACCTGGGTTGGATAGACGGACGGCGGCCGAGGTTGATCGCCGTCCAGGCTGCCGGGTGCGCGCCGGTGGTGCGGGCCTTTGAGACTGGGGCGGATCGCATGGAAGCGTGGGAAGTCGCGGTGACCCGGGCAGCCGGGCTGCGAGTCCCAAAACCCTATGCGGATCGGTTGATCTTGCGAGCATTGCGCGAATCAGATGGGCTGGCCGTTCGCGTCACGGAGCAAGCCATTGAAGTGGCAGAGCGAGACCTGGCGCGTCAGGAAGGGATCCTGGCCTGCCCGGAAGGCGCGGCCACCCTGGCTGGATTGCGTGAGTTGGTGGCTCGTGGCGAAGTCGGCCCGGAAGACCGAGTAGTGCTTTTCAACACCGGAAGCGGACTGAAGTATCTGCAATGACCGCTAATCGCCCTGCGAAGGAAAGAACCCGAGCTTCCCTTGAGCTGCTGTATGCCATCAGCCGGGAACTGGCGGCGCAGCTCGATTTGCGTGAGGTCCTCAAGCGCGTCCTCCAGCTGACCATGGCTAACGTCAACGCGCCCAGCGGAAGCATCATCGTGCTGGATGAGCGAGGCGAGGTCAGTGAGGGGGCGCTGGCGTACGATGGGAAAGTCCACGAGCACACGGCGCAACAGCTGACCGACACGTACGAGCGAGGGTTGGCTGGTTGGGTTGTCGAGCATCGCCAGGCTGCCCTGATTTCCAGCACACGCGACGACCCTCGCTGGCTGCGGCGACCGGATCAGCAAAGCGACGGCGATTCGCGTTCTGCCATCAGTGTGCCGTTGATCGCGCGCGATCGTGTTGTGGGTGTGCTTACCCTGGTCCATCCGCAGGCGCGCCACTTCAATGAAGATGACCTGGCCTTGCTCAAAGCGATCGCCGATCAGGCGGGCGTCGCAGTCGAGACCGCCCGATTGTTCGCCGCCGAGCAGGAGCGACAGCGCTTCGCTTCCACCCTGCAGGAAATCGCCCGGGCCGTCAGTTCGACGCTCGAACCGGCTCAGGTTTTCGATCAGGTACTCGAGCAGCTCAAGCGTGTCGTTGAATACGACAGTGCGAGCATCTTCCTGATCGACGGCGATCGGATGCGGCTTGCCGCGGCACGCGGTTTTAGGAATGAAGGGGCGTTGATCGGCCTCACCGTCCCGGTCGACTACGGTCACATGGGTGTGAGCGTGCTATCGACCGATCGACCTGCGCTGGCCGTCGACGCTCAGATCGAACCGAGCTGGGTGAGACTCGACTCCCTGCCTGAGTCCGAGATGATCCGAGGCTGGATCGGTGTCCCGCTCGTGGTTCGCGACCATGTCGTCGGGCTTCTCAACGTCGACAGCCACACCGTCGGCGCATACGGTACGAAAGAGCTGGAAGTCGTTTCAGCGTTTGCCTATCACGCCGCGACCGCCGTGGCCAACGCCCAACTCTTCTCCGAGAGTCAGCAGCGCGTCGAGGCGATGGTGGCGCTCGCCGAGGCGGCAAGCGTGGTCACGGCGACGCTGAACCTGGATGAAGTCTTGCAGCGAATCCTGGTCCAGACGACTCGCGGGATGCAGGTGGAAGTCGCCTGCCTGGCCATGGCTAACGAATCGACGCGCGAGCTGGAATATCGGGTGACCGTCGGCAGCGATGCTCGCGACGTGATCGACGCGGACAGGCCGGCCGAAGGCGGAATCGCCGGGCGCGTGATGGAGAAAGGTGAAGTCCTTGTCATCGCCGATCCGGAGAGTGATCCGGAGGGTTTCCGCGAGCTGGACCAACTGACCGGGGTGAAGATCACCTCCCTGGCTTGCGCTCCTATCCGCATTCAGGGGAAGATCGTCGGAGTGCTGGAAGCCCTGAACCCGGCCCAGGGCGAGTTCCTCCCGTCCCAGCTTGATCTGTTGACGGGGATCGCCGGGCTGGCCGGGACCGCCATCGCCCACGCTCAGCTCTTCGCCGAAACCAAAGCGGCTCGAGAGAGGTATGCCAGTCTGTTCGAGGCCAGCATCGACCCGATCTTGATCACCGATCTTGACGGGATTATCACCGACACCAATCAGCGCGCTCTGGACGTGCTCGGGTATCCACAAGACAAGCTCATTGGCCATTCCGTCCTGGCCCTGCACGTGCCGGATCCCGGGGGTTTGCCGGAGCGCCTCGATCAGTTGGAGCCGAACGAGACCCTCTCGTACGACGGGCGGGCGAATCATATG
>CAZGRL010000012.1:50270-66898 GCA_964528155.1 uncultured Anaerolineaceae bacterium
ATGGAGGGCAAGCAGGTTCCGGTCGAGGTGCATCTGAAACGGATCGACATCGAGCGCCAGCCTCTGCTTCAATGGATCATGCGCGACATCTCGGAACGACTGGCGCTGGACGAACTTCGGACGGATCTGACCTCGATGATCTTCCATGACCTCCGTTCACCATTGGGGAATATCATCTCGAGTCTTGAGGTCCTTCAGATGACCTTGCCGAAGGACGACGAAACGATGCAGTCCGTTCTATCGATCGCCAATCGCTCCAGTCGACGGCTATCTCGCCTTATTGACTCACTTCTCGATCTGGGTCAGCTCGAAGCCGGTCAGGCAGTGTTGAACAAGACCTCGGCCTCGCTGCGAGCCCTGATCGTCGAGGGAGTTGAGGAGGTACATCCGGTCGCTGAGGCCAAGGGGCTGCAGCTTCAGTTCCGCCTGGCCCAGCCCGAACTGCCGAATATCGAGATGGATGTCGACATGGTTCGGCGGATCGTGATCAACCTTCTCGAGAACGCCATCAAGTACACGCGCTCCGGGGGTCGGATCACCATCACGGCTGCCGCTGTAGATGGGGAAGTCAGCGTCAGTGTCACCGATACCGGGCCGGGGATCGCGCCCAGAGATCAGAAGGTTATCTTCAGCAAATTCGCCAGGGTGCAGCATGAAGGCGGGCCCAAGGGCCTGGGGCTGGGCCTGGCCTTCTGTCGCCTGGCTGTGGAGGCCCACGGGGGCCGCATCACGGTCGACAGCGAAGAGGGGAAGGGATCCACTTTCACTTTCACCCTGCCTCTCTAGTCTCCGCATATCCCACTCTCAGCCAGTTTCCAAGACGCTTCCCAGTCCGATCTTGACGGTGATATCGTAGAATGATATCGTCGAACTGTGAGGCGGAAGCACCAACGCACCCTGGAAGCGATCTGTGATGAGCCGATACGGTCGGGGCTGGCCTGGCAAGACATAGAAAGTCTCTTGATCGCAGTTGGCGCCGAGGTTTCTGAAGGCAGGGGATCGAGGTTGAGGGTGGCGCTCCACGGTGTTCGGGCCGTTTTTCACCGGCCTCATTCTGCCAGGGAGGCCAGCAAGGCCATGGTGCGCCCAGACCGGGTGTACCCGGATTCTTGCTGCGACCCACGCGGGAAGATAGGCTATTTTGAGTTTGTTGGCCGGCGGAGCCGTCCAATAAACTCAAAATAGCCTGAACTGTTGGTTGGCTGCAAGATGTCGCCGGGTACATCCCTCAGTAAGTTGATTCTTGGCTGAAGCAGGAGTGGAGCGATAATGGAATATCATGGTTATGTTGCCAGGATTGAATTCGATGAGGATACGGACACCTTCCATGGAGAGGTGGTCAATCTTCGAGATGTAGTCACATTCGAAGGCAAGTCAGTGACGCAATTGCGGAAGGCTATGCGAGAATCGGTGGAGGAATACCTGACGTTCTGTCAGGAGCGGGGCGAAGAGCCCGAGAAACCCTTTTCGGGCCGAATCCTTGTGCGGGTTGATCCGACACTCCATCGTGCGATCTATGTGCGCTCGAAGGAAGAGGACAAGAGCCTGAACAGCTGGATAGCCGAGAAACTAGGCGACGCGATGGAGGACGAATTGGAAAAGTCGAAGGCGAAGGGATAAGGCTGATCCACCGTCGTAACCACGGGAGTGCGCCGGGAGAGCTCTCGGGTTTAGATGGCCAGACGCTACCCAGGCGCGAGTTTCTGGTGAGAGGCGGGCTGCTGTGCCACATGGGTCGCAGCCAGAGGGATTTCTCGGGCTAAGTTTCGACGTCGTCCATTCCGGATGAGGGCCTCCCTCGGCGGCCGGGGAGCGAACGAGAGGCACGGTCGTGCAGGCCGAGAGAACGATTTCGAGCGCCGCACAGCGCCGATCGCCCAATCATCCCCGCAGGAGTGAACATGCGAGAGATTGTTTGTGGGGTACTCATCGAAGACAAATACCCTGGAGTTATCGTCGGAGCGATCGCTTCGGAAGAAGGGTCGCTCCTGGTGGACTGCCCGATCCGGGTGGAGGATGCTCGCGAATGGGTCTCCCGGTTGTCCGACTTTGGACGACCGCGCTACGTGGCGCTGCTGGACGCCTACCCCGACCGGGTACTTGGAGCGCGGGCCCTCGATCTGCCTTCGATCGCCCACGACGAGACCCGCCTCACGATGGCCACCTGGCCGGACACGTTCAAAGGGGCGGCGCACCCGATCGGAGCCGAAGCCGACCGCTTGAAGAGGATCACCGGTGTGACCAAAGCCGTGCCCGAGGTATCCTTCTCGGATGAGCTCGAGCTCTATCTGGGCGATCGCCTCATCGAGTTCTGGCATCGGCCAGGCCCAATGGCTGGTTCGATGTGGGTCGTCTTCCACGATTCGGGCGTCGCATTCATTGGCGATACTGTCAGCGTCAGCGAGCCGCCCTATCTGGGTGAGGCAGATATCGACGCATGGTTGGAAAGCCTGGACGACCTGCGTGGACTGCAAGGCTACAAACTCATCACATCGCATGATGGATTGATCAAAGCCTCCGACGTGAATGCGATGGGACGTTTCTTGCGCAAGATCCCCGTTCGGCTGGCGCGCATGGCTGATCGCAGCCAGCCGCTCGAAGCGGCACCGACGCTGGCATCCAGGCTGATGCAGGGAATGAAGGTGGCCTCAAGCCGGCGTGAACAGGCCGTGTTTCGGCTGGAGTGCGGACTGGTCCGACTCTATCGACGAACCTACGGCGCCGACGGCTGAGGCTGAAGGCGGCCGGATTCGGAGAGCGCCCCGCCAATGTCTGGTCGCATCAAACGCGGACACACCCCGGCCTACTCCACTGCCGATTCTCGACACGCTTGGACAAATGCCTGAACACGAGGGCCTCGCGGAAGAGATGATCGAGCTCCAGGCAGAGGCGCGCGGGCTGCTGAATCTCAGCCTGAGCCGCGGCCAATTGCAGGCGTTCGAAGTATATGCCGGCTTGCTCGTGGAATGGAACACTCGCTCCAATCTCACGGCGATCACCAAGCCGGGCGATGTCGCCGTGAAACACTTCCTTGATTCGCTCACCTGTTTGATGGCGATGGGCGCACCGGTCGCCGGGAGATTGGTCGACATTGGCTCCGGGGCGGGCTTCCCTGGCCTGCCGATCAAGATCGCCTGCCCGCAACTCCGGGTAACGCTGGTCGAGTCCACGGGAAAGAAAGTGGAATTCTGTCGACACGTCATCCGGGAGCTCGGCCTCAAGGATGTCGAAGTGATCCACGAGCGAGGTGAGGAAGTCGGACAATGGGAGTCGCATCGTGAAGCCTATGACTGGGCGGTGGCGCGAGCGGTCGCCGCCTTGCCGATCCTGGTCGAGTATCTGTTCCCTTTCGTCCGCGTCGGTGGGTTGGCGATCGCCCAGAAGGGCGATACCGGCCCGGCGGAGGCGCACGCCGCCGAGGCGGCGCTGCGCATCCTCGGAGGGCGAATCCGGCAACTCGTCCCGATCCACCTGCCTCGAGTGGCAGAGACGCGTTACCTGGTCGTGATGGAGAAGGAAGCCGCCACCCCCGGGGACTTCGCTCGCCGGCCCGGCATTCCCGCCAAGAGGCCGCTCGGATCAGGCGGCTAAATCGGGGCTTTCGGTCGCAGACTTCCGGCGTGGATATGCCAGATAGTCGTCTGTCCCCCGCCGGAATCGGGGAACATGGCCAAGTCGGCGGCCGTCAGGATCGCCTGGTGCGCGGCCTCGACCCTGCGAATCAAGTCCTGTCTGCGTTCGACGTCGAGTTCGGCGAGCACCTCGTCCAGCAGCAGGACGGGATGCTCACCCGTCCGCTGCCTCATCCACTCCACCTCGGCCAATTTCACTGCCAGCATCGCCGTTCGATTCTGCCCTCGCGATCCGTACAGGCGCAGGTCGAGTCCGTTGGCCAGAAAGCTGATGTCATCGCGGTGGGGTCCGAGAGTGGTCATTCCACGTGCGATCTCTTCAGCGCGTGATTCGGCGAGCGCCTGGAGCAGGTCGTTCCGGATCACGTCTCGGTTCACGCCGGCCCAATCCGTCGTCGTCGGCATCGGCAGGCCGAGCTGGCCGTCGGCGCGTCCTGTCGGCTTGAAGGCCGGCTGATACAGCAGCCGCAGACTCTCCTTGCCGCGTGTCAACTCGGAGTGGATCGGCGCCGCCAATGTCTCAAGCTCGCGCATTGCCAGCGCCCGAGCCCGGATCGTGTTGGCAGCCAACCCGGTCAACTGCTCATCCCAGAAACTCAGCTGCTCGATGTCTGTGCCACGCTCCTGAAGCTGCTTGAGCAGCGCGTTTCGCTGGGATAGAACCTTGGTGTAGTCGGATAGAGTATCGGCGTAGACCGGATCAGCCTGCGTCAGCGCGCTATCCAGGAAGCGCCTGCGCTCACCCGGCGAGCCCTCGATGACGCGCATGTCCTGGGGGAGAAACATCACGGCATTGAATGCGCCGGGCAGATCACTCATCCGGCGCTTGACGCCATTGAGCAAGATCTCCTTACGCAGCCGTGGCTCGGATCCAGGCTCCGCTGCTTCGAGGATCAGACGTAGCTCGATTCGCTGCAAACGGTCCTGTCGCCGCACCTCGGCGATGATCCTGGCGACGCTGAGCGTTTCACTCAGGGTCAGAAAGTTGATCAGCTCGCGCTCGCTGCGTGCGTGAGGTGATCCTGCCCCGGCGACAAAGTAGATCGCCTCGAGCAGGCTGGTCTTACCCTGCGCGTTGGCTCCGACCAGGATGGTCAAACCGCTGGGGAAATCGGTTTCCAGGCGGATGAAATTGCGGAAATTGGTCAGTGAGAGGTGGGTGAGTTGCATCGGCGCGCGGATTCTAGCATAGCGGGCGCTCGATCTCCCTTGGCCTCAGGTTTTGTCTTACCGATTGGGAGTGCGCAGGAAGTTCTTGCCGCTCAGTCCATCGTGGTGAACCGCCTGCCTCACCCCCTGCCCCCTCTCCGCCGTCCTCCGTGAGCGCCCCTGCTGGGCCGTGGCGGAGAGGGGGTTTGATCTGCGAATTGAGTGACAGCGGGCAAGCGGAGCTTGCCCGCTGTCACTCAATTCGCAGGAGCCACTGCTGTGAGGAGGGTCCTGCCGGCCCAAGCGCCCCAGCAAAGTCTAGGAGCAGTGTACGAAGGTGGGAGGGGGAGCTGCATCTGCACTTCTGTTTCGCCTCATCCGCGAATATGCTATCTTCACGCGGCGAGAGTCGCCGTGCAAGGGCGGAGGCCAGCTTGGAACACTCGGTCGAGCCGGAGCATACAGCGGTTCGGATGGAGCTGATCCTCACGGACCCGCTGTGGCAAGCAACAGCGTGCGCGCTGGTTGCCTTCGCTGTCTACCTGCGCACGCTGGCTCCTACGGTGATGTGGTACGACATGGGCGAGTTCGCCACCGGCGCCTACGTCCTTGGCATCGCTCACAACACTGGCTATCCCCTCTACATGCTTCTCGGCAAGCTGTTCACGCTGCTTCCGATGGGCGACATCGCCTATCGGACGAACATCATGTCGGCCTTCTTCGCCGCATTGACCGTTCTGATGGTCTATCTGATCGTCTTCAGGTTGGCGGGACGAAGAGGTGCGGCTCTGGTTTCCGCCCTGACGATCGCCTTCAGCTCGACGCTTTGGTCGAACGCCACCTGGGCCGAATCGTATAACCTCAACGCGTTCCTTACGATTCTCATCATCTACCTCATGCTCGCGTGGAACCGTTCCGATCGGGAGGCGATCCTACGATGTGCTTTCCTGATCCTCGGTCTGAGCCTGGGGAACCACCGACTGATCCTGGTCACGGTTCCGGCGATGCTCTACGTGATTTGGGATCAAGGTCGTAAGCACAAGGGTGCGGGGTGGGTTCGTCGCTGGCTGGTGCTGGGGGGATTCTTTCTGTTGGGATTCGCGGTCAATATCTATCTTCCGCTTCGGGCCGCCCAGGACCCGGTCTTGAATTGGGGGGATCCATCCGATCTCAAGCGGTTCTTGACGATGATCACGACCGGATACGGCAGAGCGTTTGTGAACCCATTCGAGTCGACTGGCAGGCTGAGTTTCTGGGTCGCCCTGCTGATCCTCTTCCCTTCTCACGAATTCACACTCGTCGGCTTGCTTGTGGCTGCGATGGGCGGCATCCAGCTCTTAAGGCGCGATCGTGCTGTTTTCGTGGCGACAATTCTCGTCATCGCCGCCGCAGCAGCGTTGATCGCGGTTTACGGGATCCACAATATCTTTAACTACTTCCAACCGATTTACCTGATGCTGGCAATATGGCTGGGCGCAGGCGCGGAGCAGATCATTCGATTGGCGGAGTCCGGCGTGAGCCAGTTGAGGGTGAGGTTCGTGCTGCTGACACCAGAATGGCGATTGATCCTGGCGACCGTCCTCCTGTTTTGTATTCCCGCCTTGCTTCTGGTCCGCAACTTCCCACAGCTCGATCGAAGCCAACGGCGAGAGGCGGCGGACTTTGCCGATTACGTTCTGTCCCATTTCGGACCGGGAACCGACATCCTGGCGGATTTCTGGAGCTGGACGCCGGTTGAATACGCGACCGTCGTGGAGGGGAAACCGAGTGGTGTTCGCACTTCATCCGCCCTGTCCGTGCCCGGCCTGGATCAAGATGCGCTGATCGACGAGTTAATCGGGCAGGGGCGGCATGTGTATCTATCGGTGAGTTCCGAAGACAGCCCCCGACTGGAGGTGGCCTCGCACAGGCTACAGCTCGTCGCCCCCTATGTGATCCAGTTCTATCCTACTCACAGCGTTCCCCTGCCTGAGTTTAAGGACTTGCTTGTGCCCACAGGCGGTATCTACAAGGTGATAAACGGGCCTCCCGATCTGAGCGTCGATCGTGTTCCGGTCGCGCAACAGCGGTCGGCTGACTTCGGTGGTGTGGTGGAGCTGCGCGGTTTCGACATCGATCAGTCCTCCGTGGCGCGGGGTCAGGCATTCCAGGCCACATACTACTGGAGCCTGTCGGAGGAGACCCAAACGGATTTCTGGGCGGACATCTTGTTCACGGATGCCGCAGGGAACGTCGCCACCCAGAGCGGGATTCCGCTGTGGCTTCACAGTCATTGGCTCGGGGGCGGCGCCCTGCCGACGTCGGGGTGGGAGCCCGGGACGATCATGCGGGAGGTCTACGACGGCCTTGTGCCACGCTTGGTGGCGCCAGGGGCCTACACGATAAGAGCCTTCATTTATGCAGATTCCTCCAGGGCGCGGGCTCTACCGGTCACGAACCCGGCGCCGGGAGGGGGAGCGATCCTTGGCGTGATCCACGTGCGGTGAGTCTGCGCGATGGTGCACGCTTCAGAGGGGCGGGCGAGTCATCCCCCCCCTCTGCCCCTCCCCCGGCGAGTGACGGGAGAGTCGCCGAGGTTTCTTTGCCGGGGGAGGGGGAATGGCCAAGAAGGCAGGCTGCGGGCGGCTCTGCCGCCCGCAGCCTGCCTTCTTGGCCTACTTCCTCGCTGGAGTGGGAGAAGCAAGTCGAAGGGGCGGGGTGTGCGAGTCTTCCCGCGGCATCCTTCGACTGCGCTCGGCTCTGCGAGCCTCGCTCCGCTCAGGATGCCTTGAAGGGATGGAGTATTCCCACTGCGTCCTTCAGTGGAGCTTCGCCCATGAACCCCCCCAAGCACCCTGCCTGTTTGGCCGACTTCATTGAGGGACGGTAGCTTCCCAGGGCCTCCCATATAGGAAGGAAGCTTCTGCACTTAAAGGCAACTGCCCCTGGATAGGGGCATTTGCCTGAGTCTGGCCAGAATGTCGTACGTGTTAGAAGCGCCGCCCCCCTCGAGGCGCCGCGTTACTGTTGAGCGACGTTACCGTCCGTGTCCCAAGTGTAGCTGTACTGAGACGGTAGCGATCGCATGTAGGTGGCGAAGTCGGCGCCGGTCGTCACCGGGCCAGACGTTGTCTGGGCCGTCACGGTCGTCGTGGTCGGGTAGTTAACCGCCAGATAGATGTCGACGGCGGTCTGCACCTGATCGAGCTCTGCCGCCTTGGTATTGGTGGTGGCATTGGTCGTCAATCCATTCAGCGCCAGGGTGACGACTCCGAAGAGCACACCCATGATGGCGATGGTGACCAACAGTTCCACCAGTGTGAAACCTTCCTCCCTGTGAAGAATCCTCCGGATCATTTTCGTCGTCTCCTTTGTTTGCCTGATCTTCCTTCGGTTACGCGGTTGAGATAAGATGCCGAATGCTTCAAAGCGACGCTGTTGTCGCACGTTGAGCAATCGATAAGCAATCCTTCCGAAAATGCGCCCCTCCCATCCGTTATCGGCAGTATGCCACGTTTCGATCGGCCTGCGCCTTACATCCCACTTACAGGCGCTCTCGCCCGCGCGACGCCAGATCTAGCCATGTGGACCTCCCGAAAGCCTCAGATGGGGGCATCAGGCCCGTTCGAGGGACGAGCGGAAAGCTTGCTGGTCCCGAGCGGCGACTAGAGCTTGTTCGTGACTGACCAACTGGCGCAGGTACAGCTCCTTGAGCGCCTGCTCCATCGTCTGCATCCCCTCCTGGCCCCCGGTCTGGATCACGTTGGCGATCTGGTGGGTCTTCCCCTCGCGAATCAAATTGCGTGCGGCGTTATTGGCCACCAGCACTTCCACCGCCGGCACCCGCCCCTGGCTGTCCATCCTGGCCAGCAGCGTTTGCGAAAGGATGCCCTGCAGCGTCAAGGAAAGCTGCATTCGGATTTGACTCTGCTGGTGGGGCGGGAAGGCATCGATCACTCGATCGATCGACATGGCCGCGCTGTCGGTATGCAGCGTCGAAAACACGAGGTGCCCGGTTTCGGCAGCCGTCAGGCACCCGGCCATGGTCTCGGGGTCGCGCATCTCGCCCACCAGGATCACTTCGACGTCCTGCCGCAAAGCCGAGCGCAGGGCGGCGGCGAAAGAGAGTGTGTCGCGCCCGAGTTCGCGCTGCGTGATCACGCAGTTCCTGTCGGCGTAGAGGAATTCGATCGGATCCTCGATGGTGACGATGCGCCGCGTGGCATTCTGATTGAGGTGCTCGATCATCGCCGCCAGCGTGGTCGATTTGCCGCTGCCGGTTGGGCCGGTGACCAGGATCAACCCGCGGCTGGACATCGCCAACGTCTTGCAGATGGCCGGCAACTCGAGCGCGTCGATCGATGGGATCGTCAGGCCGATGCGGCGGATGGCCAGGCTGACCGTGCCGCGCTGAATGCTGGCATTGATCCGGAATCGGCCGAGGTCCGGCGCGTTGTAGGAGAAATCGAGCTCGCGCTCGGAGACGAAACGCCGGCGCATGTCGTCGGTGGTCACCTGCTCGAAGGCCTGGCGAGTGTCGTCGGCGGTGAGAGATGGCGCATCCATCAGCGGGATCAGGACGCCGTCGATGCGAAGGACCGGAGGCCCTGGGGCGCGCAAGTGAAGATCGGAGGCTTGCCGATTTACCGTCGTTTCCAGCAAAGCACGTATATCCATTTCAGCCTCTACTCGCCCACCAGCGCAAGAGTGGCTCGCCGTATAGCAGGGTGGCCAGCGCGCCGATCGCAAGGAACGGTCCGAAGGCGATCGGGTCGCGCCGCCGGACGACTCGGGCGAGCCAAAGGATTCCCGTGATCAGCCCGCCCAGGACAAATGACAGATACAATGCCAGAAGGATGCCGGATAACCCGACCGCCAATCCGATAAAAGCCCCAAGTTTGACGTCCCCCATCCCCATCCCGCCGGGATACACGATGGCGATCAAGACCAGGACGCCGAATCCGATAGCGCCTCCGGCCAGCGTCTCGAGCTGACTGCGGTTGGGGGTGAATGGAGCAACGATCAGGGCCACGACGATCGCCGGATAGGTGAGCTTGTTGAGGATGCGATGATGTTCCAAGTCGATCACCAGGGTCACAATGAGATAGCAGGCGTAGGCGCTCACGAGAATCGTCTGGAGGGAGGCGCCGAATCGAATCCAGATCAATCCGAACATCACTGTGGTGCCCAGTTCGACGATCAGTGAGCGGGGCGATATCGAGGCGCCGCAAGTACGGCAGCGTCCGCGCAGTGCCACGTAGCTGATCACTGGCACCAATTCCAAGGCCGACAGGCGCCGTCCGCAGGCATTGCACGACGAAGGCGGTGACACAACCGACTCTCCTCGAGGCAGACGGTCGATGCAGACGTTGAGAAAGCTGCCGATAGCCGCGCCGAGCGCGGCGTATGCCAACGCCAACACAATCCCCTACACTTTCTTGAGCGCCAGGCCCAGACAGGCGCTGTACGAAGCCACCGGAAACTCCGCCGGCAGACGAAGCGGCGGCTGAGGCAGCTCGACCGGGCGAGCTGCGCGCTCGGCCAGGACCTTGCGCATCTCAGCCGATTCGAATTGCGACCCAGAAACGAAGATCGGCGTGTCCGCCTGGATCGGCTGCTCGCGATGGCTGTCGTTGAAGAACTGAACCGTCCGCGTCAGCTCAAGGACAAGGCGATCGAACTTCTCCTTGGGTTCCCCGGCTTCGTCGGGCTGGGCGACGCTGCGAATGATCTCAGGGATGCCCCGAGAAACGATCACCACGCCGAAGCTGTGTTCCTCGAGATCGGCGATGATGGCCTCATCTCGATGGACGGCCCGCACCAAAGCCAGAGGCCGAAGATCCATCGCCCGCAGTTTGAGGCGTGCCGCCTGCAAGGCTTCCATTTGACGGTCGATGATCAGCCTGGGCATGACCAGGGCGAAGACGCGCATGGTTCCATTCTCCCGCCCGATCATCTGCCAGGATGTGTAGGTCTCGTCGGCCGACAGCGGCATTTCCTGGCGGATCTTGCGCTCCACGGCTTCGTCCAACAGCGAAGGCTTCACAACCGGCATGGTCAGCATACGCGATACCGAGCGGAACCCGGTCGTGCTCGAGATCACGCGTCGGCCGGAGGCCTTCTGAGTGGCCAGCATGCGTGCCAGCCCCTGCCCGACGCGCTCGGGCGCCTGGATCAAGCCCTGATCCATCAGCTCCGCCGGAAGCGTCACCGAGGCCCAGCGCAAGACCTTGCGCTTCGTCGCTACCAGAAGCCGGATGTCCCGGCCCTCGAAATCCAGGGTGACGGTCTTTTCGCCGATCACGGAAGTCCTCCTGAGGAAGGTTCACCCGCCGGGCTTTGGGCATCCGCCGGGCTCACGCTTGCCACGCGAACGTCGAAGTTGCATTCTTCCGCTATGGGGTCGATGGTGATGTTGTCGAGCGCCACTGTCTGCAGCCCCTCATCCTCCAGGCGCTTGAGCAGGCTCATGCATTGGCCGAGCTCCCCGGCGGCGTCGACGGAGTAGGTGACCTCGCGGATCGTCCCCGCTGGCGAGGATTGGCTCGCGTCGGAGATGCGGCGGATGCTCTGGATTTCGACCCCGGTGGCGCCGGCGACCTCGAACGAGCGGCGGTAGAGATCGAATCCGTCGCCGGTGTTTGGAAATGCGGCCTTGAGCGCGGCCAGGCGATCCTGTGAGGCCTTCAGCGAATCTTGCAGACTCTGCAAGCCCTGGGCCTCGGCAGCCTGGAGCTGGGCGAGATCACCTTCGAGCGAAATCGTCTCTGTCTGCACACTGTTGATATTCCGCTGCGTCTGGATATATCCGCCGACGAACCACAGATCGCCGGCCGCCAGGATGACGCACAGCCCAATCGCAACCCACGTCGGGTTCCTCTTCAGACCTTCTCTGAACCTTTGCATCATACGTGCCCCCGTCTGTCGGCAGCTCGCCATCGACGCATCTGCCGCCGCGAGCCAGCTCGTTCGCTCATTGGCCGGCCTCCTGGCTGTGCAAGCTGAGCGTCATCTCGAACTCGAATGCCTGCGGTGGCGAGCTCGACGCGGGCTGCCCGTCGCCTGGCTCTGCCAGGGTACGCCGGACAATCGAGTTGACCGTCACGCTCTCGAACGACCCGGTGGAGAGCAACGCATCCGACAGCGTCAGCGGTAATCGATGATCGGCGGCGAGACCGACGATCGTGACTTGGCTCGCGCCCTGATCTAGTATGGTGAGCTCGATCCCGGCCGGCACGGTATCGATGATCTCCTGCAGGAGCTCACTCCACGGATCGGCCTGGATCGAGATGCTTGCATGCGCGGCCTCGATCTCGGCCGATTGTCGGTCGGTTTCCTCGATCTGGGCTTCAAGAGCGCTTTTCTCTTCCGCCAGCGGTGTATATGCCCTGAGTGTGGTTCGAACATCGGTCAGCCGCTGTAGAGCGGCTTCTTCGAGCCCGGATGTCCGATAGTACAGGCTCGCTGCCGGGACCAGCATCAGCAAGAAAGCCACCGCGAGGCCCCACCGCCTGGCTGCTCGCCACGAGATGTGGCGCGGTCGATACCGATCCGGCAGGATGTTGATGTCGATCGAAGGGTAGCTCCTCCGGCCGGTCGCCCCGCTGAGTGCATCACGGCGCATAGGCTGGCCTCCTCATCACAACGAACTCCGCGGCGAAGCGCTGCGTATACGGAAAGACATCATGGTCTGTATTCCTCACTCGCATAAGTCAGGAGCGAGTCGCTCTGGCTGTTGTAATCCGCTTTGATCCACGCCGCGCTGTAGCTGACGTTGGACACACGCCATTCGTCGAGCGAGCCATCGTAGTAGTTCGACGCGCTTGAGTTTCCGGTGTGGTACCTTGAGTTGCTGCCGCTCCGGCCGATCTCGATATCTCCGGAATGGTTCCAGACCTGGCTGCCGTCGCCACTCCCGAACTCGGCCCCGTTCAGATACCCCTTAAACCGATCTGGCAAGACGCTCCCTGTTCCCCCGACCAGGCGCAGCGTCACCATGTACCAGGTATTCGGTGAGACAGGTGTGCTCAGCCAGGTGCCTGACCAGCCGGATTCGCCGCCGGGCGTGTTCCAGCCACCGACGTACACACTCCCGCTGTCGACGTAAATGTTGAAGCCACGCGTGGCGGCCCCTGCCTCGAAGATCACTTGCCTGGTGGAGGTCGTGTCGGCGTTGAACCAAATGGAGATAACACGGTCCGTGTACGGCCCGCCGACGTTCAGATCGTTTGAATTGGCGACGCTTATCCGACCGCTGGAGCCGTTGAGATCTCGCCCGCCGTCGATCTTCTCGTTGGTGATATAGGTAGTCGTCCCTCCGAGCGTGCCGTCATTCCCGCGGCCGGTCGAGTCACCCTGTGTCCCGCTTGCCTCATCCATGTGCACGACAGCCACGAAGCCATTGCTCCAGGTGCCGGCCGCGTCCTGTGCATCGGATGCGCCGGCGTTGCCGTAATACACGAACAGCTCGGTGTCGGCGCTGGCGCTCACGGCCGGGACCTTCACCCAAACGTCGGCCTGGCCGCCGCTGGAGTCCCAGTGTTCAATCTCGTAGCTCAACACGGCCTGCGGCGTCGCCGACGGATTGATGAAGCGGACATCCTGTCCGGACGACTGCGCCTTGGAGAAGTCGAAGTTGCTGCTGTCCAGGTGGACGAGGACCGGGAATTCCGACAGGTTGGAGTCGACTTTGGATGAGTCGATCGTAATCTTGCGGCGGTAGTGCCAGTTCGGATCCCACCAGTTGTCCGGCGTGGCCGTCGGCGTGGGTGTGGGCGTCTCCGTTGGCGTGGCCGTCGCCGCCGGCGTGCTGATCCCTGGCAACTCAATGCGAGAGTCGTTGTACGTTCCGTCCCAGTAGAACCGTGAGCTACCACACGGATTGATCTGCACGGACAATCGCTCGCCGGTGGTGAAGTCATAGTTGGAAACGGCGAAGGTGGTTGAGTAGATCGGGATGGGGAAGACGAAGCGCGGCACGTCGACCGTCCCAGAGCCAAGGGCCGTCGAGCCGCCGTAGACCGTGATGTCATAGGTGCAACCGTTGGAGAAAGCGAAGGAATAGAAGTAGACCGTCGCCGTGCCGCTCGTCATGGATGATCCTGTCACGAACGTGTCGGAATAGAAGGTCGTGGACGACGTAGCGTTGGTGCTGTTGCCTGAGGGCTGGCTCGGGTACATCATGTAAGTCTGCGGCGTCGTGTCGTCGTAGAACCAGTAGGTGACAGGTGTCGCTCCTGGTGTCGCTGTCGCCGTGGCGGTGGCGGTCTCCGTTGGTGTGGGCGTATCCGTGGCGGTGGCGGTCGGCGTGTCGCTGGGCACCTGCGTGTCGGTCGGAGTCAGCGTCGCCAGCGGGGGTCCGGTGTGCCAGGATTCGATGGTCGCGCTGGCGCCCTGCAGAGTCAGTCGGGCGCTGATCGTGAAGTCCCCCGCCTGCGAGACGACTTGATACAGTGGTGAGTCGAGCGCGTAGAGCCACATCGATGGCGTGTCTCCGCCGCTGGTGACGAACAGACCCACACCGTTGACGTAGACCATCGACCCGCCGTCGCCGACGTTTGCCGGGACGGAGGTTAGGGCTGTCCAGCTATCACCGGAAATGGAGTAGCTGAAGAAGCCGGCCTGATCACCACCCTGGAGCGCGTACAGCGTGTCGACGCCGTCGAAGGCTAGGTCGCAACCGCTGCCGAAGCTCAGCGGCGCATCGGTCAGGCTGGACCACGAATCGCCGGTGATCGCATATCGCCACAATGTCGGGCTGCCGCTGCAGCGGAGGGCGTAGATCGATCCGGTGCCGTCGTAGGCCAGCGCGCTCCCTGCGCTGACATTGGCTGGAGCGGCTTGCAGGCCGCTCCAATAGTTGCCGCTGATGCTGTAGCTGCCGTAGTCGGTCGTGTCCGCACCGCGCAGGGAGTACAACGTGTCGGCCCCGTCATACTCGAGGTGTGACCCGTCGCCCACGTCCACCCCCGGGCTGGTCAAGCCGCTCCAATTGTCGGAACTCACGTTGTAGCGTCCGAACCCTTGCAGGGAACCGCCACGGTAGATGTAGATGCGGTCGGTGTCGCCGTAGCTGTAGGCGCCGCCGGTGTCGACTCCGCCGGGTACGCTCGACATTGCCGCCCAACTGTCGCCGGTCAGGCTATAACGCCAGTGCCCACCCTGGCCGCCGCCCTGGAGCGCGTACAGGAAGCTCCCTCCGTCGTACGTCAGATCCGCTCCGGCGCCGATGTTCCCCGGCGCGTCGGCCATCGACGCCCAGCCGGGACCGGAAAACCCGAGCAGAGCTGCGTTCGTGGTGGTCGTGATCTGGTTGGCCGTCACGGGCGGATCGACATCTACGGGCGTTCCGGCGGCGGCATCCACTTGAGCGCGGAATGTCCCGTCGTTGAGCAGCTCCCAGATCCCGAACTCCACCCCGGCGTTGGCGGCATATTGCTCGCGGGCATCGTCCTGAGCCTGACGACCGGCCAGCATGCTCGAGCTGACATACGCCAGGAAGGGAGCGACCAGCAAGCCCCCGATGGCCAGCGCCCACAAGGTCGCCGGAAGAGTGCCTCCCTCTTCCGGACGAGCTGATGCCGGATTTCGAGAAGCAAGACGCGCTGCCATCCAGGTCCGCATCCGGGCCAGGCCTCTCACCGTCGTCCCAGTAGAAAGAAAGCGCCTCGCTCTCATCTCTGCGTCTGTCTCAACGGACTCGCATGGCGAGGTTCAATGCCACGTCTTCCGACACGTCGCCGTCGGGGCTGGTGGCCGTGATTGTGACCGTCAACAACCCGCTGTTCACCGAGAAGACGACATCGTTCTGGTCATCGATGTTTCTGGCGACGGCTTGCGACGACTGGACGACGTCGTCAAGCAGGTACTCGCGCACGAGGGCCTTTTGACCGGCGTCGTAGGAATAACGGAACTTGATGGAAGGCTCCCCGGTGATGAACGTCCCATAGGTCGTCCCGAAACCGGGTGAGAAAGACTGCGCTTCCGTAGCGTCACGTCCAAGCCACAGGGAGGCGTTGCGCACGCTGTTCTGCACGGCCAGGTGGTTGCGACCGTCGGTTGTGGCGCGGAAGAATTGGTAGACGGTCGTGCCCAACAATCCGGCGACGGAAGCGGCGATGACCGTCGCTACAAGGATCTCCGGGAGGGAGATCCCGCGCTCGGATCGCGCCAGGCTCTCCAGCCTCGCCCAGATCGAGTGGCGTCGCGTGCCTGTGAACGCGCGTCGGACGCCGTCGAGGACCATCAGCGGTTCACCTTATAGCTTTCGATCGTAAGCACGTCGCCCCCGCTGCCGCTTACGGTCACGGTGATCCTCTGAAGTCCGTCATTCCGAACCGTTGAGGTAAACGGCCCATTTGGCGCCGTCCAATACTCGACGGCCGTGTCGACGCTGTAGCCGGTTTGCGGAACCACGGTCGGGTAGGGCGCGGCGGTCGGATCCGGCCGGTAGGAGGCGTCCATGACCAGCTCCAATTGCGAGCGCGCCAGGGCCGAGGCGCTGACCCGATCCTGATTGGCTTTCACCCCGAGTGTGCCGGTGTACATCGTCGCCAGGATGATGCCGAGCGCGAAGGCCAGGATGCCCAGGGAGACCAACTCCTCCGGCAGAGAGAAACCCTCCTGGCCATCCTGGGCTTTCGCCACGGCCGACCGCAGACGTAGCCGACCCCACCGAACGCCGGCGGCCTTGACCATCCCCCCCTCCGTTGGTCCCATATCTTGCAGGGATGGCTCCCTCCCAATATGAGATCGATGAAGTCTGTCGAATAGCGTTGCGTGCCCGAGCGCTTGTTGCCCGCCGCACATCAGGGAGGCGAGGTTGGGTTTGTCAGGCGGCTTCGCCGCCTGACAAACCCAACCTCGCCT
>CAZGRL010000013.1:0-3365 GCA_964528155.1 uncultured Anaerolineaceae bacterium
AAACCAGGCGTGGATCGTCTGGGGATCGATGACGGTCACGGACCCCTCGGGAGCTCCCAGGACGCGCTCGATGGCATCATTGTAGGCCGCCCCTGTCTGGAACGCTTGCTCGAGCGCGGCAGGATCCGACAATGCATGGCGAAGCAGGCAAGCGAAGTCGTACCCCAGGTCGTAGAGCACGTACAAGATGACACCACCGATCTGTTCGGGGTGTGCCGCCGTCATCACTCCCTCTGCAATGCCCTGTCGAACGACCTGAGCGAGCAAGGGGCCATAGCGCTCAGGCATCGCCGCGCGGAGTTTCTCACGCACGATGGCATTCTCATCGGCGTACCACATCTCTTGCAGGGCCATGAGGTAATCCCTGCGGTCGGTCTTCCAGCGGGCGATCCTTTCGAAGAAAACGTGGAGCTTTTTGAGGGCGGGGAGATCGGGATCGTTGACGATTTCCGTGAGCATCGGCGTCGCTTCAGTGACCAGGCGCTCGATCAACGCTTCCAAAAGAGCGTGCTTGGAGTCGAAGTAATGATAGAAGGCGCCCTTGGAGATGTGAAGTTCGTCCAGAATGTCTTGGACCGCCATACCGGTGTAGCCCTTGGTCAGCATGACGAGCCGCTGGGCGACATCCAGGATCTCGTTCCTGCGGGCTTCATAAGCCTCCGGCCTGACGACTCGCCCCATGGCCCTACCCGTTTGATAGACCGACCGTCGGTTTGTTTATCCTGGTCAGTATACGCCTGAAAAAGCACGGTGTCAATCGGCTGTTGCGGTTCGTCGGTCTGGGGGTGAATCGAGGGGTGCTTTCTTGAATCTCCCGCCAGCAGGCCGTCTTTCCGCCGTGCCGGCCCGTCCCGTCTGGGGCGACCCAGGCGAAGCCTGCCACTGACCGAATAGCCGAGATCCTCTGACAGGTGAAGTCGAAGCTGGCCCAAACCGGGTCGGCGCTGGCCAGGCATTGGTCAGGCTAGTGGCCCAGATGGCGCAGGTCTGCCCACTGGAGCTCTCGATCGAATGAGGTCCTCCGACGCCAGGAAAGCAGTATGGGTACCTCATACGGGAGGAAGCGGACGATGTACGGCGGAGGCAGCAGAGGCACTCCCAGCAACTCGGCGCTGAGCATCAAAGCGAACATCCGTTCCATCTCCGCGTGACGTTTGATCACATAGGGAGGAGAGATCCACGAAAGGGCTGCGCCGGCGAAGAAGTCGTGCAGCACGTCGCTGAAACGCGTCAACAGTTCGTGCCAGGACTTGGCTTTCGTGTCTCGCTTCAGCATAAGGTTGCTCTGAACCTCTCCTTCGGTGTCCAGGGTATCCTTCGCGCGCCTGTGGTCTTCTCGGCCCGGTGATCGGCCGACCATCATAGCACCCTCGCGCCTTCGCGCGAGAGCCGGGGCGCGCTACGATCGCTCGATCACATACAGGCGCCGGATGTTCCTGCCAGGTCTGACCACCTCCTTCTCGAGCTTCATCCCAACTTTCTCGGCCACCCGATGCGAGCCAGCGTTTTCCGGATCGATCAGCGACACAATGCGCCTGAGCCCCAGGGTGTCAAAGGCATGATGCTTCAGTGCCTGCGCCATCTCGGTAGCGTAGCCCCGCCCCCATCGACTGTGAGAGATGACGTACACGAGCTCGATCTCGTCCACCCCCTCGATCTGCTTCTGAGTCAGTCCACAGTCTCCGATCACTTCGCCCGAAGCCTTCTCCTCCACCGGCCACAGGTCGTACACCTCAGCGAACGGATCGTCGGAAGCCTCACGGAACACTTTGGCCAAAGCCGCCGCATCCCGAGGACCACCCATGTAGCGTGTGACATCAGGATCGGTCCACAATGCGATCAGCGCGGGGATGTCGGCGTGCCGGGTCCGCCGGAGGCGTAGACGGGGGGACTCAAGAATAGTGAGCTCAGGTGTCGGCTGCAGACTCAATACACACCTTCTCGAACCAAGGGTAGTCCGTCGTCCGTCGCCTGCCGTCTGACGTCGGACGGCAGGCGACGGACGACGTGGCGGGCTACCATGATTCATGGTGAACAACATCCTGAAACGGCCGGCGACCTCGCTTGAGCGATGCAGAGCGTAGGTCCGGCGCAGGGTGACCGATCGGGATCACACCTACCGGCGTGACCTCCGCAGGGATCTGCAGCGCTCTCCGGAACGCATTGAGATCCAGCCCGCCGGCGAAGCCAGCCGCCAGACCTTCGTTGACTGCGCCAAGCAAGATGAGCATCACGGCACAGCCGACGTCCATGAACCAATAGGGTACCGGCCATTCAACCTCTGTGCCATCTTCCTGGATCTTGTCGGCTTCCTGGTAGCGCCGGTGATAGGCCGATTCATTCGTGCATGGCACGATCAGGACAGGCGCGGCCGAGACAAATGGGTCGAACCCGAAGTTGGTGTACTCGGTTTCGCCGCAGACCTTGGCGATCGCTTTCTTCCTGGCCGGGTCGGTGACGACGATGAAATCCTGGCCCTGCGTGAAACCTGCGCTCGGCCCGCGACGGGCTGTTTCGAGGATCCGGTCGATCGCCTCAGGAGCCACTGGCTCGTCGCTGAAGTTGCGGACCATTCGGCGCTTCTTGACGACATCCATGAAGTCCACGGTCTCCTCCTTCTGGGACCCGCTCAATTGGACGGCAGACGATGGACGATTGTCGACCGTAGACCGAGGACCGGAGACGGATGACCAACGACGGCAGACGGACGTCAGCCGTCTATCGTCTGTTGTCAATCGTCAGCCTTCCCTCCGTTGTTTCTATCCGCCATCCACTGTTGATGGACTCCCAGCCCATCGTAGGCGGCGTACTTGTATGAGTCCGTCAGCGTCGGGTAGTTGTACACAGCGTCAATGAAGGTATCGATCGTCCCGCCGCCAGCCATCACCTGAGCGCCCAGATGAATCAACTCGGCCGCCTGCTCGCCAATCCAATGAACACCGAGAAGGCGCTTGTCCTCCGGCGAGAAGATGAGTTTGCACATCCCGGACAGGTCGCCGATGATTAGCCCGCGCGGGTTCTTGTCGTAGTACGATCGACCGACCAGGAATGGTATGCCCTTGTCGCGGCAATCTTCTTCCGTCAGCCCGACCATCGAGATTTCGGGGATGGTGTATACACTGAACGGGAGGACGGGGGATACTTCTTCCTTGTAGTGCAAATCGAAGGCGTGCACCATCGCCACGCGAGCCTGTTCCATTGACGTCGCAGCCAACGCCGGGAAGCCGATGACGTCTCCGGCTGCGTAGATGTTGGGGACGCTCGTCTGGTACTTGTGGTTGACCAGGATCAATCCGCGATCACCCACCTCGACGCCGATTTGCTCCAATCCGAGCCCTTCGATGTTGCTCACCCGACCTGTGGCG
>CAZGRL010000013.1:3375-59046 GCA_964528155.1 uncultured Anaerolineaceae bacterium
TCGGCGGTGAGGCGGACCTCGTCGGTGTAGTGCGCCTCGATCAGGTCGCCGCTTTCAAGCTCCAGCTCGACGAATTCATCCGTTGCCCGTATCCTGCCGACCCTCTCGTTGAAGCGAAAATCCAATCCGAGGCCGGCGAGTTTGGCCTGCAGCCTCTCCGCAATCTCAATATCAACGACCGGAAGCAAGCGCTCCTTTGAGTCGATCAGAGTGACCTTGACGCCGAGCGCAGTGAAGATGCATGCATACTCGGATCCGATCACGCCTCCGCCGACGATGGCCATCGTTGCCGGGATCTGGTCCATCGACATGATCTCGTCCGATTCGTAGACCGACTGGAGGCCGAAGGGGATACCCTCAGGACGACGCGGGGAAGATCCGGTGGCAACGAGAATCACATCGGTTGTCAGGGTCTGCTCCCCGCCTGAGCGAAGCGCGACCTGCACCGAATGGGGGTCGGAGATCGAGGCAGTGCCCCGGATCAGTTCGATTCCGTGCCTCTGCAAGTTGCGTTCAATCAGCTTGCGCTCCGTGACGACGACGTTTCCTTTGCGGTACATGAAGTCTTCGATCGTCAAATCCTCGCGCAGCGAATAGTCAATCCCATACAAACCGCGCTGAAGCAGGCCGGAGAAATACAGGGCGGTCTCGCGCAAGGTCTTTGAGGGGACGGTGCCGGTGTTGATACCTGCGCCGCCGAGGTGCTCGCCACGCTCGACCAAAGCCACTTTCTTGCCCCAATACGCCGCCTGGGCGGCGCCCTTTTCTCCGGCAGGGCCGGAGCCGATCACCACCAGATCGTAGTCATACTGTGCGGACATGGCTCACCTCGATCTCGCGAATCTACCAGTGTGAATACCGACGGCGGATGTTGGACGATGGACGCTAGACGACGGGAGACCGGGGACTGGGGACCGGAAAGTGGGAAGTGGGGAGAGAACTCTGCTCACCCGGTCTCCCGTCCCCGGTCCTCGGTCCAGCGGTACCTGTCGTCTGCCGTCTATCGTCCGTGGTCCGCTCTCCTCACGCATCCAGGCCCGTCCGACCGAGCATGCCAAGGATAAGCGACAACTCGCCGCGATGGTGGATTTCGTGCTCGAGGATGTGACCGAGCAGTTCGATCAAGCGCGACGTCTGCCCCCAAGGCGTCACAACCTCGCGCTCGAGGTCTTGTGCGTCGAGCGCATGGATGTAGTCCATGGTGTCAGCATGAACGGAGTCAAGCCTGGCCCTGATCTCAGCAACGGAGGCGTAATCCTCCTGAGGATATACCGGAGGGAAATCAGGGATATCCTGCTTGATCCCCAACCGAAACTCGCCAAACTCCTCGTGTCCGATATGCAGCATCAATTCGCGCACACTCATCGCTTCGGGGAAGGGCTTGAACCCCAAATCGGCGTCGGACAACTTGTCGAGGGTCGCGTGCAGACCACCGCGAACCGCATCCCAATGGGAAATCAAGTATCGCTTGAGCATGGTCAGCCTCCTTGGTGACGGGCGAGTCAACTCGTGGGGATCCGCGTGAGACCCTTCGCCCTCAGGTCGGACGGTCCTTTAGAGACTTGCGGTAGTGGGCCAGGACCTCGACTTCTTCGTACCCCAGCCCTTCATGGGCAGATCGACCGAGCTTGTTGACCGCCTCGGCGTCGGAAGCCATTTCCTTGCAGCCGTTCGCCGAAGCCCATGCCTCGGCCTTCCTGACCAACGCCCGTCCGATCCCCTTGCCGCGCGAATCAGGCTCGACATACCAGCCCTCGAGGTAGCCGATGGGTGACGAATCACACCCCTCCGCTGTCAGCCGCATGCTGGCCTCCACGAACCCGAGCAGCTTACGACCTGCCCCGACGGCCACGAAGACGGCGTTGAACTCAAGGTCGGACAGGATGTCGACCATATCCTTGCGATGTTGTTCGGGAGGAACACCCGGCCACAGGCCCTGCCTGAGCCGTTGCCATTCGGGGATCTGCGACCGCTTGAGGGGGGCGATTCGAACGCGCTTAGGGGTCATACGGATTCGGCCTTCGTACGGACATCTCGCTTCAATGCATCGACCTCGTCTCCGCCACCGGTACGGCGTGTGGCTCCGATACGCGTCTTTCCCGGCTCCCACTCGGATCCGCGGGTCGAGTGCGAATGTAACCATGATACCCGACGAGCGGATAGAGGGGAGGATGCCTCTCTCGACAGGTCAAATCCTGCGGACCGAGTGTGGGCGCCGGCTATCCTCACGCGACGCGAGACGCACCCAGTGCGGGTGCGTCTGGAGGATCTTCCTTGCAGATTGAGGTCGTGCGTTCCTGTAGGCGCAGGCGTCTACGTGGCCGGGAGTGCGGCTAGCGTCTGATGAACAGCCAGTTGCTGAGAGCGAAGTAGCACACGACGCCGACGACGATCGCCAGCCAGCCGATGGATGGCTGGAGAGCAAACGCCCGTGACAGGATCGCCAATAAAGCGTACGTCAATCCGGCGAGCGCAACCGCCACGACCAACGACCGGTCGCGGATGGCGTTTGCCCTGGCATCGCGTCTAAGAGGGAACAGGGGCGTGCTCGTATCGACCAGATATCGACCGCTGTGCGCATACCACACGAAAGCCAAGAATGTGAGACAGCCCAGGATCGCGCCGACCGCGAGCCCTGCGCCGGTCGAGATGAGATAGCCGAATAGAGCGCTCAAGAGCGCCCGGCTCAAATAGTAAGGAGTCAATGCCCGATTCACGTCTTCGCTCCATTCTCTACGTCGCCGGTCAGCCAGAACAGGCGATCAACCCTTGTCTCGAGAGCCCGGGCCAACCGGAGGGCCGTCTGGATCGAGGGGGTGAAGCGGCCCTTCTCGATGGCGATGATGCTCTGCCGGGTCAAGCCCACGATCAGGCCGAGCTCCTCTTGGGTCTTGCCTTGCGTCAAACGCACCTCTCGGACCCTGTTGGCGACGTCGTCTGCGTTCCCTGCCGGTGACACGGTCGACCTCTCTAAGTAAAGTGTACTTTACGTCCCCAAGTGTAAAGTATAAATTACATTGTGTCAAGAGCCAAATCGGGAGGCGACCGGAGGGCACAGCCCAGGGGATGCAACGATACGTGGGTGTAGCGTCTGCGGACTGCGGCGGAGATCGGGTTTCAAGCGAGTCGCTTGCCAGGGCTCGCCGGGGCTGTGTGATGGCCGGTCGCCCAGTCTATTTCGCGGGGTTCGAGGGCTTCACGTCTCAAGTAGAGAACGAGTGTCACCAATGCAATGGGGATTGACCCGATCAAACCGGCAACGCTTGGGCCGAGCAGGGGGTTGGGTTGTCCCTTGGTCACCAGGATGGCTACGCCGGCGATGCCGTTTTCAGCGCCCCGTGCCCGATGACCGCCGGCCACACGCTGCCGGCGCGTATACTTGCCCAACCGATAAACGTCCCGAAAACAAACGTGAACCAGGTCATGGCCAGGATCCCCGTCCACGGGGCGCTCGGATACTCCCGGCCATAGTTGTGTCCCATAGCGATGATCGGGGCATGCCACAGGCCCCAAATGAGGCCCATCCACAGCATGGCCTTCCTCCCGCCTAGGGGCATCAACTTCGGCTGCAGGTAAGCCCGCCAGCCGAACTCTTCGCCCAGAATTGGAATCGCGTTGAGCACCGGCGCGAGCACGAGGGCGATGGCTGTCTGGACCAGGAGCACCATCTTCGGGTCCGGGATGGGAGTGGCTTCGCCCATCGACTGGGCTGTGGCAGCCGCAAGCTGGATGACCGATGAAAGGGAAGGATCAAAAGCCTGCGGGTAGAGTGAGAAGAACAACCCCATTCCCAGGAAGACAAACGCGCCCGGGGCCACCCAACACAGAATCCAGTAACGCCATCCCTCGCGCAGATTCGGTCGAAGGTACAGCCCCGTCCAGCCTTCATGGGTGACAATCCGTGTGAGTACATGCGCCACCGCTGGCGCCCCCATGTACCCAACCGAGACAAGGATCAAAGAAGTCGGACCCCCGGCGAGCCCGCCGGTGAGAGCGATGGCCAGACCCGTGAGCCAAGCTATGGCAAACGCAAAAGCGATGTAGGTCGCGACACGCCGTCGATCGACTGATTGCACCATCTACCTCTCTCACACGCGCAAGACGAGGACCCTGTATCTTTGGAGCAGCCAGGCGACTCGCCGATCAGATTCTACACGTGTAACGATTCCTCGCCGGTCGGTTGTGAGACGGCGACGAAGAGTCGACACGCGCGTGTCATACAGCCGTGCGGCTCTGCATCTCGTCGCTCACCTCCCAGCCAACGGTGGCCGAATGTAGCGTACAGGAGTCCGGGTGCAGGCATGAACGAGTGCTCCATTCCAGGTTGAGAGAACCCAGCGCCACCTCTGCGCTGCAATCGCCGGCGGACGCGCCGCATGTGAGATAACGCGAACCGAGTCTGTCACAGAAAGTACGCCCGGGCTTGACGCACCTCGGTCCGACGGGTAACCTCGCATCGGCCGGTGTACAAGTAGCCGAGGGCGTTCACGCGTGTCCTTGGAATCCACAGTTGTTAAGAGAGTGCAACGGAGGCGCAGCCTGTGCGGCTTTTCGCCAGACGCCCGCGGCCGGTCCCGATACAGGCGTTCGTCGATACCTTCAAGCGAAAAGTGGTCGCGAGTGCAGGGACGAGGTCGGATGAAGTGGATCGCGATCGCATCGGCGGGCATGATTCTGGTGGCCGGCGCATGCGCGCCGTCGAGTTCGGGATCCGCGCCTGACGTCCCTTCGGTGCATCTGAACGTCTACGCCGCAGCCTCGCTTGTGGAAGTGTTCGGCGAACTCGGACCGGCCTTCGAGCAAGATCATCCCGGCGTGCAGGTATCGTTCAACTTCGCTGGCTCGCAGCAGCTCGCGCAGCAAATCGTCCTGGGGGCATCGGCCGACGTCTTCGCCAGCGCCAATCAGAAGCAGATGGACGTCGTGCTCGACGACGGATTGATCGACCGGCAGGATGTCCGCGCATTCGCCACGAACCATCTGGTTGTCGTCTTCCCGTCGGCCAACCCGGGCGGACTGGAGAATCTCGAGGACCTCGCCCGGCCGGGGCTGAAGATCGTGGTCGCCGCCCCGGAGGTCCCGGCGGGTGCCTACGCCATGTCTTTCCTGGATATGGCCGGCGAGTCGCCCGGATACGGCCCGGAGTTCCGTCAAGACGTATTGTCGAATGTCGTCTCACAGGAGGAAAACGTGAGGGCCGTCCTCAGCAAGGTCGAGCTGGGCGAGGCCGATGCCGGCATCGTCTACGCCAGCGACGCCGCTGGGGCTTCGGATGTCGGTCTCCTCGACATCCCGGCCGAATTGAACCCAGCGATCAGGTATCCTGTGGCCGCTCTCAAGGCCAGTCCGCGCCCCGATCTGGCGCAAGAGTTTGTTGACTTCGTCCTTTCGCCGTTCGCGGCCGATACTCTGGCGCGATACGGTTTCACCCCGGCGGAGAGATGAGCACAGGCCCACGGACTCGCCCACAGAAGACGCCGGCCGCGGTCACCTCAACGAGAGGCTACTCTGATCGGGATGACATCGTCGGGCGACACCGAGATCTTTGGGGCCTGCTCGGAGTGCCGCTGCTGATCTTCCTGGCGTTGCCGATCGCGGCCTTGCTCGTTCGGTCTTCCCCGGCGGAGCTGCTCAACAATCTGGGAAGTCCGGGCGTCGCCAAGGCAATGGCGGTCAGTCTGAAAACCACGTTGATCAGCATCGTCGCCATTGTCATTCTGGGTACTCCGCTCGCATACCTGCTTGGCCTTCGCAACTTCCCCGGAAAGCGATTGGTCGAGACCCTGGTAGACCTGCCGACGGTTCTTCCCCCTTCCGTCGCCGGCGTTGCTCTCCTGGTGGCCTTCGGTCGACGCGGTCTGCTCGGCGCTGGGCTGGAGGCCCTGGGCGTCGATCTTGCCTTCACGCAAGTTGCAGTGGTGATGGCCCAGATGTTCGTCGCCGCTCCTTTTTTCATCCGAACCACCGCCATCGGATTCGCGGCGGTGGATAGAGAGCTCGTTCAGGCGGCGATGCTCGATGGCGCTGGAAGCTGGAAGCTGTTGCGCGAGGTAATCCTCCCCCTGGCTTCTCCCTCGGCGGTAAGTGGCGCGGTGATGAGCTGGGCGCGGGCGCTGGGCGAGTTCGGGGCCACGATCATCTTCGCCGGCAACTACCCCGGCCGGACACAGACCATGCCGCTGGCGATCTACATCGGTTTCGAAGTTGACCTCAATACAGCCCTGACGCTCTCGGTCATCCTCATCTTGCTCTCGTTTGTCTCACTCTGGCTCATCCGCACGTCGATCGGCCGGGATGTTCCTGCAGGTGTGAGCAGTCGCTGACAGTCTCAATGGATATCAGCGCGCCTCGATGTCCACTTGATCGAGGGATCTGACCGACAATGAGCCCAGCATGCTTGGCCCACTGTCGATCAGATCGTTGTATGTTGGACTGGCGGACCACAGTGCGGGGTGATGTTCAGCGCGGTGTTCAGAAAATACAGGATGGTGTCGGCGATCCAGTACAGGATGCCGACATACCAAAGGGGGATCCAAAACAAGAACTGGGCGCCGACGAAGAGTGCCACATACGTAATGAAGACCGGCCAGCGCGGTGGGCTGCTCCACACGATCTTCTTCCGAATACCGATCTAGTAGCCAAACCCACCCCAGGCAAAGAGAACCAGCGGGCCCGCCCAGATGATCGATGGCTCGCCGTCGGCGAGAAACACGGCGCTCAAGAGGAGTGCGGGAAGGCTCAAGGCGTAGACCAACCACCCGTACCTCCTTTCAAGAGCCGGGCGCCAACGCCTGACGGAGAAGTTCGCCAGCAGGCAGACCTGGAACAGAAATGCGAACCCTGTAAAGAGAGCTCTCGATGAAGGCTGGACGATCACACGGGGCTCCCCGATTTCAGAACAACCTACGGCACCATTAAGCGATCGTGCCGGTCGGCCGGCTCATCCGCCCCGTGCGATGCTAGGTTGAGCGGATGTGCCGGCTCTTGATCCAGCCTTTCGGGAAGGGAAGCGAGGGGATCGTCATGAGCTCGGCGGCCCTCCTGGCTCGTTTGGCCACGGCAGCGCTTCGATCGCGCCTCATTCGTGAAATCGCTTCGACAATCTGCGGAGTGTGCTCCGGGTGAAGTCGGCTGATGATGCACAGACTGGTAATCGCCCAGCTCCGCACGAGGGCGTTCTGATCGGACAGCAATCCAAGTAGAGCATCCCTCGCCGATCCGACGGTCTCCGAATACATCGCGGTGTGGCCGAGAACCATGGCCAGATGCCAGCGGACCATCCCTACCTCATCTTGCGTCGCTGCATGGATGAGTAATGGCAAGGATGGCACGAGCTCATTCGGGTGGGAGCGGGCGACCTTCTCGAGGGCGTCGGCCGCGTGGCCGCGCGTCGCCGGATCGCCCGACCTGAGTGCATCGATCAGGTCCGGGAGGAGCTCCGGCTGTCGAGTGACCAGATCCGCGACTTCGTTCGCCTGACCGTCGGAGCGCAAGTCGCCCAGACTCAGCCAGCGCTTGAAAGTAGTAGGAGGATCGGCCGAGTCCCTTTGTCCGGATCTCCTGCTCGACGCGTTGTCCGTCGTATCTCCCGGCCCTTCAGATTTCCTCAATTCTCCATTCCTCTGCGCATCTTGGCGGACGCGTCACCTCAGCTTCTTTCCCGACGAGTTCAGCTCGCGTCTCATGACGTGCCTGCGCGTCCCGGCTCTGCCGACTTCGCGGAAACCTTCCTCCTTGAACAAGCCGACATAGCCCATGAAGCGATAGCTCGGTGAGTCCGGATCGACAGGGTAGGCCTCGACAACCTCGGCGCCCTTGCGCCTGGCGTGATCAACCGCCGCCGAGAGCATGCGCCGCGCGATGCCTCGGCCACGCAACCGCCTCGACACATAGAAGCATACCAACGACCACATCTTCTGAGGATCGCTGTCGACTTGCTCGATTCCGCCCAGGGGGCGGTATGTCGAACGCGGGGCGATCGAACACCATGCGACAGGTTCGCCTTCGAGGTAGCCGATGATCCCGACCGGAACTCCATCCATCACGCGCCGCTTCATGAAAGATTTCCGGCTCTTGGAGTCCCTGTTCTTCCTCTCGTCTCCGACGGCTCGCCAGACCATGCACCAGCAGTACTTGGGCGCGCCGGGGCTCTCGAACAGGGTTTCGAAATCTTCCCACGCTTCCGCATCGACCTCCCGAATTGTCATCCCTTCCAGGGACGCGTCGTCATGCGTGCGGCGCGGCATGTCAGTCGGCTCATCCCGACGCGCTCAGCGCACAACCAGCCAGACGCTGATCAGCATGGCGATCAATCCGACCGTCTTCGAGAGGTCGAGAGGGCGGACGCTCGCACCGAACAGCCCGAGGTGATCGATCGCAGCCGCAAGGACGAGCTGCGACGCGACGATCAATGTGAACGCCCGCCCGGCTCCCATGCGCGGGACCACATACCCGATCGTCCCGACGATGACCAATCCCAACCCGCCGGCGGTGAAAGCGTACCAGGGGAGGCGCGACCATTCGCGCAGGTTGCTCCAGCCGGAGGCCAGCATGATCAGGGCGGCGATTAGGCCTCCGCTTCCATAAGTCAGAAACACGCTCTCGCGCGTGCCGAATGTCCTGTCCATGAGTCCCATGAACTGTCCCTGGAGCGTGATAGCGATCCCGGAAACGACAGCGATGACGAGATTGGCGAATGCATTCATGTTTGACCCCATGTTGCAGGCGAGACGAGTGAGCCCGCAGTCTTTGCGGGATGGCAGATGGCGATATTGGCTGAGCGGGGTCGGCCCTCGATCTATGCTGAATTGTCAAGGAGCTGGCGAGTGAGCTGGATGTGCCCCAGGTGAAGCGCCGTATGCGTCAGAGACTGGGCGATCGACCAGGCGACGTCATAGCTCTTCCCATCCAGGGGCGATGTCCGCGGTTGACCAAGGTCATCGCGCGACAGGCGCTCGAACGCCCCCTGGATGGTTGCCAGCGACGAGTCAAGCAAATCGATGAGGTGGGCGGCATCATTGCCCTTCGCCAGGAACTCCGCTGGACGATCCCGGCCGGTCGGCTCCTGCATGGTGATATCGCTGATCCAGAATTTCTCCGAACCGGCGACATGTGTCGCCAGGACTGCCAGGGAGTTCATTCCCTCACCTGGCACCCAGTCGAGGGCCTGTGTGTCCAGCCCGGACAGCGCTTGCTTGCAGCTCTCGTGCAGCGACTGAAAGTGGTCAATCAGTCTTGCCAGAACTTGATCCATTCTCCACCTCACCTCTATGATCGGGTTTCTTCGATTGACGGCTGGGGCTCCCTGTCTTCACGCCTCGATTGGTTGCCCCGACTTCGGCAAGCGCTCAAACCAGTCGGCGATGAAGCCGGCGACCTCTTGCCAACCGTCTTGGGCGATGATCCAGTGCGCACGACCGGAGAACTCCTTGAATGCCGTCAGGGCCAGACTCTGTCGAGCGCGGCTGTAGTTCGCCCTGTTCATCGCGGCGGGGATGATGTGATCGGATCCGCCGGCGATCAGGAGCAGGGGCGCCCGGTCGGGCTTGCGGAAGTTGAGGCGGGCCGGGCTGTTCGGGTTCAGTGGCGCCAGCGCCGACTGAAAGGAAAATGCGACCCGTCTCCGGGACGACGCGCCGATCGTATACCGACCGCTGTTGTTCAGGCGTCATGTTGTTCACAAACGCGCAGCGGAAATCCGCGAACGGCGTTCGCAGAATCCTGCGCCATCCCTGCCATGAGAGCAGGACCCTGCTCAGCGACCTCAAGGTGGAGGGGTAGTAGGCAAATGCTCCACGCGGTGGCGCCGAATCGATCGCCACTCCCGCTGCGCCGAGGCCGCGATCGAGCAGAAGCTGGACGAAGAGACCCCCGTACGAATGACCGACCAGGAAAGCCGGCTCAGACAACTCAGCCAGAATCCGCTCGTAGTGGTCGACGATCTCGCCGATCCCCAGGCCCTTGAGCGTGGGCGAGGGGTTCAATCGCTGAGCCTCGACCAAGTCTTCCTTGCCGGGCCAGGGTGGGGCGATGGCCGAGTATCCGCGTTCTTCGAAAAACGGCTGGAATGACTCCCAACACAGAGGCGTCACCCAAGCCCCGTGGATGAGAACGATCGAGCGGGTCACGCTCCTCCTCTAGGGCCGGCATGTCCCTCGCGGGTCCTCATGTCGGAGTAGATCTGGTCGCCGCCCTCAATGTGCGTGTGACACGAAAACATCAGCGTCACGGCGCGCGATTGCCTTTAGGGCTCATCTGCAGTGAGGTTGGAAACTTACAGGTCGTCGGAATCTTCCGAGCCCGTTTCGGCTTCACGCGATGGCTCCCCGAAGGATGGGCGTTTGATCTTGCGAAGCTTATCCCAGTCCTGTCCGCGATAGGCTCGAAGGGTGAAGGCCGTCTGCTCGTCGAAGGCCGAAGGGCTGTGGGCGAAGATGAGCGGTCTCATCTCGACCCTCCAACCGGTGAGATGGTGCTGGCTGAACAGGGCTTCCCGCTCTTCGGCCGTTTCCGCGTAGAAGATAGCCACCCCTCCTGCCTGCCCGATGAAGTGGTCGTGGAACAAGACGAGGGGAAGGTCCCGGTCGGCGACAAATGCGTTGAAGACCCGGTTGGCTTCGGCTGCAGAAACCCCGTCGGGCGCCAGGGCGTAGACCAGAAAACACCGTGGCTTCCGGATGCCCACCGGTGGCCGGCTTATCGGGCCACCCCGCTGCATCCGATGGGTAACCAGCCTGTGTCAGAGTGTGAGGGGGATCGTCGTGGCCGGGCTCTCAATGGTCTCCTCGGCCGACCGCCCGCGAGCGATACTCGTCGTAGTCGGGAAGCAGACGCCCATAGGCCTCGTCCATCAGCGGAGATGAGATCATGAAGTCTGCCGACGATCGATTGCAGGCGATCGGGATGTTCCACACGACCGCCATTCTCAGCAGTGCCTTGACGTCCGGGTCGTGCGGCATCGGTTCGAGAGGGTCCCAGAAGAAAATCAAGAAGTCGATCTCACCGTCGGCAATCCTGGCCCCGATCTGTTGATCACCGCCCAAAGGCCCACTCTGAAGTTTGACGACCTCGAATCCAAGCTCCGCTTCCAGCATCAAGCCGGTCGTCCCCGTAGCGTAGATCGTGTGGTGCGCCAGCAGGTCTCGGTTGAACTTGGCCCATTCGACCAGGTCGAGTTTCTTGTTGTCATGGGCGACGAGCCCGATCTTCTTATTGCGTTCCATAGGCATTGATTTTGCGACCATTCAACCCTCGTCAATTCGGGGATCGACCCCTTCATTTCCATCCCTGAGGATGGCGCCGCAATCCTACTTCTATCCGGCAGGCGCGCCTAGGTCCTGTTTCGAGTACGCCGGGGCGCCGGGTCAGATCCATACATCGTGCTCGGCGGTGAGCTCGCCGCCGGCGTCTCCGGTGTTGACCGTTCCTACAGGCTCGATCAGCATGATGTGACACTCCTCCTGCGCGACCGGTTTGTGTTGGACGCCCCTCGGAACGACGTACATCTCGCCGGCCTGCAGTGGAACTTTCCTGTCACGGAGCGCGATCTCCATGCTTCCATCGATCACGATAAAGACCTCGTCCGTCTCCGGATGGCTGTGCCATATGAACTCGCCCTGGATCTTGGCCAGCTTGAAGTGATAATCATTCATCTGGGCGACGATCTTGGGTGACCATTGCTCGTCGAACTTGGCAAGTTTCTCAGAAAGATTGATCGCGTCCTGGGCCACATCTTCCTCCCGCGTTTGTCATACTCGACATCGTCGGGCCACGTGCCCGCGTCCGAACCCGTGCGTCATCCGCCCGGTTTGATGGTGAAACCCACTTGAGATATGCTTCTCGGTGTGTCTGCGCGATGGCGTGCCCTCACCGGTTCCGGGTCTATTCTCGCACAAGTTTTGCTCAGAACCGAGAAGGACTGTAACACGAGCGCCCCGGTCAGAATGACCGGGGCGCTTCTAGCGAGACGTACTCAGAGGGCCTACTGGGCCATCATCTCGACGACGGGGTAGCCTGCTTCGACCCAGGCCCCCAGGCCGCCCTTCAGACTGCGGACGTCGGTGTAGCCGTACGTCCACAGAATGGTCATGGCCATGGTGCAACGGTGACCGGAGCCGCAGTAGGTGACGATCTTGGCACCCTTGTCGGCAGGCCAGTCAGCCTTGCCGCTGATGAACTCCTCGAGAGGGATCGTGATCAGGTTGGAGGACTCGATGACACCCTTCTCGGCGATCTCGGCGTCGGTCCTGACGTCAATCAAGATCAGGTCGGGGTTCTCGGCCAGCTCACTCGCCAGCTGATCGACGGTGATCACACCCCAGCCTTCTGGGATGCTGCTGAACGTTCCATCGAACAGCGAAACCATCGCCGGGTCAGGCGAGGCCGCGTTCAGTGAGGGTGCATCCGAAGGCACCCCGGCGGCGGTCGGATATCCGGCCTCGACCCAGCCACCGTAGCCGTTCTCTTTTAGGGCGGTGACGTTCTCCCACCCGAGTGCGCCCAGCCCGGTCATGGCGATAGTGCAGCGCCAGCCGCTGCCGCAGTAGCTCACAATCGGCGTGTCGAAGCTGGGCATTTTGTCAAGATTCTTCATCAGATCGCGCAGCGGGATGAGCACGGTGCCTTCGATGTAGCCTTTCTCCTGGACCTCTTCCGGCTGTCGGACGTCCAGCAGGAACGGCGGGGGCTCTTCAGCAAGCTGCTCATTCAGGGCGCTCAGGCCCATAGTGTTGTACTTCACCATTCGGCCCAGGAAGGCGGTGTAGGCGGCATCGAGATCAGGCGCGCCGCCGATCTTGGAGAATCCAGCGGCGGTCCAGGCGCCGAACCCGCCTTTCAGGCTGTGAACGTTTGTGTAGCCGTAGGTCCACAGAATCGTCATGGCCATCGTGCAGCGATGTCCGCTGCCGCAGTAGGTGACGATCGGTGCGGCTTTGTCGGATGGCCAATCCGATTTCATATTGATGAACTCTTCCAGGGGGATGTTGAGCGCGTTCTCGGCCTCAATAGAGCCGTTCTTCTCGACCTCAGCCGTCGTCCGATTGTCGATCAAGATCAAATCGGGGTTGTCGGCAAGCTCGGTCGCCAGGTCTTCGGCGGTGGTCACGCCCCAGCCGTCAGGGATATTGGAGAGGGCTTCGTCGATCACGGCGACGAGCGCTGGATCGGGCGAGGCCTCATTCAGGGAGGGAGCATCTGCCGGCATCCCCGTCGCGACTTCGTATCCGGCTTCGACATACCCACCGAAGCTGTTGTCCTTCAGACTGTAGACGTGCTCCCATCCCAATCCGCCTAGCGCGGTCATGGCGATGGTGCAGCGCCAACCGCTACCGCAGTAGCTGACGATGGTGGTATCGAATGAGGGAAGCTTGTCCAGGTTCTTGCCCAGCTCGCGCAGCGGGATGAACACCGCGCCTGGGACATATCCGTTCTTCTCCACCTCGTCCGGCTGTCGGACGTCCAGGACGAACGGCGCCGGATCCTCGGCCAGCATCTCGACGAATGGATCCATCTTGAGGGCGTTGTAGCCCTCCATGCGTCCGAGGAAGGCGCTGTAGGCTGCGTCGAGATCGTCCTCGGTCGACATGGCCGGCGCCTGTGGCGGATCGGGAGCCTGAGTCGGCTGCACCGGTGCCGCTGTCGGCTCCGCCGGAGCCGGCGTCGCAGCCGGCGCGCAAGCACCAAGGACCAGGCTCAAGGCTACGACCAGTGTCATCAACCATGAGATTCGGGATTTCATTCTTTCCTCCATTGTTTTCCTATTCGCTCTCGATCTCGCCAGTTGGCGATGCTCTCGAGTGGATCCAGTAGGTACATGAGTGATCAGTTTAGGGCGTGGTCTCCTCCTCCAGTGGAACGGCAGCCGGGATGCTCGTCACGATGACTGCCTGATTGGCCTGGAGTTCTCCCGGCTTCACTCTGTCTGCGGTCAGAAACCAGTCCGGGTTCCCGTGGCAGGCGTTGCACGATTCCGCCTGCGGCGTGTCGAGCTGGATATTGTGAGGCGTGGCGTAGACCCACGTCGGCAGAGCATCGAAGTTCGATAGCAGGTCTTCGCCGTAATAGTCGAAATTGTCTGGGGCGATCGGGACGTGCCGCAACAGCACAAAGTCATACGGCCTCTCGTAGCTCGGGCGCGGGTTTCGCCCGATGTAGAGGCCGAGGTAGGTGCCATCCGTGGTGAAGAATGGATTGCCAGTCGTCTCGCTTACGGCCACATGACAGCCGTCACAGTTACTGTATGAAACCGAGTGGCACACCTGACAAGAGAGGTCTCCGCCATGGACGATGTGCATCTGCGTGCCGTCCTGGCCGGTGGTAGCCGACATGTGGCAGGTCTCGCAGCGCGGTGACTGAATGCCTGCATAACGGTGTTCGGCTGGCGGAAGGTCGACGGCGTCTTCGGGCTCCGGATGACAGGTGGCGCAGTCGGCCGGATCGCCATGCATCTGCCCACCGTCGTGGCAGTGGACGCAGTTCATGCGACCTTCGCGGAAGTGGACATCAGCCATGATGCCTTCGTTCTTGCCCAGGTACTCATTCCCGACCCGGCTGCCGTGACAGGCGGTGCAGTTGCGAGTCATCGAAGGAGTCTGCTGGAACATGTGGCCGTCGATGAACCCGCCGCCGACGCTGGCCGGCTGGCTGACGTGGCAGTCGCCGCACGTGGTGTGGCACGAGGCGCAATGATTGCCGAACATGTCTTCGAGGGCGGGCTGACTGTCGGGGGTGCTGCGCGCGCTGAGCACGGTCCAGTAGCCGGCCTGAGTGACGTGCAAGTTGCCCGGCTGGGATGAGGCGACGTCGGGGTGGCAGCTCCCGCAGACCGCTTCGAAATCCTCGCTTGGGTTGGCGACCAACCCATCGTGGGCGGTTTCCTTGTCCGGCGATTTCGCGCCGGCGTGACACTCCATACAGGCGATGTGACCGTGCACCGAAGCCAGGTAGGCCGCTGGATCGGTGATCAGGACTTTCTCCCATGGCTCCAACGGAGCCACCTCGCCCCCTCAACCGACTCTGGATGACTCGCTTGGTTCAACCTCAACCGGCGCCGCCGTGTCGACTAGTTTCTGCCTATCGGCGTGGCAGGCCAGGCACTCGTCCTCAACCTGAGCGTCGGGCTCACCCTCGGCGGGTGATCCCCCTGGAGCCGGCTGGGCGAGGGCCGTCGCCTGCTCGAGAGGGGGAGGCGGGGTAGCGGACGAGTCAGAACGACCGGCGCAGCCGATCAAGAGGGTCGCGGCAAACGCGGCCACCGCCAGGGGGGTCACTTTCGACATCAATGCGCGTCCTCGGCTCTTGTGAAAGGCATCACGATCGGTTGCAGACTATAACACCAGCATGGGGGAACATAGTGACAAACATAACCTTTGCTTATCGTTTCCGCTTATGTTGTCTATAGGCGAAAGCTATTCAAGGCTGACATCTGACACTTGATTCGGTTATATAGCTTGTGTGAGAATTCACAAGAACGCAGGTCCTGATCCTGGCCGTCAGGGCAGAGCCGGGGCCGGGGTCTTCGGGGAGCCGAGCATGCTTGATTCACATCAACTCAACGTGTTCCTGACCGCGGCCGAGACGCTCAACTTCACCCAGGCCGCCCGCGAATTGAACATGACCCAGCCGAGCGTGAGCCAGCACGTCCAGGAATTGGAGAATCACTTCGGCACGAAGCTGTTCTTCCGGGCAGGCCGCCGGGTGAGCCTGACCGACGCCGGGGTGGCCCTGGTGCCGCTGGCTCGCGAGATGGTCTCGCTCTCGATCCGCATCGACGAGAAGATGGAGTCGCTCAAAGGGGAGGTCTTCGGTCACTTGCTGGTCGGGTGCGCCACAACTCCCGGGCGCTACATCCTGCCCGGTCTGCTGGCCACCTTCCTTCATAAGCACCCCAAGGTCGAAGCGACCTGCCATGTCAGTCCTCGCAGCCGGGCCGTCGAGTTGCTGTGCGAGGGACGGCTGCATGTGACGCTGGCTGGTGTGCGCGACTTCCGGCGAGATGTCGAGTTCCGCAAGTTCATGTCCGACCCTGTCGTGCTGATCGCCCCGCTGAGTCACGCGTGGTCTGAGAGAAAGGTCATTCAGCCCGATGAGCTGTTGGATGCCGATTTCATCCTGCGCGAAGAAGGCTCAGGAACGCGTGCAACCGTCAGTGAAGGGCTCGCCCGGCATGGGATACCGATCGATCGCTTGAAGACCGTTTTGACGCTGGGGAGTTCTGAGGCGATCGCCCTTGCAGTGCAAGAAGGTATCGGCGTCGCTTTCCTGTCGCAGACCGTCGTCGAGCGGCTTGTTGCCGATCGCGTGGCACTGGTGCAAGTCCGCGATTTGCGCCTGGCCCAAGACATCTACATCGTTCGCTCGCCCCGTCATCCGGCGACTGCCGCCCAGACCGCGTTCTGGGAGTTCGTCATCGATCCGGAGAACGAAGCCCTTCGTCCATTCCGGGAAAGACGGGCGGGAATGATTGACTCGACCGAGGCGGCTCATCCGGCCGCAGAGAGATGAGACCGATGTTCAGATCGCTATCCCTGGAGTTGCTCCGTCGGCCGGTGTGGGCCGGGACGCTGGTCGCCGCGTGCGTGATGCTGGCAACGGTCGGGATCGCCGCCGCGCAAGAGGCGACCCCGCCTCCGCCGCCCGAAGCGCCGGAGTGCACCGAGTGCCACCTTGACATCACCGACGCCTGGGCGCATAGCCCTCACGCCCACGCCTTCGACGATCCCGCCTTTCAAGAATGGTGGCAGGGACACGGTGAAACAGGCGAATGCCTTTCATGTCACACGACAGGCTATCAGTCGACCACGCGCTCGTTCCTTGTCGAAGGCATCGCCTGCGAGGCTTGCCACGGGTCGTCGCAGCCTGATCACCCGCCGGCGATCGTCCCGGTGAAGGCTGACACCGAATACTGTGGCAGCTGCCATACCACCACACTGGCGGAGTGGCGCCAGACCGGGCACTCGATGGAGGATGTCGGCTGCACCGACTGCCACGACCCGCACAGCCAGAAGGCGCTCTTCGAAGTTGCCGACGATCTGTGCATCAACTGCCACAAGGGTGACATGGGCGACTACCTCGAGGATCTGCATGTGAAAAAGGGCATCGGCTGCGTTGACTGCCACGCGCTGGTGATCCCGCCTGAAACATAGCCTGAGGACGGGATCGTCCCGACCGGGCACACGTTCACCATCACTCCGGCAACATGTGTCGCGTGCCACACGGACGCCCTGCATGCCGGTTTTGCCCTTCCGGGGTTTGAGAACGGCTCTGGTGAGACGGCGGAAGGTGAGCCGACGCCGGAGGTCGAGGCCTCGACGCTGCTGACCGTAGCCGAGAGCTCGCTGTCGCCGGATCAACGCATCCAGGCCCTGGAGACCGCTTTGGCCAGTCAGAATCTGACAACGCTCATGCAGGGTGGGATCGTCGGGCTGGTCTTGGGAGCCAGCACAGCTTGGTTCATGGCGCACAACGTCCGCCGCAGAAAATCGGAGGAGGAACATGGCGAAGAAGAAAGCTGACTCGCACCCTCTTCTGACTCGTCGTGACGTCCTGAAGATCGCCGGCACGACCGGCACCGCGGTCATTCTCACCGAACTGGTGACCACCGGACCTCTCTCATCCGAGGCCGTCCGAGGCATTGGCGCGCGTACGCATTTGAGCGGCGCCTCCGGCGAGCCGCATGAGTGGCGCATGCTGATCGATCTGGACAAGTGCATCGGGTGCAGCTACTGCGTTTGGGCTTGTCAGGCGGTCAACGATGTGCCGGATGAAGATATGCGCTGGAACGTCGGCTTCCCGGAGCGAACGGAAAACGGCATCGATTTCTTCATGACCCGCCCGTGTATGCACTGTGAAGAAGCGCCGTGTGTGAAAGTGTGTCCCGTCGGTGCGACCTGGATTCGAGAAGACGGGATCGTGGCGATGGACTACGAGCGGTGCATCGGTTGTCGCTACTGTGAAGTCGCCTGTCCATACGACGCGCGCCGTTTCAATTGGCGCGAGTCAAAAACCGAAAACGCCTACGAACCGGCCTGGGGAGAGGCCGAGGTGGCTCGCCGGCCCCGCGGGGTAGTCGAGAAGTGCACCTTCTGCGTTCATCGGATCGATCGCGGACTGGATCAGGGATTGACGCCCGGGGTCGACCGCGAGGCGACGCCCGCGTGTGTCGTCGCCTGCCCGGTCGGCGCCCGAGTCTTCGGCGATGCCCTCGATCCCCAATCACCCATCTCGATGGAACTCGCCGATCACTCATCCTTCCGACTGCGGGAGGATTTCGGAACTGCGCCTAGGGTCCACTACGTGCGCCCCGAAAGGAAGGGTGTGTAACATGGCGACACTTCGCCGCTATCTCGCCGAACCGGTGTCGCTGTGGCTCTTGTTCCTTGTCGCCTTGATCGCACTCGGGATCCTGGGAGGCCTGCGCACTCTGGCATATGGCCTGCAGGTGACCGGACTGAACGATCGGGTGCCCTGGGGCTTATGGATCACTCACGACCTGTCGGCGATCGCCCTCGGCGCGGGTGCCTTCACATTTTCGGCTGCGGTCTATTTGTTTCGCATCAAGCGCCTCGAACCGATGGCGCGCCCCGCCGTACTCGTCGGCTTCATCGGGTACACCTCGGCCATGCTGGCTCTGCTGGTGGACATTGGACGGCCGGATCGCTTCTGGCACCCGCTGGTGTTCTGGAACGTTCACTCCGTCCTATGGGAAGTCACGCTGTGCGTGGTGTTGTACTCGATGGTGCTGGCGATGGAGGTCCTCCCGCTTGTGATCGAGAACCGTTTCTTCGATCGCTGGCCCGGAGTGCGGCGGGCAGGCCATCAGTTGCACAAGGCGACACCCGTCCTGGCGGTTGTCGGCATGGGTCTCTCGTTATTGCACCAGTCATCCCTCGGGGCGACCTACGGCGTGTTGAGCGGCCGTGCGATATGGTTCAAGCCCTCGCTGCCGGTGATGTTCATCCTGTCGGCTGTCGCCGGGGGCGTGGCTTTGACGCTGTGGCTGACGATCATCACCGGCAAGATTCGTCGCGTCGACCTCATCCCGCACGAAGTACAACTCGAAGTCTCCCGCTTCGTGGGATACCTGGCGCTGGGCTATCTGTACATCAAGCTTTGGGACTGGGCCGCCACCTCCTACTACAGCCACGCGCCCGGAACGGCCGACGCCCTGACGCGCCTGCAGGCGACCACGCCCTACACGCTGACCTTCTGGTGGTGGGAGATCGTGCTCGGGCTGATCCTGCCTGCAGTTATCCTGCTCTACAGGCCGCTGAGGCACAATGATCGGGCCGTCATCACCGGGTTAGGGTTCCTGGTCTTTGGGGTGATCGTCAATCGCTGGAACACGACTCTGTCCGGTCTGATCGCGCCACCGTCGTGGTCCCCCGGCGTACTGGGCGGGGTGGTCACGGCTGCTTACACGCCGACCTGGGTGGAAGTGGCCGTGTCGGCCGGGATCATCGGCTATGCTTGGCTGGCGTTCACTCTGGCTGTGCGCTACCTGCGCATCTACGCCAGCCCTGCGCACTAACAACGAGGTGAAATGGAAAGAAGGGTCCGGCGTAAGCCGGACCCTTCTTTCCATTTCACCTGATCCCCGCTAATCGAACCTGATCGAATCCAGCCCAAGGCTGACCCGAATGTCGAGCCGGTTGGGCGCGCGGTCGTAGTCGGGACTGCGGTATTCGTCATCGGTGCCGGTCGCCTGGAATCGTGCTGGATCGAGCTCGACACTCGACATCGATTTGCGCACTCGGATGCGCGCAGCGACAGCATCTGGGACGTGCACAACCATCGACGATGCGGCGGCCTTGATGACGACGTCGACGTGCCCGGCCAGACGTGGCAGCCTCATCGAGGTCGTCGTGGCGCTGGTTTTCAAAGACAGGGCCACCACATGCAGATCGGCCATGTCGAGGTCTGCTTGCCCGCCGCTGGTCTCGACATCCAGATCGATGGCAGCTTTCTTTGACAGGCCCAGTTCCCAGTCGTATGAATTGACCGGACTCCACGCCCAGGGATAGCGTGCGCTCATGAAGCCTGGCTTCCGACCTGGACGCAGGTTGAGCCCAACCATCGAGCCATCACGGCTGACGTTGGCGTCGAGCCCGCCGCCGAACATGCCTTCCGCCAGGACGCCTTCTGCTGCAATCGGCGAAAGCCGGAGACGGCCGCCGGCGTGACCGAGACGTATGTGAGCTCGAGTGGCGCCTTCCAAGGCAAACGTCTCTCGAACCGTCTTGTACGCATCTTGCCAGGAAAGCCAGTCTGTGGCGAACATTAAGATGAACCAGCTGATCCACAAGACGTAGGCGATGGTGGTACTGATCAGCGCGATCGGGACAGAGAGTGCGAACACGCCGGCGCTGAGGGCTAGGCGTCGACCCACCGCAGAAATCACCCGGTGGTCGAGCTTGGTGTTGATCATCGCGCGGCGTTCTGTGTGCCCCCACATCAAGTACGCCGAGAGCTGAACCAGGACGACGTTCGCCGCGAAGGTCACGATCGCCAGGAACGAAGTTGGGAACCTCCCGAGCAAAGAGGCGCTGGCGGGGATGAGGGTCACGAAGAGCAGCGAGAGCAGATTGAGCCATGCCAGTGGGCCGTCCCCGCGTGTGATCTGGCCCACCATTCTCTGGTGAGAGCCCCACGCACCCCCGATAATGATGAAGCCGATCAAGTAGACGAGCAGACGCGGCAAGAGCTCGAGCAGCCGGGCCGGCAAATCTGCCAGGGTGGCAGCCTCGGGATACGGATATCCAGGACGAGCAGGGTCAAGGCGACGGCGAACACGGCGTCGCTCAGTCCGCCGACGCGTGCCATTTCTACGATCGTCTCAGGCTCCACCACCTTGTGGGTGTCATCCGTCATGGTCATTCTCTTGAGCGTGTGGTGCTGATTCGGGAAGGCGGCAGAATGGGATGGAACGCGGCGCACCCAATGGCGCGTTGCGCCAGGCGTTATCGGCGCCGAGGGCCCGATGATCTCGTCGGTGATTCAACAAGAACTCGACCTAAAAGAACACCGCCTGACGGACTTCCTCACGGTGTTCGCCGATCAGAGTCATCATCTCGACCCACTTCTTCTGAAAAGCCAGGTAATCCGCATAGGGATCGGATCCGAGAGCGGCCCCGTACCGACAGATGTGGATGTTGGCCAGGGCCTCACGCGCATCCTCCAACTTACCCTGGGACAAGTAGTCGATCGCCAGGATCGTGCAGGCTTTGGTCACGCGGTCCATGAAATCATCCTGGTAGAAGGCTCCGGGGTAGGGGAGATAGCGATCGCGGTTGAGCGCGTGATGGCCGTCGCCTTCCCGACTATTGGCGATCTTCGCCTGCTGGTAGCGGAAGCGGTAGATATCCTCCCGAAGCGGTCGCCATGTCGGATAAGGGCGGGGAGGTGGGTCGTGCTTGATCACGAGCTCCGTGTCGAGGATGAACCGCTCGCCGAGGATGTGCGCGTTCATCACCCAATCCATGTCCTCGCCTCGGCGCATCGGAGGATCGAGCGGACAACGCGTGAAGAAGTCCCGGTGAACGGCGATGTTGCCCATGATGGCGAAGGAGACTTCCTTCAGTCCGGGCGCCTCGACGATGTACTTTCGAAACGCCTCATTCAAAAGCTCAACGACGTTCCAGTAGACCGAGTGTGGGCTGGAAGGGAGGTCCAGATAGACCTGGTCCTTGGGCGTCACATACGGGCCACAGTAGGCCCGGATCGGCGTGCCTTCGAACTCGGTCAGCATCTTCGACTTTATCCGGCCGATGTACCCTGGTTCGATGAACAGGCAGTCGTCGTCGATCGAGACGGCGACTTCTTTGCCCAGGATGTGCGTCGCTACCAGGCAGGCATTTCTCAAAGGAGAGTAGCCCACGAGCGAGACCGTCTCGACCAGGTCGGCCCGCCCATGCTTCCGCAAGAAGTCGTGGAGGGCCGCCAACTGGCGATAACTGAAGTAGTGCAGGGTGACCCCGGCGCGTTCAACGTTTGCGCGCAACAATTCACCGGCGCGCCTCTCGACCTCGTCGGCAATAGAAGGATGATTCGCGCCGGCAACGGCGATAACGTCGAAATCTTTGTCGGCCAGCACAGCCATGCTCTCGAAGAGCGATGGGATTGTGCCATCGTCATCGAGCGCGGTCGGGTGATCGTAGAAATAGTCCCCCTCCTGGTACACCCGATCCTTCTGACGACCCCAGAACATCGGAAAGACGATTGACAGTTCCACAACCGGGTCCTTTCTTCTCGGCGCTGACCGTTCACGCCGGCGTTGGCCGACCCACCTGGATTGAAATGGAGAAGGGATGGAGTCTTGCTTGCATCACACCTCCCACGACAGCCGGATCATTCTTCATGACTTCCCGGGCGGCTTGTTCCGAGTCAGTCTGTATGATGACAATCCCGAAGGTCGACTCGTCGTTCTCTTGGGTTCGACCGGCGAGCAAGACCGTGCCTTCCATAGCCAGGCCTTCAAGGTAATCGAAGTGATGCGAGAGAATCTCACTCTCCTCGACCGTCCGCCCTTCCGTGAGCATCTGCAATCGCGTGGGGTTGATCGTGTAGAGATACTGGCTCATTTCGGCCATAGTGATGTGTGATCCTCTTCTTCGAGACGGTTCTTGCTTGCTCCCAGACATCCGGCTGGAAACTCCCGCCACGAAGTCTCGCAGGGGGCGATCAGTGCCGTGCTTCCGACCTGGCAGAGAATCGATCGTGGGACACATGTCCAAGATCCGCTCTGAGGATCGGATCGAGCCTTTGAGAACCCCTCTGAACACTGCGGGCCGACCGCGCGCTCACCGAAAGCCGCGGCCGGTCGGCTTCGCCATCAGGAAGTCGTTTTGACGATCGTCGCCCAACTGGAACGGCTGATTTCCCACTATCTTGAATCCCCACTTCTCATAGAAGGCGATCGCCCTTTCGTTGCGTTCCCACACGTCAAGCCAGAGCGTGTCGTGCCCGTTCTCGACCGCCAGGTCCAGACACTTCTGCATGAGCCTCGGTCCGACCCCCTGTCCGATCCATTCCTTCACTGAGTAGAATCGCACGATTTCCATCGGATGTGAGCCGGGGACAGCGGACGGGGCTGGCCCGGACCTTAGCCGCGCGTAGCCAACCGGCTCAGTGGATACTTCTGCCACCAAGAACCAATTGCTCGGATCCTTCAATTCCAAGGCCTGAATCGGTTCCCCAAAGGACTTCACGAAGTATTTTGCCATATCCTCGGGAGTGTTAGCCGGGCCAAAAGTGTCGCGGAACGTCTGCTCTCCGATCTCGGCCAGGAGCATCGCATCGGAAGGACCCGCCATGCGTATCTGAATGCTTGGGTGATCCTGCATTGGCCAGTCTCCATCTGACAACGATCCGACCACTGCCGTAGGAAACCCGGTCGGGCGGGTCTCAATCTGCTTGTTCGGGTCTGTAGGGAGCCTCACCGTCGATATCCCCGACGAAATCCGGGAGTCCGACATGTCCCAACGACTGCCGGATCGCCATGTTCTCACCAGTGTGATACCAGTAGTGGTAGATCACCCGCAAGAGCAGGGAACCGAAGATGTATGGACTGGGCTTGCCCTGTCGCACAACGTTTGCGGTCAGATCGACGCTCGTGCATGAATCCAGCCATGGATCGGCTGCGACGGTGATCGTCCGCCAGGCTGTCAGCATCTCGTTCAGAGACGGGGTACTTGCCGGAGCTCCATATGCGAATCTCTCATTGACCTCGGGGAAGGGCAGTTCTCCTTGCGCGCAGTACAGGAAGTACTTCTGCTCTTGCCACGCGAGATGTCCCACGTTCCAACTTATGCAATTCATCGGCAGCAGACGTCGGCGAGCGTCATCTTCCGACAATCCCTGGAGTCCCCGCTCGAACTCCGAGCGGGTGAACCGCAGTTGGTCTACGAGTGGGTGAATCATATTTCCTCCGGAAGGTTCGACCTTTCAGAGATGTAAACGCTCTCGCATCGGCAGGCATCCAGACCGGGCTGAGGTCGCCGAGAACACGCCTCATGGTAGATGCAGCGTCCATACGTTTGGTTCGACGTACATCCCCCTGTCCTGACTGCGGTCGATTCGTATCGGCGCAAGGGCGCCCGGCACGACATATTCGCCGTCGTCGGAGAAGCGCATCCCTGTCCAGGCTTCCCACTCGGCGATGGTGCCGATGACATGCATTGCCCGTTGACAGACTTTCACGATTCTCCCACCCTGGCGAGCGTGCACCCGCAACCACGGATCAAATGGCAAGCCCGAATCATCCGTCCATCGGATGTAGTTTTCCATCGGTGTGAGCGGATAGCGGTCCTTCAGACTCGGACGCACCGGCGCAATCAGTTGGCTCAAACCCTTCTGCCGGGCGAGCGTCAGCATCTCCTTCAGCATCATCGTGCTCAGTCCGCGGCCCTGATGCTGCGGATGGATGGAAATCTGGATGGCGCACAAGACCTTCGGGGCATCCTCTTCGACTCGGTCGCGAGCGCTCTGGATCAGCGCCCAATCCCAGCCTTCATCCGGAAGCTCCTCGACCGGTCTGTCCCAGGCCAGCGGGACGCTGTTGGCGAGGCTGACGACGTGTTTCCCGTCTTCGCCGAGAAACGCGAACTGATACTCCCCGAACTCCTCGAACAGGCCATCCCAATGCTCGTTGGCGGTCCGGTCGTGCATCATGAACTCGGGCCAGACGGCTTCGCTCACGGGCGAGATCAACTCGCGATAGTCGGTTCGGGTGAGGGGCGAGATTCGAGTGAGATCGGTGGACATGACTGAGCTCTCCCGGTGTAGGCCCGCACGTATGGAGTGCCATCGACTTCAGCCCATTCAATGGAGCGAGAGGCCTGCGACATGCATCCTGCGGCCGACTATTCGGTCACTTTGTCGGAGGGGCCTCTGATTTTCTTCAGTTGACCGCGCCGTTTCTTTTCCTCGAGCCGCTTCTCCCTGGAGGCCGCGGTCGGTTTCGTCGGCCTGCGGGACCTGGGCCGGCTCCACGCCTTCTTGATCAAGTCATCCAGCCGGCGGAGCGCGTCCTCACGATTCCTTTCTTGAGTGCGGAACCGGCGAGCCTCGATCACCAGAACCCCGGCGTCTGTGACCTTCCGTCCGGCTGCCGTCTTCAGACGCTCAATGACTTCTTCCGGGATGGACGTCGACGCCTGCAAATCCCATCGGAGCCGGACCCCGGTTGAGACCTTGTTCACATTCTGTCCGCCGGGTCCGGGAGAGCGGAAAAACTCGAATTCGATCTCTCCGGAGCGATCCAGCGCCTCGGCCGAGACGCGTTTCATTGCATTGCCATCCTTCTCAGAGCCTGGAAACGGGCTCTCACAGGCACATGTTCACATGATGGGGGCGGAGGGACCTTGCGATAACGACGCGACAGACTGCCTCCCCAGCGACGATCCCCGGTTCCCACTCGAGTTACCAGTCCACGATGACGTCCTGCCGTTCGACGAGACCTGGAGGCGGACCATCCTCAAGATCGGCGCGTCATCCTACGGCCTGTAAGTGTACGCGAACGTTGGGATCCGATCCGTCTGTGTAAACCCGGGGCTGCAGCATGCGTCGCGGCCGGAGAATTCGTCCTCGCGCCTTCGTCTGCCTCGATGACAGACCATGCGGCGAAGCCCGGTATCGGCGCCTGCGTGTCAAGCGGAATCGACCATCTCGATGTCCATGCTGTAGAGAAGCGAGAGCGCTTCAGGGAGCGAGAACTTTGCCCGGTAGATCTTGTTCTGGGCCGGATCGATGCGATAGTTGCGGGCGCGGCTGAAATCGGCCTGAGTGAGATCTGAGTTCTGAAAGATGCTCTCGGCGAGATCGGTGTCGACAAATGACGCTCGGCTCAGGTCGGCTTCTCGAAAGTCGACATCGGCGGCCGTGCATCGCACAAGTTGAAGTTCACGCAAGCTGAGGCCGATGAAGGTCGAGTGGCTGATCACGCAATCGGCGAAAGTGATCCGTTCGCCGCCGCCGAGCCGGGGCCAGTCGGCTCTGGTCCAATCAACTCCCATCACGCGCGTGTCCTTGAATGCAACACCTGCGAAAGTGCAATCCGGGAACTGCACCATGGTGAGATCACACCCGTCGAAACTGCAGTCCGTGAAGCGACAGGCCTCGAAGATGGTTTCGGAGAAGTCGCATCGGATGAAAGTCGACTCGATGAATTCCGCAGCGGCGATTCGTTCGCCGGTCAGAGTCCCCTTCTCGAACTTACGATTGATGTAGTGAGCAGCAGACCGGATGTCGGCAGGCAATGTCGCATAACCTCCGCGGGATTCGAGTGAGGCCGGGGCCTAAGACGACTTGCAATGGTGTTGTTCGATGCGCAGCCCGGAGGCGGTGTGCCTAAGGCAAAGGGTTCCACAGCATGGACAACGCCAGCGCCAAAGCCGCCAGGGCCGCTCCGGCGATGGCGAAGGCCACGCTGATCTCAAGGGTTTCGTGTTTGGTGATCAGATATGTAGGAAGAGAGCGGAATACTTCGTTCAACTCGTCGGCGCTCGTGGGGCCGTAGTATTTCCCGCCGGTCTCGTCGGCGATCTGCTGTAGTGTGGCTTCATCGATCCCACGCCTGAAGCCTCCACCACCTCCACCTCCTCCGAAGAAGGGCCTCCCCGAAAGCGGGTCGCTGCCCTGGAAACGTTGTCCGCAGAAGGGCAGAAACTCGCTCCCATGCTCCGTACCGAAACCGATTGTGTACACGCGCACTCCACGAGCCGCTGCTTGCTGCGCGGCCTGCAGGGGAGGGGCGCCGTCATTGCTAGCCCCGTCAGTGAGCAGCACGATGACAGCCGGGGCGTAGGCGCCCCTGGCCACAGGGGTCGGGATGATCTCGCTCGATCCCTGGCCGATGCTCGGCGCCACGCTGGGGTCGATCTCTGCGATTGCATCCAGTCCCTTGAGGATCGCGCTCCCGACGGCAGTCCGTCGACCGACGACGATGCTTTCGATCGCATCTTGCAGCAGTTCTTGATCATCCGTCGGGGCCTGGATCAATTCCGCCGTTCGGGCGAAGGCGACAACCCCTATTCGAGTGCTGCTCTTCTGACGGCCGATGAATGACAATGCCGCGGCCTTGGCCGCTTCCAGTCGGTTCGGAGGTATGTCCGTCGAGCACATGCTCCTCGAAACATCGAGTGCCAGGATGACTGTGGCCTGCCCTCCGGGCACGCTCACAACGGTCACCGGTCGCGCCAGGGCAACGATCAGGCTCGCCAATCCCAGCAGGAGCAAAGCGAAGGGGAGGTGACGCCTGAGCAGCGATGAGGGCGGCAGCGCTTCCTGTACGAGAGAGAGGCTTGAATAGCGAATCGTGAACCGCCGGCGTCGCCGCAGGATCCATACGTATCCCGCAATGAGCAGGGGGATAAATGCCAACATTAGCACAAATCCCGGCCATAGTAGATCCATCACCGACCTCCGTTCAACCCTGTCACCACCCCACCGACATCATGGAACTCGGCCGTACCACGTCAAAGAGATGATCCCGGCGATCAGCAAGACCAGTGCACCGGCGCCGGCGAACAGCGATGTAACTTCCGTCTTCTCGGACTTGATCGTCAGTCTTGTAGCCAGATCTCGGTAGATCGCCTCCAGGTCCCCCTGGTCCTCTGCCCCATAGTACGCGCCGCCCGTGAGATCGGCGATCTGCTGAAGCAGCTGACCGTCCAGTTGCGTATGTACGCTGAAGCCGTTGATCTCGAGCGTAGTGCCGGAGGGGCTGCCTAGACCAACCGTGTAGATTCGCACGCCACGGTCGGCAGCAGTCTGGGCCGCAGCAAGAGGGTCCGGATCCTCGTTGTTCTCACCGTCCGTGAGCAGGACGATGGCGGCCGGAGCGTGGTATCCCTGAGGAACTGCAGTCGGCGTCTCGGTAGGAGCGGGAGTGAGATTGCTATAGATCAGAGGCGCCTGTCCCTGACCTGACTCAATGACGTTGAGCGACATGTAAATGCCGTTCGCCAGCGACGTGCCCAGTTGGGGCGCAAGGCGATTGATCGCGCCCAGCACGGCCTCTTCATCGTTGGTGGGCACCTGCACAGAGAAGCCACTGTCGCTGAAAGCCACCACCCCGACGTCGACGCTTGGAGGTTGTGCCCCGACGAAGTCCCGAGCGGCCGTCTTGGCTGCCTCGATGCGGGTGGGCTGGACGTCATCAGCGGCCATGCTTCCGGAGACGTCGAATGCCAGGATGACTGTGCCAACCTGCCGCGGCAGACTCACCGCCATCTGCGGGCGCGCTGCCGAGACCATCAAGATCGTCAGGCCGAGCAGGAACAGAGCGGGTGGGAGGTGACGACGCGCCCCTGATGGGCCGATCGCGCCCGGTCTATCCAGGCCGAGCTCGCCATACGTCGCCGCGATCCGACATCGTCGACGCAGGAGTCTTCCGTACAGTAACACCAGCAACGGGATCGAGGTCAGTGTGAGGAGCATCATAGGCCAGGCGAAGGTCATCGGTGCGATCTTTCAGTGCCTGCGCTGTCGTCGGAGCGCGGCAAACCTAACGATGGCGCGTACCATGTCTTCTTCGGTCGACAGCGAGAGCGCTTCGACGCCGGCGCGTTTGAAAGCAGAGCTGATGCTCGCCTCGCGCCGTCGCGCCGCATCCCGAAATCGCTCGCGAAAGCGCCTGTCGCCAGTGTCCACGTACATTTGTGCTCCGGTCTCCGAGTCTTCCATCAGAATCGGTCCGACGTCGGGAAGCTCTGCCTCCCGGCGGTCCCAAAGACGGATCGCCAGGACCTCGTGCCTGCGGTTGAGCAAGTTCAACGGTCGTTCCCAGCCGGGAACGGAAATGAAATCCGAGATGACGAAGATCTGCGACCGCCTCTTGATCGAGTGTATCCCGGCCTCGAGCATCGGTGACAGATCGGTGAACGGCGCGCCTTTCACAAGGGGCTGCTTGAGGAGATCGTTGACAAGCCGCAAGACATGGATCCGGCCGCCGCGGGCCGGGAGGGTATGCTCAACCCCATCGTTGTAGAACATGGCGCCGACGCGATTCCCGTGGCGGGTCAACAACCTGGCGAAGGTCGCCACGAAGTCGATCAAAACCGACCGCTTGAGTTTGCCGACCGTTCCGAAATCGACCGAAGGACTGAGGTCGAGCAGAAACCAGGCCGAGATCTCTCTGTCCTCGACGTACTGGCGAACGAAAGGCGTGTTCATTCGTGCCGTGACGTTCCAGTCGATGTAGCGGATATCGTCCTCGGGCTGGTATTCGCGCAGGTCGGCGAAGTCCAGCCCATAGCCGTAGAACAGGCTGCGATAGTCGCCCTGAAGCAACCCGTCCAGTCGGCGGATGACCTTCCAATCGAGGCGATGCAGGATGCGCTCAGCCGCGGATGTCGAGGCTTGCATGCTCATGCATCGGCACCACAGGCAGTGGGATGCGCTGGAGGAGCTTCCCCAGCAAGTCATCCGCCGAAACGTCGTCCGAGAGCGCCTCGTAGGACAGAACGAGGCGGTGACGCAGGATGTCGAGGGCCATATCGAGCACATCCTGCGGAAGCGCATAGTCGCGTCCTCTCAGGAGAGCCAGGGCCCGAGCGGTCAAGATGAGATTGATCGAAGCACGTGGACTGGCGCCGAAGAGGATGTAGTGATCCAGATCGGCCAGCCCGACCTGGCCAGGTTGACGGGTCGCGGTGACGATCTGCACCGCATACTCCATCAGGGCGGGGTCGACGTACACACGATCCGTCTCGCGTTGCAGCCCAAGGAGTCGATCGGTGGTCAACACCGCCTGCACAGCCTGGAGCGCGCCCGTCATCCGTTCTACGATGACGAATTCCTCCATGGCGTCGGGGTATCCGACCAGCACTTTGAGCATGAACCGGTCAACCTGGGCTTCCGGCAGAGGGTAGGTGCCCTCGGTCTCGATGGGATTCTGGGTCGCCAGGACGAGGAATGGATCGGGAACAGGGAATGTCTCACGCCCGATGGTCACCTGGTGCTCCTGCATGACTTCCAGCAGTGCGCTCTGGACCTTCGCAGGCGCTCGATTGATCTCATCGGCGAGGAGCAGGTTGGTGAAGACCGGTCCGAGCGAGATGTTGAACTCGCCCGTCTTCTGATTGTAGATGCGCGTTCCAACGAGATCTGCCGGGACCAGGTCCGGGGTGAACTGGATGCGCTTGAACTCGCAGCCTGTGGCCTCGGCCAGGGTCTTGATCGCCATGGTTTTGGCCAATCCAGGTACACCTTCGACCAGAATGTGTCCGCGCGCCAGCAAGGCGACAATCATCCTCTCCAGGAGGTGATCCTGGCCGACGATGATCTTCTTCACCTCGTAGAGCACACGCTCCGTCGGCCTCCCTTTCTCCTTGCCTTGTTCCTCAGTCATCATCTGCTCCTTCCGTCGATGCGTCCTGAGTGAGCCAGACGCGGCCGTGGAATAGCCACAGTCCGCATGTGTTGAGTCAGCTGCTTTCTCGGCCGATCAATACGGTGGCAGGCCTGCCACCGCGCCGGCGACGCTGATCGGAACGGCAAATCCAATGCCGATGAATACTTCTTGCTCAACCGGGTTGAGGATTCCGGTGACGATGCCGATCACCTGTCCATTGCGATTGAGAAGCGGGCCGCCGGAGTTGCCCGGGTTTACGGCGGCATCGAATTGAATCAGCCCCTGTAGCCTTCGGCCGCTGCCCTCAGCCTCGAACGAGCGGTTGAACCCGGAGATCACGCCGGCGCTCATCGAACTGTAAAGCCCGAAAGGATTACCGACGGCGAACGCCTCATCCCCCACACGCGAGGCATTCGGATTCCCGAGGATCGCCGGCCACAGCTCGGCCGGAGGCTGCAGCGCGCGCAAGACGGCGATGTCGTTGTCCGGCTGCTGCGTGATCACCTGGGCGCTGGATTGCGTGCCGTCCGCAAATGTGACTTGGACCTGGGTCGCATCGGCCACAACATGCAGGCTGGTCAGGATATCGCCAACCGCATCGATCACGACTCCGGTGCCCAACCCGAAGTCGCCGTCTTGTTGGCTGCCCTCGGACTGTGTCTGTATAAGGACGATCGAAGGACGAATCGCCTGATAGACCCGCGATGAGAAGTTCGGCGCCGGTGTGGCTGAAGCCATGGCCTGAGCGACAGCTTCGTTGATGTCTTTCGGAGTGAGGGCAGGCGCTGAAGGAACCAGATGCCCGTACAACCAGAGCGCGAGGAAGGTTGCGAGTACGCCGGTGGCGAAAGGCGCGGCGATCCGCACGCGTCGTCCCAGGCGCCGTATCCACGCAATGGATTGTGAAGGAGACGGGTTATCCATTCTCTAACCCGGGCGACAGAAAAGACAATGTGTTTACTGGTCGAATTCTAGTTCGCTGGACGATGCGGATCCCTCACCGCGATCCGCGCCGGGCACAACTATAACATTGTTTGGCGGGTGGATTATGTAGATTGGCCACAAGCGTCGCCCGGCCGAGTACTTGCCGGACGGGAAACCACAAGCGGCCTTATGTAAGGCTCAGTGTGGCAGTCGGCGTCGGCCGATCAGCGACTCACGAGCAGCCGTCAAGCTCAACAATCTGAAGCCGCTCCGCCAATCGGACTCTGCTGGGATACGGCCTCGGGGTCGCACAGCCAGTACGGCCGGCGTAAGGACCCGGATTAGGTTCGCCGCGAAGACCGCCGGACGGAGCCCGGCTCACCCGCCGGGCGGGGCGGCGATGGCTGCTTGGACGTCGGCAAGGGTCACGAGATCGACATTGCTCAGACACGAAGACGACAGGCTGACGTCCTGCAGGACCCAACGATGATGCGCCAGACCGATGTTGCCCGCCTGGGCGATGCCGGGATCAAACCCGAGCCACCCATCCGACGTCCGGGCAAGCACTTCAAACGTTTCGCCTGCCGAGATTGTTCCGAAGGGCGCTGATGTCCAGTCTGGGAGGCGATAGGCGGCAACATTGACGTTGGCCGTGAATATGCATGGCCCGAGGCCAGCCGGAAGCGTGCAGCTCTGAAGCAGCAGCCCGACGACCAATGCACTCAAGACACCAATCCAGATCTTCCTACCGGTCATGATCACCCTCCGTATGGCGAAGTTCGAATTGAGAATGCTTCTCGAGCTCAGGTCTCTTGTCCGGACACCCTCCTTGTGACGACCTCGATCGGATTCCGGGCACAGACTTCCACGTGCGACCGCGCTGGGCGTTCGCTCACGGGAGCGGTCCAAAAGCAGACGGGTCGAGCTCAGAAGCCTGCCTGATGAGATCGGAGATCGCATCCCACGGAGCGTCATTATACGAGTCAATGATCACATGACGCTTGCTCAACCGATCACCCTCAAGTAGCGAAGTCGGATCGTTCAGGCGAACCCCGTGTATGAAGGAAAGTCGAATGCAGTCACGCTCGATCTCGATCTGACAGATCGCGCCCTTGACCGGCCCACCCTTGGCGGCGTCGTGATACGCGAGCCCTCCCCACAGGATCCTCTCTGTCGCGTGCGGGCAAACCGATGCAACCAGATTCCTGAGCTCGAGTGCGATCTCTTTGATGCGGGGTGGGGCGAGCCAAAGGAACCGCTCAACCTCAGCACCTGTCAGAAATCCGATCCTCTGCATTCTCGATCCTTGGCATCGCCAGCCTACCCCTTGGGCAGGCCGCTCGTGGCAAGTCGGCTGCACCACGTGATTCCTGCCCGGCAGGCGATGCCTACTCCTCAAGACCGCGACATTGGGCATGCTCTCGGTTCGCTTGAAGCGTAGCCGCGGACCGAGCCCGAACGATCGTTGGCCGACGACGCTCCCGGAAAGTCAGTCACCCATTTCCTCGAACGTCGATCTGACTTCGTCAACCGCGCGGTCCGGCGACCAGCAGGCCATCTCAGCGATTGTATGCCCCCGATGCATCTATGTGACGGCGCGGTAGCCGGCGATGTATCCCACGCGTTTCGGCAGACTCACTCTCTCAGGGTTCCCTCCAAAGTAGGCCGCGTAAAGTCCGGTGGCCACACTCGAAAGGTCTCTCGTGATGCGCCTTCGGAGCTCCGGCCAGCGAGCGGTACACTCCGCCAGCCACTCATAACAGCCTGGCTTGCCCAAGGTGAGGTACTCGGCTTCCTCCCAGCCGTGGCGGACTTCGGCTGAAGCGGCGACGACCAAGCTTTCCTGGAAGATGCAGTGGTCAATGGCGTAGTCCGGCCATCTTGCTGCCAGCCACATGAGCGAGACTCCTTGACGAGAGCCGGAGGAGGCTTCCAGGGACGCCCCGGGTCCAACGGCAGGAATTCGGTCTCCCCTAAGAACTGCAAGGGAAGGGCCCCGGCCTGGGGCACCCGTCGAGGCATTGGTCCAGAATCGACGCTTTGCCAAATGCACGGACCGATTTCCGGGATCCTCGGCCGCCTACGCCCCGATAGGAAATCATATCATCCGGTCGCAAGGCTTGAACCTGCAAGTACTCTGTAAGCTCCAGCCCGAGCAAGCTGTGCTAGCCTGGGCTCGATGATGGACAACGTGCCCCTCTTTGTCCTGGCTGTGGCTGCCGCCCTCATGCTGGTCGGGTCGCTGGTGGATAGTGTCCAGTGGCTCGTCCCGATGACCGCCCCCGTCGGGTTGATCTCGGCGTTCCTTTCCCTAGAGCGCCGATCCTGAGCTTGCCGACCTGTAGTCGAAGCTCTTTCGATATTGCTGGTCATCCGGCCCGGCTGCCTGGCCGCCATCAATGGCTGGTAGCCGGCCTCCTGCCTGACCTCGGCGACAACCATGTGCCCGCGAGATAAAGAGGCCCCGAGAGCATCTCGGGGCTTCATCGTAGCGCCGGCATCTCACACGTCGCAGGAGCGATCTCCCGAAAGCATCAACGGATCGAGAACGGCCTGAGCTATCCGAGCGCGGATTGCAGGGTCAACGCATTTCCTGTCGGGCGGAAGTCTTGGAGATGGCCTACAGGTTTGGGGTTAGCTCCCGGAACCGATCCGTCAGCAGTTTGAGTTCCGGCTCGGCGGCGGAGTGAAACAGGACCTGAATGGGGGCAGCATCCGCCGGATGGACGCTCAATAGCAGGTAGCGCCCGTCCCTTCCGGTCACGGAAAGGTCGGCGATCTTGCTCAAAGGGATGTAGTGCCAGGTGCCGCCGTATCTCTCCTCCGCACCCCTGGTTACGCCCTCCAGGATAATGATCAACTCACGATCGGTCAGTATGCTCACGTGAGTCGGGGAGATCAACTTGTAGAACTTTCGGCCCAGGATCCTGAATTCGTAGGTCCGAATCTCAGGTTGCAGAATGGCATGAAGAACGTGCTCACATCCCAGCAGGCTTCGCCTGGCATAGTTCATGAACTTGTAATTGGTCTCTTTCCACCGCTCAAACGCCACGCCTTCCGATCCCAATGGCCAGCACCCCGAGTCTGTCGTGGCGAGGCGTATCCTTTCCACGATTGGCGTGAACAAGTAATCGGTCACTGCATTGAAACGCCAAGTAGAGACATCAGCCTCTTCTTCCCGTGTGAGACCGCTGATCGTGATGCGTGAGTCCAGAAGGACGGTTGTGATCTCTAGATGGTTGATGTGTGGAAGGGGATAGCATTTCGCCGTGAACGATCGTCCGCGGCGCTCCAATACGCAGATCTCGGAGCCGAGCGCACTGATGAGTTTTTCAGTTTCCCTGTGTAGAAACCCCTCGTAGGCCGGCGTCAGAATGGTGTAGGGGAACGCGACCCCTTCCGAAGGCACTCTCTCGAAGAACCCCCTAAAGGCATCGGGGATTGCGGAATACGAGTCAATGAGTTGAGCCCATGAGCGCCTCGACTGCTCGGCCGCTCTTGGGGTCGGTGACCGGAGGACGCTTGAAGCGTTGGCCCGTCGACCAATCAGCTTCGGCATGTTGCGGATTCTGGTCAGCATGCTGATTGCTCCAGTGCGCTGCGGCGTGCGCCAGGTACCCACGCCAGGGCGGGTCGGCTGGGACGGTCGATCCCGTGTCGTCGACCGGCCCGCCCTACTGATTATCACCTCGAAAGTGCGCCAGGCGCGCGCCCATCTTTCGCCGGCCGAGGCCAAGAGCGAGAGGTGAAACGCTGAGGCTCTAGCGGCCGGTGAACCTCTCGTGAGCGTCCGCGCGGGGCATTTAGGAGGCTTCGTCCACCCGTGAATTGGCCCTGAGACCTCGGAGAACCCGCGCCATCACTCCGGCCATCAAGCCAAGGATGCCGCCGACGGCAGCGAACACAGCCGTGACCTGACTGAACGTGAAGAGATAGGTGAAACCGAGCATCGAGAAAAGCAGGGAGAAAATCAGGGCGCGCCTGATCCGGTTTGAATGCCCAAGGAGCCCTACCGCCAGGCTGCCGGAGAAGATGCCGAGGGCCCCAGCGAGAACGACACCCCACAAGCGGAGCGAGGTGTCTTTCTCGAGGATCGCAATCCACGCGAGCGCCAACGACAGGCCAAAGACACTCAATGTGATGAACGTCCCCAGAAGCATAGATGCCAGGCAGCCGCTGAGGTCTTTGAGTCCTGTGGATCTCATGATTTCCCCTCGTCTCATGGACGATATGCGTGGAGTGATCCAGCGTGCTGCAGGCCCCCCGAAGTCCTGTGCAAGGCACGCCCTTCGTGATGGCCGCGAGGAGGTCGTTATCGATCCGGTCTCCAGTCCTGACCGAACTCCTGACAGAGCCTCTCACTACCCAGACCGCTGATGACGAGGCGTTCCTTGGCGTTGCTGAGAATCTTCTGGGTCCAGTCCACCGATCCGCCATCGACGAGTTCCAGCGGCCGGCTGCAGTTGACGACATCGAGGTCGGTAAACTTCGAGCAGGATGGACTGGAGATCGGTTGGCGTCAGGCGTTCAGCCAGAATGGAAGGCAGGCCGGGTAAACCGGCTTCGCGCTCGATGCGCTCGACGATCTTGTTCATGGAGCCTCCACAGCCTTTGACGGGAACGACCGGACAGGATCCGGGGGCGCTCCCAGGTTGCTGGCGGCCAATTACGTCGGCGCCTTTTCCGCGGTGAATGCAGCAGGATTGTCCGGGGGCAGGCGCCGCCACATTCTCGCTCCCACAACCACCAGTACAGCTGCAGCGGCATCAACCAGCAGGGACGCATTCGTCACGGGGACGAGCTGACTTGTGACGTTGACGGACGTGTGCAGGAGCATTGCTGAGAGCATCCCGCCAGATGTGCGAATGAACACCCAGGTGATCAGGAATCGCCCGAAGAAGCTGCCAACGAGGACATGCAGGTTCAGGTCGAACAAACCTGATAGATGCAGGGGCACGTGCCAGAGCATCCACAAGCCCCACACAAAGACCGTCGACACGAAAGGGCTGAACCTCGACAGCATCCTGGGAAGGGCGAAGCCCGTCCATCCGATCTCCTCGTTCAGCCCTCCGGCGTAGATCAGCGTATAGAGGAAGATCATCAGAACGGATCCGGCGAGCTGAGCAAGGCCGGGTGGGGACTGGGGATGGGTCAGGAGCTGCCAGCCGAGGGCCTCCGAAATGCACACGCTGACAATCCGCATGACGGCTGGCAAGAACAAAGCCAGCGCATACCAGCCGGCCCGGCCTCCCGGCCGGACCAAGGATGCCAGGGTTGTACGCACTCCGGATGTCCCGGCCAGCGCGGAGGCGAGGATGAAGGCTGGGATGAACGCAAGGAGTGCTGAGATAGCTCTGCCCATAAGCGGAACGCCCGGCGATGTCTCGAGTTGATAGCCGACCAGAATGAGCGCGCAAGGCACCCAGGCGCCGAGAAGGGCGATCCAGAAAGGGAAACGTCTGCGGACGTGGCCGGCGGGTGGCGCGATCCGGGCTACAACGATGCATGCAAGTCCAGGCCCGCCGAACAGCCCGATGACGGCGAACAGTTCGGAGATTCCGCCTCCTGTCAATATCAGAGGGAGCCATAGGCCCCACGTGACGACAAAGCAGATAACGTAGAACGCGACGATGGGCCTGTTGCGCGCACTGTTCATGAGGAGAGTCACCTCCGGTGCTCCTTGTGGATTGGTATTCGCCAGGCGCTCGCGCCGACCCTGGCGGACCCTCGTGGTGCAGAAGTCATCCGGTCTCGTTCCGGGGCCGACCCCTGTCTCTTATGCAGATGTAGAGATCGATCTCTGGGTCCTTCGCCCGTGTGCTCCTCTCGTCGTGGTATTCGAAGTCGTCGACAATCCGACCTTGCTCGAACTCGGAACTCGGCAGCCAGGTCTCGTAGGCATATCTCTTCGTACTACCGATGGCTATTCCCCATCCGAACCGATTCCTGGGACGGACTGTGAACACCGCGTATTTCCCCGGCGGGATTTCCAGTGCCAGCAGCCCGGGCGGGAGCTCCTCGAAATCCGTCACCACATCTCCTAGCGAGTAGCTGAACGCCCTGGTCTTCTCATCGTAGTCGCGGCTCACCGCCGCGAACGCCCAGGGCTCCTTCCGATTGGGGATCTCGCATTCCCGCTTGAATTGCCTGTACCGCTTTGCGAGGCGTGGAACGTCGCGGTAGATGCGTTTCGTATCCGTCTCGATTGACATCGCTGCGACCCTGATCGGATGGCTCAGAACAACGATTCTGGGATGTGTTCCTTCCACTGGCCGAGCGAACAAGGATGCAATGATGTTGTTCATGGAGCCTCCTGCGAACGATGACGTGCGAAACCGATCCCTCTTTCATGGGAGAGATGTGTTCCGGCCCGTCCAGGGCTGCAATCAAGGCCGACCGTTGACCGGGCTTGCCTGGATTGAGCCAGGTGAATGCTCAGATCCGACTCCCGCGAGCAGCGGTCGAGCAGGCACTCAGCTTCGCGCTTACGGCTTGTAGACAACCAAACCGGGGTGCTTCCCGGCCTCGTCCACGATCGGCCCCTTGATGGCGAAAGCGATAGCCAGCCTGCTGCCTCTTATCACCAGCAGCTTGTCGCCGGCCCCCAGCCCGAACGTCGCCAGAGTCTCTGGTGGGAGGGTGATGCTTCCATGGCGCAGTAGAACCCAGCAATGCGGCTTCCCCTCGACCTGTGTCACTTCGCCTTCGGGAGTTCGGAATTTCCCATGGGTCGAAATCGAATCGATCATGCCCCCAAGCGGGGAGCGCTTCACCGACTCAAAGGATCCCAGGCCGAACCCGCCCGACGTCCGGCTTCCGGGCAACAAGACCAGCGTCTGCGATTCGCCAAGGTGGTATTCCTCCAGGGCCTCGGGCGGTATGACGATCCGTCCCGTAACTCCAATGCGCGACCAACCGTACACATGTTTTCCGCCTTTGACGAGCTGAGGCATTCTCCACCCCTCACTCCGCGCTGGGGATCATTTCGGAGGTCTTGAGCCGACCTCTCGCTCTACCGCGATCTCACGCTGCAAACGTCGAGGCTTCACCTATGGCGACAGGATGGTCTTGGGGTGCTGCCTGGTTTGTGCTAAGACTGACTCAATGTCATCCCGCATGAACGTGGCGAATGCCACCAGGGCCGCAATCTGCATTCCGCCGATCGTGCCTTTGTTCGAGTAACCAACAAGCGCAGTTCGGACCGCGGCGGCCTGGTCGTCTGGCAACAGACGGAGAGCCCATTCCCCGGCTTCCTGCTTGGAGAGTATCTTGCCTTCGTGAACATACGCGGAAACGCGGCACATGTTGAGGATGGCGTAGACGGGAGATTCGACAACATGGTCGCACGCCCATTCGAAGTCGGAGAAGATCGAGGAGCGAAAATCTTCATCCGGAACGTGGGGGAAAACCGACGCAATCGGAGCACCCCACAGGCACACTCCTCTGTTCACCGTCATGGTGACATGGGCTGCAAGATCCGAGTCATACGTCGGCTCCGAATCCCATTCTATCCACCGACCCGTCGCCAGGTCGTCTTGCATGCGACTCCTGTGGTCCTCGCCATAGTGGAATCCGAACGGCGTCGGGTAGCGCCATGGGCTCAAGTCCATGAGGCTCAGCAGAGACAGCTCGATCGGGATGGGATCTTTGGAGCGATCAAGAAGGAATTCTGCCAGGCGACGCCTCGCGCTCAGTGAGCAAGGTCGCCGGCTCAAGGCGAGTATATCGAGGTCGCTGCAATTGGGGTTGAAACAGCCAGTCGCCAATGACCCGTGGAGGTAGACACCGACCAGCGATGGGCCCACGATCGAACGCAACTCGTCAACCAGTGAAACGATCTGCTGGCGAACATTCTCCGGACAATCAGACCAAGAGTATTGGGTCATCGGAGCACACTGGCACGGCGCACGATCGGAAGGTCGCGTCTCGTTCAAGCTGACCTGATGCGAAGCGCCCCATCTTGATCCGGAGGGGCAAGATGCCCGTGTCACCGACGCGAACCAAGGCATCTGCGACAAGACCGTCGCGTTCACCCAGTTTGGAGGGGAGCGGAGTCACAGAGATGGTTCCTGACTGGAGCGACGCGCGAGAGGCCGGACATCAGAATCGCGAATCCCTAGACCAAGAGGCGCAGATTGATGGCGATGAAGAGAAGCATGTAGAGAAAGAAGAAGACCCCAAAAGCCGCGTGGAAACCTTCGCGCTTTGTGATCGCCCCGGTCACGGAAAAAACGAACAGAAGGCAGATCGTGAGGACGTACAGTGGTCCCTGGGCGGCGAAGTGCGCCTGGCCCTTCAACAAGGTATCCATCGCATCGATGAGCGGGAGTGAGGCCGCGATGGAGAAGAACCAGCGATGGCCACTGTAGAAGTGCTGCTTGAGGTCGGCTCCGGGTTCGAGCGGCTCGGGGAATAGCAGGACTGAGAGCAGGAATGTGGCTATCGGGCTGAGAAGCACGAATATGAAAAGGAAGAACGTCCAAGTTTCGAATGTGCATCACCGATACAGAATCCACCAGTTAAGCAGAAGCCAAAGGAAGACGTTCCCAGACCAAAGAGCGTGCACCCAATAGAATCGGATTTCGCCGCGAAGCTGGAGAACCTTGCCAAATCCTGTGAGTATCCTCGTGATGCCTAAAGCGATGACGATGGAAGCCAGCAATGCGATGTATTCAAAGGGTGCCATGGTACTCAGAGTCCTCCCGCCTCACAACGAGTGATGCTCTCGGCTGAAATGCTCGCACCTGATGCAGCCCGGGATGGGGGTTCGCGTTGCATGATGTGGGAGGCTCGTAGCCCGATCTGCCGCGGCGTTCTGCACGGCCTCCGAAGGGACGTGGACAAGGCGATCCGAGACATACGGCCGAAGACCGCTCAGATTATCGCGCCGTGTCAGTGAAGGGAGCCCGGTGCCTGAGTGACGTGGAGGGATTGGGGGGCCGCCGATGGCCAAGCACGCTCAGGCCAAATACCCACGCTATTGGCTGGCGAGGTGTCGGGCAACGCAGGCTGCTGGTAGGTCATAGCCGGCCATTCAGAAGGCGGACTCGGCATACATCGGCCGGATGGGACCGTGCCCGGGATACACCCGAGTGGCTCCACGCTCTCGCAACAAACGCCAGCTCGCCTTCGTGATCGGCGCTTCGTTTTCTGTAATGCGTTCCAGCGGAGTGAGGTCCCCGGTGAAGACCGAGCCATCGTCGAGTAGAAGCGAGACGCTGTCGTCAGAGTGCCCCGGCGTGTGCACGATCTCGCCGGGAATCCCGATGCGCTCCAGGACCTGACGACTCTCTGAGAACGAGATTGTGACGCTGCCCTCGAGGGTAATGTCCACGTAGTTGTCCCAGGGTTTGGTCCAGGTCTTCATCAACGGGATCGCTCCGACCTGCACCTCGAGCACGAGCAGTGGAACGCCCGCCTGTTTGAGTTCCTGCGCAAGACCAGGGTGATCGATGTGGTAGTGCGTCGCCAACGCGTACCGGATCTCTTGAACTGGAATGTCCATGCGCTTGAGACCCGCTCGCATCCTCCCCATCGTGCCCGGCCAGCCGAGGTCAACCAGCATGCGCGAGGTGCCGGCGCTGACGACCCAGTAGTTGGTCGAGCGATATCCGACGTTAACGATCGAGACGCGCGGGGTCTTGGCCATCGTCGCCGGCTTTCCAATCTAAAGTTGGATCCGGGCTTCGCGTCAACTAGACTGAGAACGTCTTGCGGGCATCTGAAAGGTCATCCTGGATCGCAAAAGATCGGGAGGGATCAGGCTTCCTTGTCGCGATCCCGGGATCCGGGTGGATATAGCTCCATGAAACGCTCGCGTGTCATGACAAATCTGCGCGAGAGCTGCGGTTCCACTGTCGGCTCGAAGCCGAAGCTCTCGAGCAAGTGCTGACCTGCCAAGTTGCCTGAAGCCACCTCGTCGATCAGAACGCGACCGTCCATCTCCGTGAAGTAGAAATCCAAGAACTCCCGCATAGCAGATCCGGCAAACCCTTCTTCTCGGAATTGATCTTCGATCTTGACATTGAATTCGGCGGTCATGGTGCTGAAATCCATGCGATGGTAGCTTATTTCCCCCACAGGCGAACCGCCCTCATCGCAGATCAAGCGGTAGCAATCTCCTGGGCTTCCTGGATCAACCACTCTCCGGAACCACTTGGCGGATTGCCCCTCAGTGAGATAGATGGGCCCTCCTACCGATTCCATGGTCACCGGATCCGCCCAGAGGGAACGAATGTATCGCATGTCTGACGGGGAGGGGCGCCTGAGCTGGACGGGGCGGCCGGGAGGCGATTTCTTGGAGGGCGCGTTGGGCATAGCGGGAACTCAGGGACGACCTGGCGCATTCGGGCGCGACCACCCGGTCAGAACGCGACGTGATTGACGTGCCGTAAATAGCGGCCCTCGAAGTCTGAGCCCGCGCGGATCCCTGGCCGGACTCTGGTAGCTACGCGCTGGCGACATAGATGAGGATGCCGGAGTCGGATGTTGCCAGGTCTTCGGTGTAGTCGGCGAGAACCCGAATGTCGCCGAAGCCGGCACGGGTCAGCATCTCAAGGACCTCATTTCGAAAGTAGAGGCGCTCGAGCATGGTGTAGTCCTCTTGGCGGACAATCTTCCCCTCTCGCCGGAGGATCGCGCGGATTTCCCTGGTGGCTACCTGATCAAGCGGATTGAGGGCAACCAGGCGCCCCCGAAGTTCAAGCTCATCACCATCTGCGGTGCGCCTGCGGGTACCCGTGGTTGACCAAGCTTCCGGCAGCTTACTCCTCTCCTCCTTGGTCCAGTAGCGCCATTCATCTGCGTCTTTGTAGGGGAGGTAGCTGTCAAGAAGTAGGGTGGCGCCAGGCTGCAAGTGACGGTGGAGACGATGAAGGGCCTCCTGATCCTGGAGTCGCGAGCCTCCCAGGCCGAATGCCCCGCATACGACGATCGTCCTGTACAACCGTGGCAGATCCAGTTCATGCAGAGCCTGCTGGTAGAGGTGAAGCGTCAGACCTTCGCGTTTGGCCCGTTCTGCGCAGAGCGCGAGCATGTCGGGCGAGATGTCGCAGCCGTCAACATCCAGGCCGTCGCGGAGATACGGCAGTAGCAGCCGGCCCGTGCCGCAAGCCGCGTCCAGGGCTGGTTGGCCGGATCGCTCTATGAAGGAGCGATAGTAGGCGATTTCAGGCCCGTCCGTGTTGAATTCGGCCCACCAACGGGCGATAAGGCCATAGTGCCATATCAAGGGAGTCTCGTCCACGCGCATTCCATCCCAGAGTTGTGGGGTAGGTGTCCTACCACCTCGCAGTTCTGCTTGAAGTTCGCACCTCTTGCGTACGAAGGGTTCTACGCTTCAAATGCTGGCCCTTGGGCACCCGTGATGCCTGAATCGGGCAAGAGCTGGTCCCCGAAGTGTTCAAGGTGATGCTCATACGTTCCTTCGAGCACCGCAGAGAGCGGGTATCCCTCGAGCCACGTGTATCTCTCCGCGTCGAGCAAGGCCTCTTCGGCAACCGCCTCTCCCAGTTCCAGGAGCCGAAGAAAGCCCTCTCTCCAAGCTCGATGCACATTTGCCCAGGGCAGCACATGATTCTCAGAGAAGATCCGGGCGTTGGTTTCGTCTCTGTGATCATCCGATTCGGCATCGAACGGGTCCATCCCACCGAGCCAACCGGGAAATACGGGGCTCGTGTTAAATAGAGCGGCCTCCAGCCGGGCGATGGAGATTTGTTGCCAGGCCCTCAAGTGGGCGATCACATCCTTAACGGACCAGTTGGAAGGTGGCTGCGGGGTATTGATTTGCTCATCGCTCATGCCGGCCAGCAGTTCTTCCCAGTGCCCGAATTCCTCCCTCAGCATCGTCAGGAGTGTCTCCTTGTCGTTCGTGGCAGTGCTCCACTGATCGCGAAATGCCTGGTAAGGCGAAATCCGACGGATTCGAAAAGGATACGATTGTATCTGTTGTTGGTCAAAAGCGTTCCGGGGAGGATCTCAGCATGATCCGCATCATGGGCTCGCATGCTCCCAAGGCAAGGCGAGAACGGTCTTGGTTGACCTGGCGATCTGCCAGGAGTGCCGTGGAATGTTGTGTTCGGCCACGCCCGGCCAAGCCGTACCACGCTCTCGACACGGGCGTGGATTTCGGCATCAACCACGCCAGAGGAGCGAGCTGCTAGTTGAATAGGCTGCCGATGAAGCGGATGGCCAGTGTCACAATCATGATAGCTGATGCGAGGATGACGAACATGACTGGAACCATGTCGAGAAAGATGATCTCGTCTCGACCGGATAACCGCCTCAAGAAAGAGGGTATTCGAGAGCTTTCGATCCTCTGGAAGAGTCTGTTCATCGTATCCCCCGTGCCTGTTGACTCAGGATACTCGCCAACACCGAGAGGTCAGTCCTGCGATCTGTCCGTCCCTTAGTCAGGCAGTGATCGAGGAGTGCCCCCCAGCTATTCTCGCGCCGTCATAGTCCTGGTCAATCCGCCTCGAGAGCACTTCGGCATGTTAACCCGATCAAGTTGTGCGCCGAAAGAGAGACGGGCAGCGGAGTGTCAGACAAGCCCTCACGGACTGCATGGGGGCAAGTTGGTTTCTGCCGCTTGGGCTTCTACAAGTCTACAGTCTCTCGCAAAGGTGATGGGACGAGATGTCACCCGCCTGGTCTCATCTTGACGCCGATGGTGGTGAAGATGGCCGCTGAAATCCACAAGACGGGTCCAAAGATTCCCGGAATCACGGATACGTGGCCGGGAAAGAAGATGAAGATCAAGAAGCCGATGTCGGCAATACTTGCCACCGCTAGGTTGAGCCAGTAGCCGAGGACACTGTTCCTCCAATTGAGCGTGACCGCGATCAGAATGCTGGCGAGCGCGAGAAAGAGAAGATTCCACACACCTTGATATATCTTGCCCTGGACCACCCCGGGATCGAGGCTCGCCCCAAGGGCGAACTCCTCGTAGACCGCGCCAAGATGGAGCAATCCCCAAAGGACATATAAGGCTGAACCAATCCTCGCGAATCGCATAAGCAGTCTCCTCTCGATATATCACATCAGAAGGGCCGGTACACTACCGTGTGCTCGATGCGGTCGGCTAGGATGAAGCCGCAGGAGCATCGACTGGGCCGCGCGCCTCCGATCTCCGACGGTTCTGCCACAGCCCGAGAATTTAGGCGGCCGCCAATGCGAGCAAGCAGTCGCTGATGTGCGGTGTGCTGGAGAAGACGTGGATTGGAGCGGATTTGTCTCGCGGGCGCTCATTTCCGACCGGAGAGAGTCCCTACCTTGCCCAGGGAGCGTGGATGGCGCAACATCCTGGGTAGCGTCATGATCTCGCCAAGTGGCTTCAGCGTCACCTCTTGAAGACCCAATCCCAGGAGGAAGATCTGCAACTCGGGGGTCGGGCCATAGTGTCGGCTCTCGTAGAAGTAGTCGACGAAAGCGAAAGCTCCGCCCGCCTTCAATACCCGCAGCGCCTCTCGAACAACGTCACGCTTATCCTGGACGGATTTGACTTCGTGGAACGTCAGATTGCTCGCCACAGCGTCAAATGTGGCGTCCGGAAAGTCCAGCCTAGCCGCGTCCCCTTTCACGAAGTGGACAGCCGGCGCGACGTTGGCGATCCCCGCGTTTTCTTCGCACACCGATATCGCGTACTCCCAGTCCTCGCCCCAATAGTCCATCGCGGTTACCCGACTCTGTGGGTTGTGAAGTGCCAACTTGATGGCCAGGACCCCGTTGCCAGTACCGATGTCAAGGATACTGGCTCGGCCTTGATCTCCCAGGATGCCTACGATGAGGTCGTAAACCTGCTCTTGCAGGTTCCCCCCTTGGGGCGAGAACTTGTAGTATGCGTAGAGCGGGAACAACAGGCTGATGGACAAGATGGCGCACAGGATGCCTGCTGCAACTCGAAAGATGAGATGAAGTGGGAGACTGGCAACGACGGCCAGGCCGAGAGCGCCGAGGCCTAGCCTCCAGAGTGTCTTTTTCCGAATCCAGTTGCCGTATCTCAGCTGTTGGGGCATCTTACGGCGCGCCCTCCTGGCACAGTGGCCGCATATGATGTGCGGCTGAAGGTCTCTGGCGTCTCATCCTGGCATTCTCGCCAGCGCGAGCAGTTAAGAACTTCCGGAATGCATTGACTGCCACATGCTTGAGCCACAAGCGCTTGCGCGGACCCCACCCTTGGGAGCTCGGACCTCCCTCCACGCGGAATCCCAACGATCATGAATGTCAAACGGGTCATGAATTCGCCAGGATTTGGAGGCTATCTGCCAGACAGTAGATCCAATCTGACTTGCCTTCCTTGGGCGCCTATCGGTTCTTGTGCTTCGTGCCGGTGTTCTCCTCCACTCTGTATCTCACGATCTTCTTGATCAGTTCCGCCGGCAGCGGTTCTCCGATCGGGAATTGCACAGCTCCTTTGGAGTGTTTGTATCTTGACAATTCGCGCTTGAATCTAGAGATTCCGCTCGGTGTGGGGTAGAAACCTATGTGCTTCGCATATGCAGCAAAATGGACCAGGTTCCCGTTCAGGTAAAACGTTGGCATCCGGTAGCTGATCTTCTCTTGAGCGCCGGGGGCAAGCTCGCGTATGAGCTGTCTGAGTTCTCTTAGTTTACCTTGGACACTATCTGGGAATCCCTGGATGTATTCATCTATCGATGCATAGTCTGGTTTCTTTTCCACTGGGCCCTCGTTTTGTGGAAGCTGCATGACAGGCTTAGCGGCATGGCCGTCTGATTAGCAACCTTACACTTGTGATTGTCAGTTCCACTGTCCCGTCCTCGACGTCGCTCTTCCTGTCCTTCTACCTGCCGATTCAGCGCCTCTCGGAGGGCGCGGTTGGGCCGCGCAACTCTTCCCAGCTGCCTCTCCCAATAGCGAAGCGGATGGGGCCCCAGAGTGCCGGGCCCGGAGGGCAGCGGGCGGGGTGCTGGGTTCTTGCCAGAGTGAGTGGTTAGGCCACGATCTGAGGAATGGATGGGCGAGAGGATGCATGGGTGTTCTGAACCAACCAAAGCATTACGCACCCAGTCACGCCACCAACCACAAGACCTAGCAGCCCGTACATGATGGCGACGGTTGCGAGTTCGCCAAACGGCCATGCCGAGCTCAATGCGATGCTGTCTATCCACGGGATAATCTGAGAGCCAAGCGCCCAAGCAGCGCCGCTTGCTGCGATCCAGAATCCGGAGCCTCGTACCGCGCGACGAAGAATGTACCACTGGAAAGTCCCCAGAATAATCCCGTATGCAGCGAGGGCTGCAATTGATCCGGCTGCCCCGTCTGCTTGAGTGGCCGCGATACCAACGGCCAAACCTCCGAGTACACTCGCGACGACCCATGGGCCGGATCGAGGCAATCGCGGGCGCAATACCAGCCACTGGCCTACACCCAGGCTCGCCCCCAACATTCCTCCCAGAAGAACCTCTTCCTTCGCAACCCGCACAACCGGCTCGAGCGCGATCAAGAGGACCTGTGTCAGCAGCAGAGCCAGCATTGAGCCAGTCGCGGTTGCGACGATCCAGAGGCCCACGAACTTGACTTCCGAAATCGACCACCTTCCACTGCACATTGAAGCGCCTCCTCATCCGTGCATTCACCTTCGTGAGCACCCTGGCGGCCCCAACCTGCCTGTCCCTGGAGCGAAGGGAAAGGGGGCTGTGCCTGTAACCCGCAATGGCGTCCTGTCGCTCCTGCCAGAGCGAGTGCGGAGCGAGAACGGATTGCTCTCACAGGGAACCAGATAGCAGCCTGCCGCCACAGTACCGCAACTCGTACAGGACAGAGCCTTCCCGCGCGATGCGTTCCGTCCCCCAGAACCGAGACACGTCACCCTCAGGCTTGTTTGTGTAGGCGTAGACCCCCTGTTGGTGTTGCAGAGGGCCTCGGTATGGATATTCGCCGGGGACCAGCCTGAGCGAGGCCTGGAGGACTCCACTCACTCGCCGCGCCTCATCCGACTCCATGAGAGCTGAGGTCCATCCTCCGGCGTAGCACATCGACCACACGGGATCATCAGCCAGATAGACCACTTCCTGGCCGCTGAAGAAGTCATCCCCGAAGTAGATGTCCCGATACAGGAAATCGCCTTCGACGTACTCCATCTGGTGAGCGCCCTGCAAGAGAGCAGCCACGGCAGCGCGGCTCTGGCTGCCGCCGGCCGCATATGTGGCACGCTTGGCGGCCACAAGGAAGCGTGTGAGGTCAGTGAGTGACACTAGCTTCGTCATCGGGGCTACCCTCGCATTGAATGTGCCAGCAGGACACGTACTGGCTGGAGCGCTCAGGCTTGCCTGGTGACCTCGCCCGGTGTTCTTTCCAGGGGGAGCCCCTCCAACAAAGCAGGGCTCCCCTCTGGAATGCCTCTTGGGCACCTGAAGTACGTCTGGACAGCCAAGAAAGCGGCCCGGACAGGTCAACTTCGAGCCATGGTGGTGCCCCGACCGGCTTTGTTCCGGCAGATGGTAAGTCCGGGCCGCTTACCTACCGCAAATGCACGACGTTCGCTGTGATGAGCCGAGCATAGGCTGATGAAAGGAATGCGATGACCTCGGCGACCTCATCCGGCTTCACGATGTGGATCAGATCGGACCTTCCTTTAATATGCTCGCGCACCGCGTCGTTCACCCAACCCGTGTCTGTGACAGGCGGATAGACGATGTTCGCGGTGATACCCAACGGCGCGAGCTCGAACGCGGCGGACATTGTGTAGTTCTCCAAAGCGGCCTTTGCAGATCCGTAGGAAACTTCGGTGGGGAAACCCAGGGGCCCGCCGGATGTCAGACCGATGATGCGCCCCCAGTCGGCCTGCCGGGCGGTGTGTCGCCGGGCGAACTCGGCGATCATGAGAGCGCCACCACGAGCATCAACGGAGAAGACCTGGTCGTGTGTCGCTGGCGATACGCCCTCCGATGTGAGACCGGTGACATGATGCCCGCCCGCCATGAACGTGTCTGCAACCCAGCCGGCAGCGTTGTTGATCAGGATGTCCACAGGCCCGAAGTGTGCCTCCGCGAATTCGAAGAGCTGTGGAACCACACTTGAGTCCCTGAGGTCAGCCTCCACGGCTTCCGCATTGCCTCCCCGCGCGCGGATCGCATTCAACACGTCGTCCGCTCCCTCTGCGCGGTTTGAGCGATACGGTTCGGGGAAGTCCTCTGGGTCAGACGTCCGCAAGAAAGACACCAGCACCGAGGCGCCGCATCCGGCAAGGGCTCTCGCCGCGGCGGCGCCGATACCGTGATTTGCACTGGTGATGAGTGCAACGTGCCCGTCTAAGTCATATGGTAGAGGAGGGCCATGGATATGCATGCAGTATCTCCGTGGGTGCCGGCAACTTCTCCAAGGAGGGTTGCCTGTGGATTCCAGTGCGAGCAGGGCGTTGCCCTTCTTGCTTTAGCGAGTGCCATTGGTATCTGCATCCCCGGACGACCACTGCCGCGGCGGACGTTTCGGCTACCACACTTTTGTTGCGGGAATCTCCCCCGTAGTGGAATCTATCCGCGTCCTTGCCAAGTCTAACGGCTAGTCGCCCCTTATGGGTGGCGTGAAGACTCGGTTGAAGTGCCAGAGGTAGCTTTCCGGGCTCATTCTGAATATGTCGAAAACAACGTCACCTCTTTCATCCGATGGATCGGGTTGAGTCACGATGATGAAGCACGCGGGGAGAGATGCATTCTCTTCGTCGTTGAATACGAGACGAATCGCTTCAATGTCGGAAGGGTCTGGGACGAAACAGAACTTCACTCTGGCCTGCGTACCTGACAGCCAGAGAATGTCCCGGCCTCTTACCTCTTGGGTGAGGCTCATCTCGGACGCCCTGGAACCCATCCCTCTGACGATCTCTTCCCAGGGCGATGAAAAGAGATATCCCCACTCATAGGCATTGTGGAAGTCCATTGGCTATCCTTTCATGATCTGTCCTCACCTCATCACGAAGCCATCGATATTCGAGACAACTTGCGCGGGTGGCGGTCTTGTCTGCCCCGCGTCTCTCGAAGGGTCATGCCTTCTCCTGGTTCGAGGCGAGAGAGGGTCCGAGAGCAAGGTGAGCGGAGCTCGAGCGAGTTGTTGGCCGGCAATGTTCACTGCGCAACTTCCTCGACAATTGATTCGATCCTCTTCTGTCTGGTCTGCGCGGTCCTCGATGTCATGAGCCAGTGCAGGAGCTGCTTCCTCCGAGATGCTGGTAGGCCTCGGTATCTGGCGGTCGCCCCCTTGCGGCGGCGCAGGGCTCTCTGCAGATCAGGGGGGATCAGATCGACTTGTTCTCTCCTTATCGCAGCCTGCCATTGCCCACTCTGCCGCGCCTCGGCCATCTTCTGAAGGCCGGCATCTGTCATCAGCCCTTGACTGACCAGCTCCTCGACCCGGCGTATGTTGCTCATGGACCAAACGCTATCCGGCCTTCGGGGCGTAAACCGAAGAGAATAGCGTTCTTTGTCGAGGCTCCTTAGCTTCCCGTCGATCCAACCGAAACAGAGCGCTTCTCGAACTGCTTCATCCAGAGAGAGTGTTGCTTGGCGAACCCCCTTCTTGTGCAGCACCAGCCAGGCCTCATCCGAAGACTGATGGTGCACTTCAAGCCAATTGCGCCACTCGACCCTGTCTCGGAAAGTCAACAATTCCCGATGAGTCGGCAAATTCGCTCTCCAGCCATGCTGGTGATCCGCCGGCAATCGAGTTCGTTGCCCCACCTTATCAGTGGAGACGTGTCTGCCTGCTTGACTTGGCGCTCATCCACGCCCCTCTGAATGATACGAGGTGCGTCCCGCGATATGAACGGGGGAGCCCATATCCGCTGCATCTAAGGCGAGCAGGCGACCCGGCCAACGCTCTTCAGATTATCGCGCGACCCTGGCCGGGTCTGTGTGCCTGTCAGCCCTGTGCCTTTGCAGGGGCGAGTGGTCGGGCGGCCTAGAGTCTATTCCTCGACTAACCTCGGTTGGCCGGAGCAGGATAACCACGCGTTCATCCGCTGCACGCTCGAGATCCTCCCCCTCCAGCTCCCCATCGGCACCGAGCTGCACGCCAAAGTACTTGGCGAGGCCAGGGTAGCGCTTGAAATAGGACGCCAGCGTCTCGACCACCTCGGCGTGGCCTTCCACGACCTCGCCGCGGACCTCCGAGCGCCGACCCGCCACGGTGAGTTCAGCGGGCGCCCCTCCGCGAAGGTTCCGCCACCATGTGCGGGTTCTTAGGCTTACCGCAGTGAACGTGTCGCCTTCGAGTCGGACATTGATCGGGGTGGAATACCGCTTGCCTGTCCGTCGTCCGTGGACAGAGATCACTCCGAAGCTGTCTCCAAGAATCGGGTGCAGCGGCGAGTTGACGATGGCCCGGACGATGTTGTTGGCAAAGGCGCTCGGCATGTTGGCCTCGAATCTGAAGTAGGCCGGCGGGGGACGAGAGGATTGAGTCAATCCTCCCTTTGCTGATGTAACCGTTATTGCGTCCATCCTGGGCTGCCCGCCGGTTTCGAGCTCAGCGACGCAGCAACGCTGTCAACAACAGACAATCACGCCCAGGTGGTGTGCGTGCATCCAGCGAACGAGCGCGGCAAACACGATCTCGGGCAGGGCGGGCAGACTCGCCAATTCTATCTGGCCGCCACCAAGGCTGCTTCACTGAGCTGCCCGGCGGCCCCTTCGACGCGATTCTCCCGCCTTGTTTCGTCGTGCTCTGCCACGTGGGTGGACCGTCGCCTCGGCCAGCACTCTGAAGGTGCCCACCTCAGTTCTTGACTCGGCCCACTCACCAAAGGAGGCGTCAATGCTAGAGTACTCGGCCTCGTGTTCGACCAGCATCTGCTCCCGCTGATCCTCCGTGTCCCAGAGGTCGATCGTCAAGTACCGCCGAGGATTCTGCGCATCGCGCAGCAGTGTGGTGCCTCGGAAGCCCGGGGATTGTGCACACAGCTTGCTCCACGCGCCACCTGGACCGTACGCCAACTCAAATTGGCCTCGGGCCGCCTCCTTGATGACGACCTCCCAGATGAATTCGATCATGCTGGACCAACTCCTTCTTCGACCAGCATCCAGTAGCCGGTTTTCCTTGAGCGCGCTCCGACTCGAAACCGATAGGCCTCACCTACCCCGCGATCTGAAAGGCAAGACCTTTCAAGAAGGCAGTGACCGAATCTGCGATGTGTCTGTGGCAAGCAGGCGGCGCAGACAAGTTCCCTTCATCGAGTTTCGCCGCATTGGCCGGATCTGCTCCACCGGCCCGAGGCATGGGTAGACAGCGACTGGCTGGGCCGTCCGCTCTATGGCGCCTAGAACGCACATCCTGTCGGCAGTGGAGGTTCACCATCCAGGCCGGCTGCGAAGTGCGCATCGATCTCCACTACCTCGAAGCCGCCGCGGACCGTCCCCCCCATCACTCTGCCCCCATACCCTCCAGGGTGCATGTGCGCCCGTATCAGCACAGCTGTGTCTGGTCCTATCGCAATAGGCCCACCCGATCGAACGAATGGTTGCTCGTCGACGTGGCTGTGGTCCAAAATGCGCCGATAGACCAGCCCTCCTTCATCTGTGAGAACCTCCCACCAATCGGCGTACTGATCGCACCCCTTGTCAGGGCTGCTCACTTCTATTGAGAACTGGTAGGCTTCCGGATCGCCAGCCACCTGCACTGAAATCACGTCGGCCAGCGTGGCTTCAGAGACCTGATCGGGTTCTTCGGTTTGACCATCTCCATCAGGTCTCTCGGCAGCCAGGGAATCAGGTTGATCGGCTGAACACCCCAAGAGAAGCATGAATGCAGCCACCGCGCTGAGAGCACCCAGCCGACGTATCCACAACTTCATCCGAGACAAGCTCAGCAACGCGAGATCTCCCCTAACACCTCGAATGAGCAGCCCAACAGCTTCGAGCTGGCTGCCCCACACCTTGCACGAGGACCGACGCGGCCAAGACTCCTCAGTAGTATCGCGCCAGCCTTCATCGCGTGCGTGCCTGTACTGCCTGGGGCACAGGCACAGGTTATGTCGTTCAGACCCCCGGTCAGAGACGAAGCGATCAAGTAGACCTTCGGAATGAGCTTCCTGCACGAAAGAAGCAACGCGGCTGCGAAGACAATTGCTCCAAACGAATCAGTCAACACGACGCTCGTCACACCTGCCACAAGATTCCGAATGACCGAAACCACTGCGAGTGCAGGAAAGAGCCACAAGAAACACCAACTCCATCTCTCCCCCCTCCGGAATGGAACGGCGGCGATTGCGACGATGGTGATGGCGAGGAAGACCTCCGCCACTCCCCAGCTCCTGGCAACATAGTCGATAAGATCTGCTTCGCTGCTGCTCGCCGCGATCCGCTGCCACGTGACTCCCTGAACCTCCAAATTCGCGTTGTCTATCGCCGAAGGACCGCGCAGGGCGAGAGTCAGGCCGAATTGAAGTTCCAGCAAGCCCATCACCATCAGGATGACCCAGGCATACTCCGCATACCCCTTTTCAGTCATAGCAGCACCTCTGCCTCGTTGAGCCTAGGAAGAACACCGGAGATTTCATCGTTGCTGCAGGTTCCTTCCCGTTCTCCGAGGCCCGGATAGTAACTTTGGGCCGCAGGAGCGCCCCGCGTTATCACCTGCCCCCACGAACTTGGTGGGGAGTTGACTGCCTGCTTGTCCTGCCTGCCCTGGCGGTCTGGCCAGGGTATCTCAGGCATAGATGACGTCGTTCAGGGCGCGAACCAATATGAGTCCTGGGTCCTTGCCAGGGCGAGTGCCAGGCGGCTCGTTTTGACCAACTCCTTTCGGGCTCTCCTGCGGATCACGTTCTTGGCTGGAGGATGAGCCATGTTCCTATGAGTAGGAGGGCCAGGCCAGCCAGGTTTCCGAATCGAAGTGGGATCGGCGGGGCGCCGCCCCATCCCATTGTGTCAACTAGCAGTGCCACAAGCATCTGGCCGAAGATGATCGTAGCCAACCCGGCGGCGATCCCAATCCGGGGGAGGGCGAAGGCGATGCCCGCGATGATGCCAAGGCCCAACGCGCCCGCCAAGATCACTATGGTGGTGCCCAGTGGTGTCATAGGCTCCGTGCCGCCTGGGTTCCAGAGGAGAGCCACAAGGAGGAGCACAATCGCGACGATGCCTCCTCCGGCAAGATTGACCAGCAACCCCGTACGGACTGGCCCGATGAGCCTGCCCGCCCAGTTGGTTAAGGTTGACTGAGTGCCTACAGCCAGGCCACACGCCAGTGCGACCAATATCGCAGTGATGGCCGATTCCTTCATCCTGCCTCCTCGAGCCAATCCAGAATGATCGTGCGGGGGATCTTGAGACATGGCACCCTGGCGCGATTGGGAGGCATCGAGCCACCGAATGGTTTGGCCGGCCCCACGTGCTTTGTGGGGAGTTGCCTGCGCCTGGAGCGAAGCGAAGGGTCCTGCGTTCTGAGGGGACGCCGGCTTCCCAAGTCTCTCTCAGAGTATCGCGCCGAGCTGTCCGAGTCGGCAGCAGTGAGTTGTCGGAAAGCATCACGCGCCGATGTTGGATCTCACGGATACCGACGCAATCGCGGCAATAGGAAGGGTGTGTGCTGCCTGTATTCCTGGTACTCCGAGCCAAATCGGGCTTCCAACTCCTTCTCTTCGACGAGCCTCACATACAGGAGAAGTAGCGCAGTCAAGATCACGACCATCACAATCGCCGAAAACGAGGCAACCCACACGGATACGCCCAAGAAGCCAATGAAGGTGCCCAGCGTCATCGGGTTTCGACAGTATGCAAACGGTCCCTTCACAACAAGCCTTCTGGTCGGCATCATCGGCACAGGTGTTCCCATGCCGACGGTCATCTGGGCTTGGATGGACCAGAGCGCCAGGGAGGCGCCTCCGATGATCAGTACTAGACCGACAACCGGGTTGACTGGGCCCGCTGTGAATCGGCGCAACCCAAGCCAGCCGTCGATAGTCGCGGAGAACACAACGAGCAGGAACGGAAGGATCAGTACGAAGAGTATCCCTGCAAGGCCCAGGGCGATGAGCCGCTGTCTTGTGCTGTATCCCCGTTTCGCCCAGTCCCGGAAACGTCTCATGGTCTATCCTTGTCGATAAGGACGTCGGTGGAGTGTGAAGAAGTGGCTGTCCCGCTGATCTGAAGCACGCCGCCGGTGCCCAACGGTTGCGAGTTGCCTCTCCCTTGCCAGCTTGCCCTGCCTGCCCCTCCATTGCAGGTACAGGTAGATATGTTTCAGAGCCCCCATAGCGAAGCGGAGAAGGTCCTGGGCCCTTGCCTGGGCGAGTCGTAAGGCGCACTTTGCTTCTTTATCGTTCCCTTGGATCAATCCGAGTCCGTGCATGCAAGGGTTTCAATCTCAACGCGGATGTCGGGACTGGCTAATGCTGCTACATGGAGCAATGTCATGCATGGCTGGTGTCCTTTCAGCCATGAAGAAAGTACCAGACGGCGTTCTTCCGGGTCTATCTCCCCCGCGAGGTAGATCGTCAGTCTTACGATGTCACCGATTGCCATGTTTGCCGCCTGCAAGTTGTGATCAACATTGCCCAGCGCAATTCTGAATTGCTCTACCGGATCACTCGGCAAGTTGCCGCCCGCATCCATGCCAACTTGACCAGAGAGCACCAACCAGCGCTGTGGGCCTGAGATCTCTATCCCATGTGCATATGCGGCCAGGGGTTCATGCACTGTATCTGGGTTGCGTTTCGTTTTCATATTGAAGATGCCTTTGTGCGCATAGTGCTGTCGAATTGCATATCCCGCGGTCTCTGCGGTGAGGCTTGGCAAGAATGCAAGGGCCCTATTTCTGCTCCATCCAGGGCAAGCGGGCGGCCCGGCCGAGCTGGCTTCATATTGTCGCACCGCGCAGGGCCTTGCCCACGTGCCTGCTCGTACCACCTGCATTCAAGGCGCCTGAAGCGAAGGGCAGGAGATCCGGGCTTCCTGCCGGAGCGAGTGGGTCGGCGGGCTGGAAGCCGGCCTACAGATCCAGTTCCATGAACACCGTGATGGAATAGTATTGATCAAGCTGTTCGGCCGATTGGTATGACTCCATACTGTTGTCGGGATACGGATCGATTTCTTGAAACCCAACGGAACGGTACAGCGAATGCGCCGCATGGAGGAACTCCAGACTCTCAAGCCTGAGCCGGCGGTAGCCCATCGACCGCGCATCGTCGATCAATCGATTGGTGATTGCTCGACCAATTCCCTTTCCACGATATGGGGTAGGGACAACATCCTCTGGATCTCGCCCACAGCCGCATCCAGTCTCTTCAGGCAACCCACGCCCGCTAACCGTTTCCTGTACCGTGCAAGGTGGAAGCGCCCGTGCGGAGGATGTAACTTGTGGTGATCGGATAGATCAGACTGCACCATGGCCTCGACATCGAACTCGATGCCATACTCGCGCCTGAGTCGATCGTTCAGCCATTCCAG
>CAZGRL010000013.1:59056-65233 GCA_964528155.1 uncultured Anaerolineaceae bacterium
GCTACTTCCTCTGATACTTCATCTGTCTCTTGTTTCTCATCCTCGCTCTCAACCTGTTGGAATTCGACTTCGTCCACTGAGGAACTCCTTCGAATCAGACTGCGCTGCGCAATGGTCTTGAACGGCCCCCCCTGGCCCGAAGCAAGAGGGGTCCCACGAACCGAGCGAGTGGGGTTCCAGCGAGTGGCTGGATGTCCCCTCTAGCTTCACCAACTCAAGACTAGGCCAGAACCCCGCCGACATCAGGCTGGCTCGCGCCAATGATGGCAATCCCATATACCTCAGCATCGCGTGGGCCATATCCGTTGGCGGAGGGAATCTGGTTTGCTGCCACACCCTCATAGCTGTAGCCGGCCAACTCGGCCACGCGTCCGGATCCAGGGTTGCCGACGATGACATGGAGCTGCAATCGTCGTAATTCCGGCGTGACATGCTGCGCCCATTCGTTCAGCAGCCTCAAGCCGGCGGTCGCCAGGCCTCGACGGCGGTACTCAGGAAGAACGAAGTAGAAGGTCTCGAGAATGCCCAGATCGTGGGCATATGGATGTTGTGCGCCGACGGTTCCGGCAAGCTGATGCTCCAGTCCAATCACGAATCGAATCGCTTGTCCCCTCTCTCTGGCGAGGAGACCTCTCCGGATCCACGCCCGAGCACCCTCCTCATCCAAGTCGCGAGGAATGAACGTCCAGTCCGGCACGTCAGTAACACTGGCTGCCACAATCAGACTGGCATCGTTTTCAGCGATCGGCCGAAGCAGAAATCTATCTGCGGGAATGTGTTCGGAACCGGTGAGTTTCATGTGGACGATACCCAGCCCGCGCTTGTACTCGGCGTCGCGGGCCATCCAGCGGTTTCGAGCTTCCTGCCTGCTTGTCCTGGCGCTCATCCAGGGCACCCGAAGCGGAGCGGAGAGAGTCCCGCGTTCTGTGCGGTGAGCCTTTTCGTTCTCCAGAGCTCCAGCGAGATGTTGGGCGGAGAGATTGGGCGCGAGGAGTCCAGCGGTCCCCTCCTCACCGGCCCCTGTTCCAGGAGCCGACTTCGATTAGATTGCCCTCTGGGTCCGCGATCATGGAGGAGCGCATCCCCCAAGGCTCATCCCTGGGTTCATAAATGGACCGGGCGCCTCTGGCGACAAGTCGATTGAATTCTCCGTCAACGTCTTCGGAACGGGGAAGATCAATGGCTAGCTCAAAGGTGCCGTTCAGATCTGCGGGGAAGCTGGGCTCTGTCCCGAGGAGGGCTGGAAGCTGGGAACGCTGGTACATGGAGAAACGGATGCCCTCATGCTTGAACTCGGCGAAGGGGCCTTGGCCGTCCCAGTTGATTTCGAACCCGAGGACGTCTCTATAGAAGGCGACCATCCTGTGGAGGTCATCGACGAAGATTCCAATCATGTCAATTCTGGTTCCCATGAGCTAACCCTCATCAGTTCGCAGTAAGCATGGGGAGACGTGATGATTGCATCTCCCCGGCCCGGATCTCGCCTCCCGAAGGAAACTCCGTCGAATGGTTTCGATCAGCCGGCCACGACTCCCGCTGATTTTCACGGTGAGATGGCCGGGCTCCGTCTGCCCCACGAACGAAGAGAGTGGGGGCGCGGAGCATCCTGGCATTCTTCCCACTGGAGTGAAGCGTGAGGGGTCCTGGGTTCTTGGCAGGGCGAGGGGCTAGGCAGTCCTCCCTCGCCAAATCGCTCTCACCAGATTCCAGGCAGTAGCCTATATCTCACCCTCTCGGTGTATTCGGCATATCCGGTCAAGCCGTGGATGAGCATAAGGTCTTCGCGGTGCGTTCTATACACAAACAATCCAACGATCACAATGCTTGGGGTCATCGCCCACCAGGAACCCAACGCAAGGGGTATTCCCAGAAATGCCACGATGATCCCGAGGTACATCGGATGTCTTATGCGCCGGTAGGCACCTTCTTGGACGACAACCTGCTCGCGATCCTCCTGAAGTCGCGCCCAGCTCGAGAGATAGGCATTGGTCATCATCACGTGCCAGACCAACAGACCAGCGGAAGTCAGAAGGAGCCAGCCAACCAGTTGGATGCCCAAAGGGACATACGACCAGTGATACCTCCCCCCGTCGAGAGCAGTCACTATCAACAAGATCAGCAGGATCACAGTGTAGATGCCCATCACCACCCGATCCCAGGGTTCCGCCTTCTCAGCTGGTTGATTGCGCTCTCGAACCAACTCGGGATTCAGCTTTGATAGGCGCCAGACCAAGACGCTTACGTATGCAATGAACATGAGAAGGAATGCCCAGCCTTGCCACCAGGTCAGCCTGCCAGCAATACCAAACCACAGCAGGGCGAATGAAGCCAGGCCAACCACTCCGGTCACGATCCGGGGAAGGATCGCTTCTGATAGCGGGCTATTCATGTCGGCTGGTTTGGACATCGAGTGATTTTTCCTCCTAGATCACTGGGCGAGCACTATCTAGCGAGACCGGGCCAGGCTCCCCGGCCGAATCTCCTTCATCCGACGTCCGGATTCGCCGAACTGGCCGGCGTCCGTCGCGAAGCACCCTGGTGTTCTTCCTGGGCTCCGGCAAGTTGTTGGTCCGTGTCGCCGCGATGGTCGCCGGGATGTGCGCCGTGAGCATCTACTCGTGCCTTCCAGACCGGGCCATCGGCAGCGTGGATGTCATATGCGAACGCACTAAGGATCGAAAGCACCATGAAGACAAGCATGACGTTGCCTGCTCTCAAGACGATGATGTAGGTGGTATCGACACCAAAGAGAGAGCCTAGCGGTTGTCCAAATACCGTCGTCTCAACCGCAAACCCGAACATCAACACGTAGAAGATGAGCATCCCCGGCCACGACTTCCGAAGGAGATACCTAACGCCCGCAGACAGGTGCATGCGCCACCACGTATGTGGCTTTCCTATCCTAGTTGCGACCAGGCTGGCAACTGTCCCATTGAAGGGGGGCCGAAACCGCCTCCAACCAAGAAGAGGATGATCGAGAGAACAAACATTATCCACGGGCTGGACTTCCGGTCGATGAAGACGACTGCCCATATCGCGCCAAGAAGGCCAACAAGAACTGCGAGGATGCCTGTAGCGAGAAGGTTGGGGACCAGTGTAAGTGCATGCAAGGTGGCAAACTCCCAGATCCTCTGCCCGGGGCCAATGGCGTTAAAAACCAAGCCGCTCGGGGCGTGATTGCCCTGAAGGATCTCGAAACATCCACGCATGACGCCGGCGATGCTGATGATTCCCCCAAGTGTTGAAGCCACGATCCTTGTCGCGCTGACAATGTGCGAATCCGGGCTCTTGACTTGATGTGTGACCTGCATTGTCCTCCAAACTCCATCTGACTGTAGGATTCCTGTCCCCTTGAGAGTTGTCTCACCTGTCTTTTTGTGTGTATCGGTGGCCTAGAGTCTGCGGCCCAACGGTCTCAAGCTGCCTGCCCCGTGGTCTGTACGCGGAGCTTCCCGGCCAAGACCCCTTCACAGTATCGCGCCGCCCTGGCCGGCGTCCGTCGAAGCATCCTGGCGTTCTTGCCAGGGCTCCAGCGAGTGGTCAGGCCGCTGGAGGTTGTCGCGACGAATTGACCCCGATCCTGAGGATGCCAAAGCCGAACAGAGTTATGACTCGACCTCCCAAGAGGGTCAAGACGGTCGTAAGAAGCGCGATGGCGAACAGCGCCAATTCTTGAGGGAGGAGAGAGGCTAGCCACCCTGCAACGACGAGAGGGAGGCATAGTAGGATCATCGTTGGTATCAGTAGATGCTTCGTTCGATACCATGCACGGCTGCCATTCGCAGGGTGTCTCGGAAGGTACTCCTGGAGTGTGTCGCTTAGCTCCACCAGCGACGCCGACACAGTCGGCTTCGACACGAAGGACGGCAGGTCCGGCGAGAAAGCTGAATAGAGTCTGAGTATGCCTCGATTGCGGTCGATGGAGAAGTGGCTGAACCAGGTCCATGGCAGCAGAGTGCGTCCGTGGATCATACCCTCCTCGGTGATCGCAACGGCAACAGGTGTCCTCCCAAGTGCTGCCAATGGAAACGCGACCAGCGAGCCGAGCAGGTAGCCAACGAGCGAGATGCTTCCGCCTTCCGCAATCCAGACCAGGAGAACCATCGTTGTGTCGTTGGATACGAGCGGGTTATTGAAAGTTGCGGGATTCGACGCTGTACCCAGGGCTGCGACGCTTAGAAGCGAGATTGCGAGTGCATGGACAAGGATTGCAGCTGATGAATAGGGCTCGTATCTCCAGGAGGAGAGGGGTCTCTCCGACCACTCGTGAAGGGCGTCGGGGGTTCGGCCGGTCCTACGAGAGGTCGCTCGCAGGCGAATTGTGCGCAAACCACCGGCAAGCACGCACAGGCCGAAGAGGAGGAATAGGAATGTCGGTGTTGGCATCAGGGGATCATTGAACGACCAGCGGCCTAGCGGCTTCGAGTTGCCTGTCCCGTGTTCTGTGCGGGGAGCCGCCTGGCCAGCCTAAGTCTAGCATCGCACAATCGCTAACCGTGGGCAGGCCAGGTCGGCACTCGGAGATCCCGCGTTCCCCCTTCGGGGATCTTCGACTTTGCGGGGCACCGAGTGGCTAGGCGGCATCACTCACCTGAGAGACGGCGTGAAGTCGGCAATTCCGCGGCCGCTGTTGTGCCTTTTCCGTTCCCGATGACCTCTACCAGACCTGCACTGATTACAAGGACGGCACCAATGGCCTGCCGCACACCAAATGGCTCTCCCGCAAGTAGGGCCGCGCTGCCAATTCCCACCACGGCCTCAATCTGGAGCAAGATGCCCAGTCGACCAGGGTCGACGTGACGGGAACCCCAGTAGACCCCCGACATTACTGGAATCAGGAATCCGACAGCGGTCAGCACGAGCCAAGGCGCTAGTGTGATCAACTGTTCGAGGGAGGGGGGCTGACCGAGTGCGGCGAGGGGGAGCAGGGAGAGAGCCAGAGCGGCCAACGAGCCATACAGGAAGAATGCGAGAACCTGCTCGAAGACTGATATCTCAGGTGCCTGGCGCACCCGCATGGCACCGAAGGCAAACAGGATTCCTGACAGCAAGGCCATCAGGTCTCCGAGGTTCACGGATAACGAGAGGGGATCGCCCAAGCCTAGAATGGTAAGCATCCCCGACAAGCTGAGGAGAAGGGAGATGCCGCGCCACCGGGTAAGTGGACGCCCCATCAGACCCACTTCCAAGACCGTTCCCCATGCTGGCATCGCGTAGAAGAGGATCAGTGCACGTGCTACGTCAGTGAGGAGCAGGCTCTCAAGATACATGGCGACTGCAGCGCCGATCAGCAGTCCGGTGCGATACCGTTGGATTCCCGTGGGCCGTCTGCGCAGCCAACGTAAGGCAGCGAATGGCATCAGGATGGCGAGGGGCGCGAGAAACTGGGTCAGTGTGGCCCAGGCGGGATCGAGGCCGTGGCGCTCAAACGCTCTCAGAGGAATCCAGAACAATCCCCAGGCAGCTGATGCTATGGCAACTACTAGTTCAGGGTATAGACGCCTTTGTTCCATTGCAGGACCGCACGCATTCCAAGTGTGATGCCGCCTGACGGCCTCGAGCTGCCTGCCCCGTGATCTGCACGGGGAGCGGCCACGCAATGTTACGCCAATTCCTTATCGCGCCTCGCGCGGGGTCCGCTCCAGCGGGACGTTAGGTGGCAACTACCGACACATTCAATGTGATGTGATATTCAAAATCGTCGCAATGACAAACAGAATCGTATACACAAACCATAATGGTCGGCTAAGCCTTGCAAGCGGCCACCAATAGAACATAACTGTCGACAGGTATAGAAACACATAGGGAAACACGATCGACAAACGCAATGGGTTCCGCCATTGGATCTGCTTTATGTAGTCTATCCAATAGCCATAGGCTGCATAGACAAGGAAGAGGAAACCAGCTAACCAGAAGTACCAGCTTTTTCCACCGAGCATCAAAACAATGCTGATCACAGCAGCCGGGATGCACAGCGCGTAGACAAGCCATCCATACTTCAGCGTATAACTATCGAATAGGCGTCTTCGCAATGCAAAATGAACGATAAGGACAATTTGAAAAAAGAACGACCAACTAATGAACAGCTTATCTAGGTTATCCAATTTCGACATAGCGTGCCTCCCCACCTTTAGGTGAGCGATCCATATTGGTTATCGAACGGAGTTATTGCCGCCT
>CAZGRL010000014.1:0-12176 GCA_964528155.1 uncultured Anaerolineaceae bacterium
GCAGACATTCTTATCCACAATCTACAAAGCGACACCACACCTCGAGCCGAGGCCTTGACCCGCACCCTCAGTCGGCTGTCAAGCCCGGATCTCGACTTCTACTGGACGGCGATCGTCGACTACGACGGTTTCATCCTGGCCAGCCACCCGTTCAGCACCGAGTTCGAGGCCGACCATATCTTGGCTGCCTCCGCCCACCTGCTCCGCGTTGGAGAACGAGTGCGGGATGAGATCAACGTCGGGAAGTGGCGCTACACCCTCATCGCAGGGGCGGAGAGCCAGATGATGGTCGTTGCCCTCAACCGGGAGTGTGTCTTGTCCGTCGGGATGAGCCTCACCGCTTCCCTCGACGCCGCATTCGCCGCCATCCGGGCGATCGCGCCCGACTTGATCCGCGACCTCGACATGGCCAGGCGTAAGCACCCCGACCTCAACAGTATGATCTGGAGGCACACTCAACTGGAAGTGGCAAGCCTCTAGGAGCAGTTCTGCCTGACCCTGAACGCATCGGGCGTGGTTCTCAAGAAACCACGCCCGTTTGATTCGCTGCCGTCGCTTCCGACGAGTGAGATCAGTCCGGACTTCCGATCGCCTCGGCAACGATTTGAATCGGGTGCCGTGCCGAGATCCCTGTGCCATCGTGGATCTGCGTGCGGCATGAGGTCCCGGCGGCGGCAAGCTGCGCTCCATTTTCAGCAGCTTCCCTGGCCGCCGGGAACAGTGTCAGCTCTCCGATCTGCATCGAAAGCGCGTAGTGCTCCGCCTCATAGCCAAACGACCCGGCCATCCCACAGCACCCTGAGTCGATCTCACTGACACGCTCGGCCACAGCTTCGAGCATATCGATCATCGGTCGGCTTCCGACCAGCGCCTTGGCATGGCAGTGCCCATGAAAGACGACGGCCTTTGGCCGTTGTCGAAACGACAGGCGGTCGATCGGCCTCTCCCCCTCCCCTTCCGGCTCGGTCAGATACTCTTCGATGAGCCGCGCAACCGAGGCGACTCTGGCAGCCCGGCGGTCATCCGGGAAGAACTCGAGATACTCGTCGCGCAGCATGAGCAGGCACGAAGGCTCCAGGCCCACGATGGGTGTCCCTTGATCGGCGAATGGGAACAGCGCCTCGATGTTGACCGCCGCAGCTTGCTTGGCGCGTTGGAGGAGCCCCTTGGAAACCATCGGCCGGCCGCAGCAGCCCTGCCGCGGGACGATCTCCACGGAACAGCCGGCCGCCTCGAGAACCTTTATCGCCGCAAGCCCAACCTCTGGCGTGTTCATGTCAGAGAAGGTGTCGGCGAAAAGCACGACCCTGCGATCTTTCCGAGCAGCAACGCCCGCAGAGCGGGCGACCTTTCGAAGCCGGCGGGCCGCGATTCGCGGCAGGGTTCGTTGTCTCGATACCCCGAGTGTCTGCTCCATCAGCCAGCGAATCGGCGCCGCCTGCATCGCTGCGTTGATCGGCCAGGCGAGCGGCGTCATCATCCTTGAGACCGCGGCGATCTCACCGAACATCCGGCTCCGGAGGGGAACGCCGTGTTCGGCCTGGTATAGGTTCAAGAACTCGGCCTTCACTCGCGCCATGTCGACAGCAGTCGGGCACTCGGCCTTGCACCCCTTGCATTCAAGGCACAAGTCGAGAACTTCGTACATCTCCCGACTTGTGAGAGCACTCGAGGGAAGCCTTCCGGAGAGCGACGCGCGCAGCGCGTTCGCTCGGCCGCGCGTTGAGTGCATCTCAGACCGGGTGGCCTGGTATGACGGACACATCACGCCGTCGGTCTTCCGGCATACCCCCAGGCCGCTGCAGCTCTCGACAGCGTGCGCCAGGTCGCCCTCGCGGCGATAGGCGAATACGGTGTCGACAGGGATGGTGGAATAAACCGGGCCGTAGCGCAGGTCCCGGTCGAGCCCGTGCTTGGGCGCGTCTGGTCCGGTTTGAGGGACGATCTTCCCGGGATTGAGCCGCCCATCAGGATCGAAGCTTTGCTTGAGCTGTCGGAAGGCACCCATCAGCTCTTCGCCGAACAACCTGGCGTTGAATTCGGTGTGCGACAACCCGTCGCCGTGCTCGCCCGAAACCGATCCGCGCATTCGAATGGCCAGCTTGACTGCCGCGTCGGCGATCGCCCGCACCTGGTGAAGGCCTTGGTCGGTTTTTAGATTGACCATCGGACGGAGATGCAGGCAGCCTGCCGACGCATGCGCGTACCATTCGCCGCTCGTGCCCTGGTCGGCGATGATACGATTCATTTCCCGGACGTACTCGCCCAGATGCTCCACCGGGACCGCAACATCCTCGATGAACGTGACCGGCTTGGTATCGCCGGGAACGGACAGGAGGAGCCCGAGCCCGGCCTTTCTCACCGCCCACAAATCGGCTTGCGTATCCGGCGACTCGAGGATGGAGCCGCCGTGCGGCAACGATTTCGCCGACGCCAACAGAGCTGCCGGATCGTCGCCAGCGAACTCGACAACGATAAGCGTGTGCGGATCCCCCTGGACAAAGCCCAGCTTGCGGGCATAGGCGGGGATCTGGCGGGCGCGTTCGAGCATCGTTCGCGGGATGAGTTCGATCGCCGCCGGATCGCTCTCGAGCATCGCCGGCACTGCGTCGCATGCTTCAGCCGTCGAATTGAACCGCACGATGACTAGAACCGTGTTCCGCGGCTTGGGGACAAGCCGGAGCTTGGCGCGGTGCACCACCGCCAGAGTCCCCTCCGACCCACTGATGAGGGGCGCCAGGTTGAAATCCTGTTGGGGAGGATAGTCCGCGTCACCGAGGAACCAGCCCGGCGGCATCGTGGCTGAGTAACCGATCAGATAGTGCAGGCCGTACCCAGAAGCTCTGCGCCACGTACGCGGCCAGTTCTTGCGGATGCTATCGGCGTAGGCCTCGCGGATATCCAGGGCACCCTTGTAGATTTGGGCTTCCAGCCCGTGGCCCTGTGCCTTGAGGCGGGCATGCTCGACTGACAGGCCGGAAAATCGAGTCTGCGATCCATCAGCCAGGATCGCATCCACCTCGAGGACATGATCCCCCGTCATTCCATAGCGGATTGAGTGCGCCCCGGTGGCGTTGTTCCCGATCATGCCTCCCAGAGTCGCGCGATCTCCCGACGCCGGATCGGGCCCGAACACCAACCCCTGCTTCGCCGCTACAGCGTTCAGGTGCGCATACACAACGCCTGGCCCGACTTCGGCCGTCTGCGCCTCTCGGTCGATGTGATGGATCTGATTGAGGTAGCGCGAGCAATCCATGATCAGCGCCCGGCCCACTGTCTGCCCACCCAGACTGGTCCCTGCCCCTCGCGGCAGCACGGGGACGCCGTACTCTACGGAGGTCTCCAGAACCGCCGACAGGTCGTCGGCCGATCGCGGCAGGACCACTCCGAGAGGCTCGATCAGGTGGTTCGATGCGTCGGTGCTGTACAGAGCACGCGTGAATGGATCGAACTGAACTTCACCCTTGAGTCGCGCCTTGAGGCGCGCCTCGAGCTCACGTTGAAGATCACGGGATCCCTTGTCGCGCACACGATCCATGTGAGGGTCCTCTCGTGGAGTGACTGGAACGTATGTCGGGTGCGGTCGATCGCCCGAATCAAAACCTGCGCGTGTCATGCCGCCTGGCCGGGCGCGGCGCTCGCGATTTGCGGAGATCAGACCAGGCTACTCGGCCGGGGCTTGAACATTGCTCGAAGTTCGCGCGGTCAGGTAGGGCCGGTAGTCGGAAAGCAGCCGGACGGGAAGTCTGCCCTCGATGAGCACACCTTCCTTTTCGTGCTCGATCTTCTCCACGATCCCCTGTTCGTGGAATCGACTGATGAGACCTCCCAGTCGATAAGGAACGCGAACGACGACCGGAGACATGCTTTCGAAAAGTTCCTGTTCGAGCGCTGCTTTCAGTCCAGCGATCCCATCCCCTGTGAGGGCCGAAATCGGAATCGCCCGCTCAAAGTCGTCGATATCGACCAGTATGCTCGAAGGATCGGGCAGGATATCGGTCTTGTTCAAAGCAGTCACCATCGGGATACCCTGCACTCCGATCTCACCCAGGGTAGCCCGGACAGCTTCCGCCTGAGCACGCGCGTTCGGGTGTGTGATGTCGACCACATGCAACAGCAGGTCGGATTCGACGATCTCCTCAAGGGTGGCGCGGAAGGCCGCGACGAGCGTCGTCGGGAGTTTCTGTATGAAGCCTACGGTATCGGTCAGCAAGACCTGATGGCCGCCGGGAAGCTCGACCCGCCGCGTCGTCGGGTCAAGTGTAGCGAAGAGCTGATCAGCCACAAGGACATCCGCCCGAGCCATCAGATTCAGCAGTGTGGATTTCCCGGCGTTCGTATACCCGACCAGGGCGACCGTGGGGATGTCGGCCTTCCTTCGCCGGGATCGGTAGCGATGCCTGTGGGCCCTGACCTTCTCAAGTTCCTGCCGCAGATGGGCGATCCGCCGTCCGATCTCACGGCGGTCGACCTCCAGCTGGGTCTCACCCGGACCACGCAGGCCGACACCCCCGACCGATCCAGCGCGGCCGCCACCGCCGCCCGCCTGCCGCGCCAGGTGCGTCCAGGCTCGAGTGAGTCGTGGAAGACGGTACTCGTATTGAGCCAGCTCCACTTGCAGGCTCCCTTCGCGGCTTTGGGCGTGTTGGGCGAAGATGTCCAGGATCAAGGCTGTCCTGTCGACGACGCGAACGCTCTCGTCCAGAACGCGCTCGAGTTCGCGCTGATGTCGCGGCGAAAGCTCGTCGTCGAAGATGACGACATCGGCCAACAATTCATCGGAGAGTTCGCGGATTTCCTCGACCTTGCCTGAGCCGACATACGTCTTCGGGTCAGGATGCGGCAGCCGTTGTGTCGTTTCTCCGACGACGACCAGCCCGGCTGTGTCAGCCAACTGAGCCAGTTCCGCCAGGGAATCGCTCAAACCCAGGAGGGATCGGGATCCGTGGAATTCGACACCGACAAGGAATGCGCGTTCTTTGGGAAGTTCCGTGGATATGAGTTCTCGGGGCACGCGAGGATTATACTCCGCCTGCCCGTCAGGCTACTGCTGGATCCACAGTATAGGGCAGAACATGCCCAGTTCGAGAACGTCGATCAGCTCTGTAGAGTGCCAGGGCATCCCGCAAGCCAGGTCTGAAGCGTCCGACCTACCTGCTCGAGACTGATGGCGGACAACTTGTCCAACGTGTCGAGCCGCGTGTGCCAGTACGGGTAGTCGAAATCGATGATGTCGACGGAGCGGATCCCTTTCTGAACAAAGGGAATGTGATCGTCGACCATCGTGTACTTGACAATCGGAACAAACGCCTCGTAGCCAAGTGAGTTGGCTGTGTTCCAGATGCTCGCCCTGAGTCCTCGATCTGAGTTCCCCTCCATGTACAGATCCAGATCCTCGTCTCCGACCATGTCCACGAGCACGAACGCATCCGGGAGCTCGGTCAGATTCTCGGCCATGTATGTCGACCCGACGATCCAGTCCCACCCGTCGAGTCCCCCGCTATCCTCACCGTCGAAGAAAGCCATCTCGACTCGGCAGGCCGACGCGTTCGTCGGGAGTACCCGGGCGAGTTCGAGCAGCACACCTACTCCCGAAGCGCCGTCATTGGCGCCCGGCACGGGCTCGTCTGTGGTCGACGCATCCTGGTCGGCGATCCTGCGACTGTCGTAGTGGGCCCCCAGCAGGATCAACGGTCCTTCTGTCGCGCCCTGGCGCGCCGTAATGTTGCGGAGTTCCACCCCGCGATAGTCGAACGTCTGCGTCGCGCTCGTCCAGCCAGTATCCACGAGACTTGAGATGATCCAATCGCCGGCCTGTCTGCTAGCCCCCGACCCTGGGATGCGCGGGCCGAATGTCATCTGCCGCTCCACATACCCCATGGCCGAGGCGCCGTCAAAGCTGGTCGGCGCCACCGGCGTCGATTCAGGGCCCCTGCAACCGCCGACGAGCATCAGGATACCCAGCGCAAATATGCGCATAGCCTCGGTCATGTTTGGGATGTGGGGTCTAATGGGGTTTGGAGGGATGATTGTGTGGCTATGCGCAGTCAATCTGGATATCGCCCCATGCTTCGCGTAAGCGGGCAGCCGATCGTTCGGCGTGCGCCGCAGCGCGCTCACCCCGATGACGCCTCTTCGGCGAATCCGGGAGAGGTGGAAGCAAACCGAGGTTGGCCTTCATGGGCTGGAAGCTGGCAGCATCCGCGTGGGAGACATAGTGGCAAAGCGCGCCGAGCATGGTCTCGGTCGGCAGAGCCAACGGGGGCGTGCCGCGGACTTGGTGGGCGGCATTGACGCCGGCAAGCAGGCCGGTGGCGATGTTGCCCAGATATCCCTCGACGCCCGTCAGTTGCCCTGCGAAAAGGATCTCGGCCGATGCCCGGGTTTGAAGTGTCTCTCGTAGCAGTCTTGGTGCATTGACAAACGTATTCCGGTGCATCTGCCCGTATCGAGCGAAACGAGCTCGCTCGAGGCCCGGGATCATGCGGAACACTCTCGCCTGCTCACGGTATGTGAGATTGGTCTGGAAGCCAACCAGGTTGTACAACTCGCCCGCCAGGTCATCCTGGCGGAGCTGGACCACCGCGTGTGGACGCCGGCCTGTCCGTGGATCCCGCAGCCCGACCGGCCTCATCGGCCCGAACGCCAGCGCATCCCGGCCACGGCCAGCGATCACCTCAACCGGAAGGCACGCTTCGAAGAACCGCTCGGACCCCGCACGAACGCCCTCCCGAATGGCTGTTTCGAATGCCCGAAGCTCGATCCGTTCGGCCGATTGAAGGGCCTGGACAAAACCCTCGTATTCCTGTCGATCCACTGGACAATTGAGGTAGTCCCCTTGTTCTTCCTGGCCGCGATCATAGCGCGAAGCCCGGAAGGCGACGGCAAGGTCGATCGAGTCTGCTTCCACGATGGGCGAGATGGCGTCGAAGAAATACAGATGCTCGGCTCCCGTCAACTCGGCGAGACTCTCAGCCAGGGCAGTCGATGTCAGGGGCCCCGACGCAACGATGACCACTCCTCCCTGCGGCAAGGTTTTGACTTCCTGGCGGACGACCTCGATCCGCGGGTTGTCCTCGACCAGCCGACCCACAGCGTCTGAAAACGCTTGCCGATCCACCGCCAGCGCCCCACCCGCGGGAACCGCCGTCTCGCGGGCACACTTGAGGAGATGACAGCCCATGAGGTCCAGTTCGGCCATCAGGATCCCGGATGCCCGGTCGCGAAGCTGTGATCCCAGGGAATTGGAGCAAACTAGCTCGGCCAAGCCGGGAGTGCGATGGGCACCCGTCTGCACCTCGGGTCGCATCTCGAAGAGGCGCACGTCCAGCCCGCGGTCCGCAACTTGCAGCGCCGCCTCACTGCCTGCCAATCCCCCTCCGATGACCGTCACGTCGGGCGACATGCGCGGAATTCTATCACGCCCATTGATGGCACGGAACTTGCACCTGTTTTGCGTCAACAAGGGTCTTCCTGTATACTCACCCACCGAGGCGTCCCATGCTTCAAATCCAGGATCAGTCACTTCGTCCGCTGACAACCGCACATCTGGCTCAGACAATGAGCCTGCTTGCATTGTCCAACCTGGAGCTGCGGGATAAGGTGCTGGCCGAGCTCGCCGAGAACCCGGCCCTCGAGCTCCTTGAGGAGCGCATCTGCCCGACGTGCCACCGCAAGCTGCAGGCCGATGCGCCGTGTCCCGTGTGCAGCCTTCAGACGGGCGCCGACGAACCCATCGTATTCCTTTCGCCGCGTGACGCCGCCACGCCGCCGAGGATGTCAGGTCCCGACGGCGACCAGCCCGAACAGGATCTTGCCGCCCCGGAGGACCTGGCCCTGCACATGCTCCAGCAGCTGGCCTCCGACCTGCTGCCAGCGGATCGATACCTGGCAGCCTACGTGCTCTCCAGCCTCGATGAAGACGGATTCCTCCAGGATCCGCCGGCGATCATCGCCCGCACGACGCGCAGCGAGATGAGTCAGGTCGAGCGTGTCCTGGCGTTGATCTCGCATGCCGATCCCCCAGGCCTGGCAACGCGCGGTCCGAGGGACGCCTTGCTGGTGCAGCTCGACCTGTTCGATCCCGAGGATCCCATCACGCAGCTTGCCCGCCGCATCCTGACGGAAGCCTTCTCCGAGCTGGGGAGGCGCGAGTTCGATCGGATCGCCCACAAGCTTGATGTCAGCGTCAAGAAAGTCCGTCAGGCTGCCGGCTTCATTCAGGAGAATCTCAACCCCTACCCCGCCCGGGCCTTCTGGGGATCCGGACGCCAGCCGCAGATGGCGGATCCCAACGTCTACCACAACCCCGACATCCAGGTGTCGCAGAACTCCTCCAACGGAACCGGACAACTCGTCGTCGAGATCTTTGCTCCCGTGTCAGGTTGGCTGCGAGTCAATCCGATGTTCCGCACGGCCATGAGCGAGAAGGACGAGGAAGTGTCCGACGAGTGGTCGCGCCATATCGAGCGCGCCTCTCTGTTTGTCAAGTGCATGCAGCAACGCAACAACACGATGCGGCGCCTCATGGAATTGCTGACCAGTGAGCAGCGCGAGTTTATCCTGCATGGGGATCGCCACCTAAAGCCGATGACACGCGCCCGACTGGCCGAGAAGATCGGTGTTCACGAGTCGACCGTGTCACGCGCCGTGGCACACAAGTCAATCGGCCTGCCGGATGGCAGGATCATCCCGCTCAATCGCTTCTTCGATCGAAGCCTGTCGGTCCGGGATCGGATCCGCGAAATCATCGAGGATGAGCCGAAACCTCTCACCGACGATGAAATCGTCGAGTTGCTTCGGCGCGATGGCATTCAGGTCGCCCGCCGGACCGTGGCCAAATATCGTGCGATTGAGGGTATCCTTCCCGCCAGGCTTCGACATCGAAAGGCTGCCCGCGCCGCAAGGATCTAGGGTTTGGCAAGAACTCAGGCCGCGACGAATCCCATCACACGCTTTCTCAAGCCCGATCCGTCGCGCGAGCTCTTTCGCGTTCTGGCCGACACCCTTGACGAGGCAGTCGTCGTCTTCAGCGGAGACGGATCCAAGCTCCAAGCGGCGAACCACGCCTTCCTGCTTCTGACGGGCTACGCCCGCTCGGACCTCGATCTGCTCGTCCCCGAGAGCCTGTTTCCCGGTGAGACCGGCGCCCGGGCCTGGGCGCAACTCATCGACCCTGGCGGCCCTCCTGACCACAGCCTTCGCGAAGTCCCAATCCAGAGGCACGACGGCGCCGTCTACCTGATCGACATGCGGGCCCGCTCGATCGGGACACCTCGACAAGCGCTCCTGATCACCGCAGTCCCAACTCTTTCCCGCATCCAGATGGAAGACCAGGAGCGGGCTGAGCATGAGCGCATCGCCACCATTGACCATATGGCTCGTCTGCTGGGCGCAGGGGTGCTGCAGGCCCTGCCCGATCTGCTCGGGGCCGCCTCTTCGCTCCTGTGCGCCAACGCGCTGGGGGTCTACCGCATCTCGCCGGAGGGGCCGGTGTACATCGAGCAGGGAACCCTCCCACCGGAGTTCCCTGCGACACTCCCGGCTGACTCGCTCGAGCCATTTCGGATTTCGCTCAACTGGTCACGCGGGCAACGGCCGGACAATCTGCTCCAGAAGGCAGCGCGCGCAGCCGGCTTGAGCGCCCTGCAGACCTCCCCGCTCGGAGACTCGTCAGCCTGGATCGGCGTGCTGGTCGCCGGCTGGCGCACCACGGAGGACATGCCGGAGGACTCCCAGGAACTGATGTCGCTCGCCGCCAATCTGTGTCATGCCGGTCTCGTGATGAATACACGCATAGGCATGCTCTCAGAGCTCGACTCGAACACCTCTTTGCTGAACGCAGAAGTGGACGATTTCGTCGAAGCGGTCAGCGACGCCGTGCTTGCACTTGACGCTGAACTGCACGTGGTGCGCGCCAACCAGGCCGCCGCCGAAATGCTGGGCTATCGACGGGGCGAGCTCGAAGGACTCCCGATCCAGGACGTCCTTGTCGGCCCGGAGGACTCGCTGGCCACCCTTCTCGATGCGCTCGGACACGAGCGCAAGGCCGAACGTCCACGCCTGGTTGTCCACCGACGCGACGGTGTCCCAATTCCGGTCTCCCTGAGAGCGATCCCGGCTTCACCCAACACACGTCAGCGTCTGGTCGTCGTCCTCAACGACCAGTCCGAACGACAGGCCATTGAAGATCAGACGGAGATGCTGGCGCAAAGAGCCCTGCTAGGCGAGGTCACGGCGATCTTCGCCCACGAAGTTCGCAACCCGATCAATAACATCAGCACTGGCGTGCAACTCGTCGCTTCAAGGCTGGGCGCTGAGCACCCGTCGTACGAATCTCTGGAGCGCATCCGGAGAGAGTGCACGCGCCTCGACCAGTTGATGAGCGACGTTCTGTTCTTCGCCAGGCCGCTGGAAGTGAAGATCGAGGCCCTCGATCTGGCGGACCTCATGACGCGCCTCCTAACGCGATGGCAGCCGCGCTTCAACCAGGCGAAAGTCGAGTGCCATACGACATTCGATCCGGAGACTCCGCAGGCGGCGGTCGACGCGCGGACCTTCGAGCAGGTCGTCGTGAACTTGATCACCAACGCCTTGCAGGCGATGACGTCGGGCGGGATGCTTTCGGTCACGCTCTCTCCGACGGAGGCCAACGCCGTCAAGGGCGTCGAACTGAAGATCGCCGACACGGGGCCTGGCATCCCGCAGGCGGTGATCGATCGGATATTCGATCCGTTCTTCACCACCAAGAAAGACGGGACTGGCCTGGGGCTGGCCATCAGTCGTCGCATCCTGGCGGCGCACAAGGGCGGCATTCAGGTAGAAAGCTATGCCGGAGCCGGCACCGTTTTCACCATCCGGGTTCCTGCGGCGAGCGGGGTTGGCTGAGGTGGTTTGATGAGCGCAACGGTCCTGATCGTTGACGACGAAGAAGCCGCCCGAGGCTTTATTTCGGAGGCGCTGGGGGACGCTGGCTACGAGGCGATCGCCGCCGGCAGCCTGGAGGAGGCCCATCAGGCGATCGACGCCGGCAAGGCCGACGTCGTCATGCTCGACATGATGCTGCCCGATGGCTCAGGGATGTCATTGCTGGATCGCCTCTCGCGCGAGAACCCCAGCCCTCCAGTGATCGTTATCACCGCCTTCGGCGAGGTCGAGACTGCCGTCGAGGCCATGAAGAAGGGCGCGCAGGACTTCCTGCAGAAGCCACTCGACCTCGACCGATTACTCTCGGCTGTCGAGCGTGCACGCGAAGTCGTCGGTCTCCGCCGCGAACTTGACCTTCTCCGTCGGTCGTCGCATGGAGATGTCGAGTGGGTCGTCGGTGACACGCCCGTGATGCAGCGGATCGTGCATGAGGCTGAGCGGGCAGCGAATGCCTCCGTTTCGGTGCTGATCACGGGCGAGACCGGGACCGGGAAGGAGATCCTGGCAAGAGCCCTGCGTACGATGGGGCCGCGCGCCGACAAGCCTTTCGTCCCGATCAACTGTGCCGCTCTGCCGGAGACGATGATCGAGTCGGAGTTGTTCGGTCATGAGGCGGGCGCCTTCACCGGTGCGCAGAAACGCAAGTCAGGACTGATTGAGGTCGCCGATGGCGGCATCCTCTTTCTTGACGAGATCTCTTCGACCCGGCCGGACACGCAGGCCAAGCTCCTCCGCGTTCTCGATGAGCAGCGCTTCCGCCGGGTCGGCGGTGTGAACGAGATAACGGTTGACATTCAGATCGTGGCCGCCTCAAATCGAGACCTCCCGACAATGGTCGCAGAAGGGTCTTTCCGCGAAGATCTGTTTTACCGACTGAAGGTCGTCGATCTTCATTTGCCTCCACTACGCGAGCGGATCGAGGACGTTCCGGCCCTCGTCGGAACGTTCATCCGCCAGATCAACAGCCGCACGGCCAACGCCGTCAATGGCATCTCCCCCAGGGCCATCGATGCCCTCAAGGCGCACTCGTGGCCCGGGAATATCCGTGAGCTGCGGCACGCCGTCGAGCGGGCTATGCTCTTCTGCGACGACGAAATCCTCGACATCGGCCACTTCTCCCCCGAGTTCCAGCAACTGGTCGCCTGAAACCCGCGCGACCTCAACACTTGTCCGTATGGTGCGATTGAGAGATGGGGCCGGCGAAGCCGGCCCCAACACACAAACGCACCACCACACCACCCATGGAATGC
>CAZGRL010000014.1:12186-62923 GCA_964528155.1 uncultured Anaerolineaceae bacterium
TTGTTGTTTTTTTGTGGGGGGCCGGGCCCCCCCCCCCCAATCTCACACCCCCACCTCCTCACCTCCCTTGGAAGGCCCCTGACCGACGCCTGACGGAACGATATTGGCATACTCCTTGCAACATCCGGCGCACATATGCAGGTTCGGAGGTCAGAATGATCCCCCTCACTTTTCGTGACTTCCAGATCATCGTCGCCGGTGCCCTGTTCATCCTCGGCGTCGTCTACGTCCTCATCGGCACGATCGTGCTGATCAGACGGGGCTACTCGAACGAGGTCAAGGCGCTCGCAGCTCAGACTGCCCAGCTCGGCCAGAAAGGGATGGCCCAGGAAGTCTCAGGGCTGGTCAGCAGCGCCGCCGAGCTGGTCTCGTCGATCAACCAGTTGATCAAGACCGGTACCGGTGTCGGAGCCTTTCTGATTTGCCTGGGGCTGCTGATGCTCGGCGCTGGCTACTGGGTTGTCACTCAGATCACGTGGACTGTCGCCTGATCCCTTGCGAGGAAGCACCATGAAAACTGAGGCGGAAGCCCTTTCCGCGTTGAGTGAACGACTCACCCCGGGCGAGCTCACGCAAGTCGTTAGCCGCCTCGTGCGCGTTCCCGAAGTGTGGGCGTATCTGCATGAACAGGGAGTCATCGAGCGCAGACTGGCCGGCGCTTCAGCGCGCTCATTCACCCCATGGTCGTTGGCGGCCGACTGCCTCGGAATGCCTGAGACAGCAGATGTTCGCGCACGTCTGCCCGAGCCATATGAAAGCCGGCTGGGGATGCTGGGGATCGAAGCCTCCCATTCGGCAGACGCAACTCGCGATCTCGAATCAGTCGCGCTGGCTGGCGTCGGCATCATCCGGCGCGCGGCAAGCGCTGAGGGAATTGAACAAATCGTGCGGGCGATCCAGGCGGATCCGTCCGGCAGGATGTCGCCCCTGGCATGCGCTTGGCCGAAGATCGAGGACCAGGACGCGTTTCTCGCCGCGCTCGTCTCGACAGAAGGGACAGTGCCCCCCGGATACGTTGCCAACGTACTCTTGGCGAATTTGCCGGCAGACCGGGCTGCGGCCGCGCTGCTATCCGCTTCCGACGTCGCGGGGTTGAGTGTGGTCCCAATCCTGCGGGAAATCGGCTCGCCCGGTGCAACCGACGCGGATGCCGCGGGCGCGGACGGCAGCGATATCTCCGACGTCACGCAACATGACCGCTTGACTGCGAAGGTGGTCAATGCCTGTGTGGAGCGGATGCGTGGCGACACGGACAAGTCGCGGTCACTCCTGGATGAGGCGTGGGAATCCGCCAATGATCTGCTGGCCAACGTCGCCGACCATATCGCCGATGGCGCGCGGGAGGACGACGAAGCCGTCGTCGAAATCGAAGCCCGTCGGAGATCTCTCGGGACCCGCCCGTCACCCAAACGCCGCGCCTGGCTCGCCGACGCCTTCTCGCGCGCCGGCCGCCCGGAGGAGGCCCTGACGCTCCTGGACGGGTCGATGACGTCGGTCGAGGAGCGGATTGCAGCGACGGCGGCCTCTCTTGCCGTGGGAGAAGCGAGCTCCGCCACGGAGCATCTGGAACTGGCGCGCGCTGAGGCCAAAGAGACTCCCGCGCTCGAGCCATATTGGCTCCGCAGGCTTGCCGAGGCAGCGGTCGGCATCGGGCGACCGGCGACGGCTATCGAGTTGGCCCAACGGGAGGTCCAGCTTCGACCGGCGAGTATCGAGGCGAGGCGAAATCTGGCGTCGATCCAATCCGATGCCGGAGACTTCCTGGGAGCCGCCGACCAGGCTCGTATCGTCCGAGCGTTGGATCCCTCGGATCTTCAATCATTGCAGATCCTTGCGACCAGCCTCAGGTCCGGGGGCGATCCCAAAGGCGCCCTACCCTATTGGCAGGCCCTGGCAGCGGCTGACCCCGTCCATCTCGATCCATTGGCCGAATGCGCACTCGCATCGGGCGAGTATCCAATCGCCGAGGAGGCCGCCCGAGGCGCCCTGCAGATCGGTCCCGAGTCGTACAAGTCGATGGTCTACCTAGGTCGGGCTCTTATGGCCTTGGGAGATCCGCAGGCTGCGCGGCGACACATCGAGGAGGCGACCAGACTGAATCCTGACTCGGCCGAAGGCTGGATCGCGTTGGCGGAGACACAGTTCGCTGAAGGTGACCACGCAGGCGCAGGAGCTACTCTCTCGACCGCCGTCCAGTCGGCCCCGCACAGCGGGGATCTTCACATGGCTCATGCCCGTTGGCTGAAACAGGACGGCCGTTTGAGTGAGGCGCTGGCTGCAGCCGAGAAGGCATCTGAACTGTCCTCCGGCCAACCGTCCTGGTTGATCGAGCAAGGCGAGCTGCTGGGTGCTCTCGGACACACTGAGAAGGCCCTCGAGGTGCTTCAGCAGGCAGCTCAGACATGGCCCGGGAGTTGGGACGCGCGCCTTGCCCTGGCTTTGACCTACGAATCGACCGGCCGGTTCGCCGAAGCCCAGGATGTCCTTGGGGTGATCCCCGAGAACGCCCCGGCAGAATCCCGATCCCTGGCCGGGCGGATCCTGGTCAAGGCCGCGACCACCACCGGTGACGCACGCCGGATCAGCGAAGCGCTCGACGCATTTGACTCGGCAGGCGCGATCGATCCGAAGGCAGGGATCTGGGCCGGTCGTGCGTTCATCTTGGCCGGCCAAGCTGACAAGGCCGTGCGGCGTTTCCTGGGCTGCCTCCCGAAGTCGGTCGATGCCACCACCGACCTCGCCTACTACCAGGAATGTGTACTCGGATTGGCGCAGGCAGCGATCGCCAATGGCCAGCCAGACGTCGCCGTCTCTCAGCTCGAAGCGGCCCGGTCCGTCATCCCATCATCGGCAGACATACTGACGAGCTTGTCGATCGCCTACCAGGCGGCCGGGCTCCTCGACCACGCCATCCAATCTGCCGAGAAGGCATGCGCCCTGGCGCCGGACGATCCAGAATCGCTGGCCCAGCTCGCGCATGTTTCTCTCGAGGACGGGCGTTGGGATCGTGCCCTCGGAACGCTTTCGCGCCTCGTGCTGATCATGCCTGAGTCCGCTGATGTCAAGTTGGATCTGGCGCGAGCATCGCTTGGGGCCGGTGACATTCAGCAGTCGCGCGACGCGCTCGCATCAGCCCTCTTCGCAAGGCGCCACGACCCAACTGTCCTCCGACGGGGTGCTTCAGTCTTGCTCGACCTGGGATCGGCAATTTCGGCCAAGCGTCTGCTCTTGGCGGCAGCGAAGAATTCCGATCCGGACCCTGACCTTCTGGCCGACCTGGCCTCCGTCAGCGCCGAAACCGGAGACACCGAGAGCGCACTGTGGGCGTGGAAGGGGCGCGCTGCACTAAACCCTCAAGACGCACACGCATTCAAGGAAATCGCCACGGCACTAGAAAGCCTGGGACGTCGGGAAGAGGCCATTGAGCAATGGGAGAAGGCCTTCACACTGTCACCTCAGGATCCGGCCCTTCCGGCGATGCTCGCCCGCGCCACGCTCGAAGTTGGCGATCACACGTCTGCCATGCGCCACTTCAAGACAGCCCTCGAGCGATCGCCGGACGATGTCGATCTGGCGCTTCAGGCCGGGCGTCTGCAGCTGCAGCACGGATCTCCAGAGACAGCTATCGGGATTCTAGAGAGCGCCGCGAGCATGTCCCCTGCCCGTTCGGATGTGCATGCCGCCCTGGGTGAAGCGTACTTGCGAACGGAAAAAACGCAGGAGGCCCTCGAGGCTCTACGGACGGCGGCAGAGGATCAAGACGTTCGACCGGCTACCCTGGCGATGCTCGCCTTGTCTGAGTTGACGAACGCCGACATGCACGCGGCCGAGGCCTCACTCGACCGAGCCCTGCAGATACCGATGGGATCGGCTGAAGATGTCATACATGTTTCACGCGCCGCGCTCAAGCTGACGCGTTGGGACTCGGCGATCGCCGTCCTCGAGAGATGGCTTTCGGCGAATGACGACGCTTCTGTGTTCAAGGCATGGCTGTCCGCTCGCGTTCGGCTGGCGGATGCCCGCTCTCTATACGCCGTTTCGGCCGAGGCATCTGCCCACGCGCCCTCGGAAGTGTGGGAGGGTGACACCTTCCTCAAGGGGATGCGGACCGCGTTCGCCCGGGGCGGACGCATGGGACTGGACGCCGACGACCTGGCGCTATTGAACAGGCGTGCCATGGCATCTTCCGGAAAGGCGGACGCCGCCGATCTTGAGGCGCTGGAAGCGCAAGCGAGCGACGATCCCACAGGCGAGACGAGCGAAGGTCTGGCAATCGCCTATCTGCGCGCCGGCCAACCCATGGATGCACTCAGGGCGATGCTCCCGGATCCGGGAAAGCGACCCGTCGGCGAATGGGCGGCGCTGATCATCGGCATCGGTCAGGGGGCCATGGGTCGGCACGAGCAAGCCAGGCAGGCTTTCTCATACGCCGCCTCCAATCCGGTCGTGATGCCGCTAGCCGAGTTTCTCGCCGGGCGCGCCTTCCTGGCAAGTGGGATGAAAGACAAGGCTATCGCTCGATTCAACAAGGCGTTGGCTTCCTGGCCGGACGAACCGGCCTGGCACTACGCACTCGCGCGTGAGTACCTCGAGATCGGTGATCAGAGTTCTGCCCTGCCCCACCTGCAACACGCTGTGGAGCTGGGCTCTCGAAACGGAACGTACCTGCTCCATCTGGCGCGCGCCTACCGGTCCGTCGGTCAACTGGACGAGGCTGAAGCCGTCTACGGCCGCGCCGTTCACGAGTTCCCGGAAGACGGCGATGTGTGGAGGGAGGCCGGCCAGTTGGCCCTGGCACTCGGCAAGCCGGATCACGCCGTGACGTGGTTCGATCGAGCATGCCGTCTCTCGCCGGACGATCCACAAGCGCTCGTGGGTGCGGCGCGCGCTGCCTTGGCCTTGGGCAGAACACGCGAGGCCCGTGAGCACAGCCTGGCCGCCCAGCAGTTGGCGCCGGACGACTCCGAGGTTCAGATGGTCATGGCGGACGTTTTGGCGTCACAAGGCAAGGTGGACAAAGCGCTGCTGGCCTATGACCGCGCTCTTGAAAGTGCGCCCGATCCAATCGCGGTGCGAGTGGCGAGGAGCAGCCTGCTGGTCAGGGCTGGGCGGGCTCCGGAGGCCGTGGAGTCCTTGAAGTCGCTGACCCTGACGGCGGGCGAAGACGATGGGATCTGGGCCTCGCTGGCCGAGGCCGCTCGCTCAGCCGGAGACCTGGAGCTCGCGTTGAGCGCTGCCGAGCAGGCCTCGCGCCTATCGCCGAGGAATTCCGTGTATCGCCTCGCGCTGGCGCGAATCAGCCGCGAAGCCGGCCATCTCGATCGGGCCCTCAGCGAATTGTCCCAGATCGACGCCGGAAGCTCGCTGGATCCCAACGTCGCCGTTGAAATCGGCCATTTGCATGAGGACCGAAGAGAGTTGAAGCGCGCTCTGGATGCCTACGAACGCGCCATTGATCTGGATCCGGCGAATGCCGAGGCGCACTACCGTGCAGGCCTCGTCTTGAAGGGCCTCAAAGCCTACGAACAGGCCGGCGCGATGCTGAAACGCGCCGTCGAACTGAATCCACGCAGCTCTGATGTCCTACACCAATTGGCCGCGGTGCGCGCCCTCGAACTGGTCCATGGCGGCATCCGGCAGACGGCGGTGCCCTGATGATCGATCGACAGACGTGCATCAACTTGATCAATGCCGCGGAAATCGCCAGGCGACCGGACTACGCCCGGATGCTCGCGGCGGATTGGCTATCGGCCTGGCCCGGGGACCACAAAGTCGCGTATCTCCTGGCTCGGATCGAGGCCGCCCAGGACCTCAACCACCCGGCCATCGACCGCCTGTCAGGCTTGATCCTGGCGGATCCGGAAAACGCCGAGGCTTACGAGTCGTTGTCCAAGGTGCTGCGAAAGGCTGGATACCCCACACGGGCTGCGGTGATCGAAGCGTGCGCCGGCGCGCTGCGTGGACAGGACATGGAGCGCGCAAAGGCGCCGTCGTGGGCGTTCGCCCTCAGCCGGGCCGTTGACTCGCTCAAGAAAGGTGACGCGCCTGCCGCCCAGATTGCAGCACAACAGGTACTTTCGGCTGACCCCGATATTCCACTCCCGACTTTGATCGCCGTGAAGGCCCATCTCGAATCAGGTGATCGCGCCGCGGCCTACGCCCTGGCGCGCACAGGCTGTGACCGTTGGCCGGAGTGCGTCGCATTCCGATTGGTCGTCGCGGATGAACTGATGACCACCGGCGAAACCGGGCGGGGAGTCGAGTATCTGCATCGCGCCGCGGCGGATGATCCGACAGGAGACCAGGTTCGTCGCATACTCGGAGACGATCACCCCTACAAGGATCTCTGGCCTTCGACGCTTTCCATCGATTCCACCCGACCCGTGCCGGCAGAGGTCGCCGCGGTCCTTGGCGACAACAAGCTCGCCTCTGGTCCGGTCTCAGCGCATTCGGCTCCGCAGGATTCAGCGGACACTGCGGGTCAGGCCGAGGTTTCTTCCGGAGATCAGCATGACGAAGCTCCGCCGAGCTCGCCTCAGTCCCCGGTCGACGACGACGCACTTCCAACTCCTGAACCTTGGGAGGCCTTCCGCGGGCCGGACCCAGGTGACAGACACGAGGACGGATCTCCCGATGCAAATCCGGTGGATGAAGTCAGGGCCGAATTTGACCGAATCGCGGCCAGCCTGAACGTGCGACATCGACGCTCCGACGAAGACAACCGTTCTCTTGCCTACGTCGTGCTTTCGAACAGGACACCGCTCATCCAGACGTTCGGCGTCGATCGATTCCGTCGACTGGACGAGACTGTGATGTCCTTGGTGCAGGCCGTCCGTCGACGGCCGGGATGGTCGGCCTACCGTGTGTACATGGATGACCCTGCCTCACTCCAGGGATTCGGGATTGCGCCCGTCGATCCGGGGAACGCCTGGCAGATCAAGCTGCGTCTGGCCGACCTCGACCACGAGTTGGCCAAACGGGGCGAGATGATCGGCGCGCTGTTGATCATCGGGGGGCACAGAACTGTGCCATTCCATATGCTGCCCAACCCGACGGACGACGACGATGAGTCGGTTGCTTCTGATAACCCGTACGCTACAACCGACGAGAATTACTTCGCTCCTGAGTGGCCAGTTGGACGGCTACCAACGGATGATGATCTTGAGCTGCTGGTGAAGCAGATCCGGATTGCTGCAGACGAACATCTGATTTCTGTCAGGGCGATCACACCCTGGATGCGCTTCCAACTGGCGATTTCGAACCTCATCAACCGCATCCTGCGGCGCCACGTCCGCGCTCTTGGCTACAGCGCCAGCATCTGGCGCCGGGCTTCCCTGGCCGTGTTTCGGACCATCGGCGATCCGGCTGCACTCTTCACCTCTCCTCCGGTTGAGACCGGTGCGCTGCCTGCGGCGGCTGGGGCGCCGACGCGCCTTTCCTACTTCAACTTGCATGGCATCGCCGATGGTCCGGAGTGGTTCGGTCAGCGTGATCCGTTGCGCGATAAGCAGGCCGTGACGGACTTCCCGATTGCCTTGCGTCCGGAAGACGTGGTGAACAGCGGCCGCGCCCCACGGATCGTCTTCACCGAAGCTTGCTATGGGGCGAACGTGCTCGACAAGACGACCGAGACAGCCTTGTGCCTGAAGTTCCTCGCCTCAGGTACGCACGGGGTCGTTGGATCGACCAAAGTGTCCTATGGCTCCGTCACCCCACCCCTGATCGGAGCTGACCTGCTTGGTCGATTGTTCTGGGAGGGATTGAACCAGGGACTGCCCGCAGGTGAGGCGCTGCGCCGGGCCAAGCTCGGGCTGGCCGGGGCGATGCACCGCCGCCAAAGCTACCTCGACGGTGAGGATCAGAAGACCCTCATCTCCTTCGTCCTCTACGGCGACCCTTTGTACGCGCCCGGTCATGCGCCAGCGGTCGTGGGCCGAAAGTCGGTGATCCGCCGCAGCTCGCGCCCGACCCAGATGAAGACGGCTTGCGCGCTCGGCGGCCGAGATGTGGCAGAGCAGGAGATCCAGTCGGAAGCCCTCGGCCGGATCAAGTCTATCGTGGCCCAGTATCTCCCGGGCTTGTCGGACGCCGAATGTCACATCCACTCCCAGCATTGCGGCTGTGACGGCGTAGGTCACACCTGCCCGTCTCACCAACTGGGGATCAAGGTCGGTCCGACCGACAACAAGCCGACGTACGTGGTCACGTTCTCCAAGCAGGTCCCATCGGGGAACCGGCATCACTCGCACTACGCCCGGCTCACTCTCGATCCGTCCGGCAAGGTGCTGAAGCTCGCGGTCTCCAGGTGATCGGGACGGCACAGACCTTGCATCATGCAGAGGACCGAGGATGTCCTCCATGGGAACAGCAAATCAACGGATCGGCTATTACTACTACCCTGACGCCGAACACTACACCGCCCGAGACCTCGAAACCTGGCTGCCGGTGCTCGACGAGCTGGGCGCTCATTGGCTGACCCTTCGCGCCACCCCACAACGAGCCGTGCCGGAGGCGTTCATCCGGGGTCTCAAGCAAGCCGGCATTGAGCCCATCGTCCACATCCCTTGCGCCATCGGGGAGCATAGCCCCGAAGAGCTGTCGGCGATCCTGCCCAGCTACGCCCGATGGGGGGTCCGATACGTCGTGGTCTTCGATCGCCCAAACATGCAACGGAGCTGGAAGTCGTCCGCCTGGGCGAAGAGCGGACTGGTCGAGCGGTTTCTGGACATCGCCCTTCCCGTCTTGCAGCTAGAGCGCCAGGTCGGCTTGCAGCCTGTGTTTCCACCTCTCGAGCCCGGTGGAGATTATTGGGACACCGCGTTTCTCGAGGCTGCCCTTGGAGCCATTGCCCGGCGCGGCAAGACCCCGTTGCTCGAGGACATGGCATTGTCCATGTACGCCTGGACTGGGGACCACGGGCTGGAATGGGGCGCCGGTGGCCCACAGGCCTGGCCCGAAGCCCGTCCCTACCATTCCCCGGAGGGGACGCAGGATCAACGCGGCTTTCGCATCTTCGATTGGTACTCCGCCATCGCCGTTAAGGCGCTCGAGCGCACCGTGCCCATGTTGGTTGTCGCCGGGGGCGCCACGGATGAGACCAACGGAACTAAGCTGGGGCCGTCGAAGGTTGTTGATCTGAACCTCTCGATCATCCGCGCGTTGGACAGCGGAGCTGTGCCGTCCGACCTGCTGAATTTCAGCTTCTATCTCCTGGCGGCCGCCGAGTCGGCCCCCGAAGCAGAAATGGCCTGGTTCCCTCCCTCTGGAAAACCCCGGCCGATCGTCGGAGCCATGCGTGATTTCCTGCGTCGAGCTGCCAAGACACCCGATGCGCCCCAATCCAAGTCATTGGAGCACTACGTCCTGATGGCCGTGCCGCGGGGCGCCTCGGACATCTTCCAGTGGGCCTCGGTCGGCGAGTACGCCATCGCCGAACGGGCCACCGTCGGTTTCTCCCCAGCGGAGGCCCGATTGGCTCGCAAGGTGACTCTCGTTGGAGACGAGTCGGCCATTCCGAAGTCCATAGAAGACACATTGCGTCGCGCCGGCTGTACCGTCGAGCGCGTGATGACACAGCGAAGATCGAAGCGTTCAGGTTTTCGTTTCCCGTTGGGGTTAGGAGCAAACCATGGTTGAGAACATTCGGTTCTTCCCCACTGCCGAATCGACCCCCGCGCCGGAGACCAGCCCCATCGGCCGGGCGGTGGTGAAGGTGCTCGGATTGGGTGGAGGCGGGTCGAACGCGGTAAACCGGATGATCGAGATCGGCCTCTCCGGCGTAGATTTCATCGCCGCCAATACAGATCGCCAGGCCTTGACTTCGAGCCTGGCGCCGACTCGAATACAGCTTGGCCCGCGCATCACACGCGGGTTGGGCGCCGGCGGTGATCCTAAGATCGGGGCAGCCGCTGCCATGGAGAGCAGTCGCGAGATCGCCTCGGCGCTTTCCGGCTCGGACATGGTTTTCATCACGGCCGGAATGGGCGGAGGTACAGGGACGGGTTCGGCTGCGGTGGCGGCCGAGATCGCCCAAGAAGTCGGCGCGGTTGTCATCGCCGTGGTGACCATGCCGTTCGCGTTTGAGATGGTTCGGCGATCGCACAACGCAACCGAAGGCGTTCGCCTGCTACAGCCCCATACGCACACACTGATCACCGTCCCCAACGATCGTCTCCTGCAGGTCGTTCCGCGCGACGTGAGCCTCGAGGTCGCCTTCCGATTGGCCGATGATGTTTTGCGCCAGGGCATTCAGGGGATCTCGGAACTGATCACCAAGCCGGGAATGATCAATGTCGACTTCGCCAACGTGCGCCAGCTCATGTTGCACGGCGGCGGCGCCCTGATGGCGATCGGCCTCGGCCAAGGCTCGGACAAGGCGACCGATGCGATCAACCAGGCACTGCATCATCCGCTTCTGGAATTGGAGAGCCTCGGGCAGGCGAGTGGGGTCCTGGTGCACTTCACCGGCGGCGAGGATCTGACGCTACATGAGGTGGGCCACGCGGTCACCGATCTCAGGGCCAGTCTCGCCCCAGACGCCGAGATCATCCTCGGTGCTACGACTGAACCGGAGATGGAAGGAAGAGCCCAGGTGATTCTCATCGTCACCGGAATCGGCGGTCGGCCGCTCGCTTCGATCATCCAGCCGGAGGTCGTCAAAGCCTCCGAGGCATTGGCCCCGGTCACTTTGCACACAACCCAGCCGCCTTCCGTCGAGACGGATCTGGATCTGCCGGCTTTCTTGCGTCGGCGGATGGCTTCGGCCTGATCAGGAGTGTCCACCGTGAGCGATGAGTTGGTAACCAAAGTCAGTCGGCAAGTGACCAAGACCTTCCCTGAGATGCGAGGTGTACGCCCCACCGTCCGGCGCGATTCCGCTGACAAAGCGCGCTTCACCCTGACGTTCAAAGGCAAGGCCGATCTTCCGGGCGGCAAGAAGCTCAGCCGGATCGTGCGCGTCGTTGCCGATGAGCGCGGCCGTATCATCCGCATCAGCACTTCGAGGTAGCTTCGATGGAATCCATCATCAGCCAGCATGAGGAGACGGCCCGAATGGTGTTTTGGGGCGCGGTTGCCTTCGTCGCCGATCAGGCTCTCCGCAGGAGAAAGACGCTCCGCCGGATCATGCGTTATGCGCCGCTGACAGCCGGCGCAGCAGCCGCTTATCTGGTCGGTTGTTTCGTCGGCGCCGCGCTGATGATGGTCCTTCCATAGTATTTCGCGCCATTCCGACGCACATGGCGATATGAGGCAGTGGGGCGGCCAGGCCGCCCCACTGCCTCATATCGCCCGAACCACGCGCACTGCGAAGAATCGGCGGGCTTGCGTTGCAGTGCCTGCTCGCCGAGGGTAGAATCCGGGAGCATCGGTCCCCCATTCTCTCCTGTCGACGAGAACATGACCAGACGTCCCCCCATCACCATCCTCGCTGTCGTCATGCTGGTCTTCTTTGTCTTCGGCGTACTCACGGTCATCGTCAGTCAACAGAGCCGGCCGAGGACCGTTTCACCCACCTCCACCGCGACCTTCATCTCCCCCCGCCGTCCGGACCAGCAGACGATCATCTTGCTCGGCGTCGACGACCTCGGTCGTTCCACCCCGGCCCTCGAGGCGATCTGGTTCGCCACGTATCGTCTGCCCGCCAAGGATCTATTCCTGTTTGGAATGCCGATCGATCTCGAGCCGTACGAGAACTCGTCCGACAACTTGAGGGACATGTTCTCCTGGGAGGCCGACCGAGGTGTCGAGCCGGCTTTCCTCCAGGCATTGCAGGAGCTCGTGCCTCTCACACCGAATGCGATCATCGTGCTGGATGAAGAAGGATTCAGTTCGGTCGTCGATTATCTGGGAGGGATTGATGTCAACGGCGCAAGGATGGACGGCTCCCAGGTGGTCAGCGTCGTGGGCCTTCTGCGTGACAATCCGCAGGCGCTGCTCTCAACTCAGCAACACTTCGTTGAATCCATGGCCGGACGGGTTGCGGACCTCGAGGAACATCCCGATCTCACACCACTCTTGGCGATCCTGCCTGAGCATGGGTTCTTGTCCGTGGACGTGAAGGTCCTGGTCGATGCGGTTGCGCCACTCCTGCCGCTTGAGCCTGAGATGATTCACATCGATCTGCCGTGGGCCCAGGCTACACCACCAGCATAATTGTGCAGATCGTCCTGGGATGCCTTGCGGTAATCCGGGGATCGTCAAGGCCAATTCCGAATTCTGACGAGGCCTCTCCTGTTTCGCTTGCAGCCAGCACATGAAAATGAGATGACCGGACTGCAAGACGTACTCCAATCGGAAGGCCCACGCAGGAATGTCTGCCCAGCGCCACGGCTGGATTTGGGCAAGGTCTTGCTATTCACGCCGAGTTTGGCTATGCTTACCTGTAATCGCCCGGTGAACGACCTCCGGGCACGCATCAACACCATGTTTTCGATTCGCCACGACAAGCGAGGAGGCGCATGCCAAACGAGACACACGCACGATTCCCAGATTCAGCAAAGTCCTTGATATGGAGGAGAGGCATGAAGAAGAGTGCAATCCTTTCAGTTGTGATCCTGGCGGCGCTAATCCTCGCCGCTTGTGGAGCCGCGGCGACGCCGACCCCCGAGCCACCGAATCCGATGGACCTCGGCGGACGGACCATCACAGTCGCTGTTGAGAACGCCTACCCGCCCTTCAACTCGATCGATGAAGCCAGCGGCCAGGGTGTCGGTTGGGACTACGACACCGTGAAAGAGATCTGCAGCCGGATCAATTGCGTCCCCGATTTCAAGGAAGCCGCCTGGGACGGCATCTTCCCGGCCATGCAGGCCGGCGAGTATGACATGCTGGCCGACGGCGTGACCTACACTGAAGAACGCGATCAGATCGTCGATTTCTCAACGCCGTATGTCACCATCGGCCAGGTTCTCCTGATGCGTGCCGGAGAGGAAGGCACGGCTCTGGATGCGGCCAAGGCGGACGACAACTTCCTAGTCGGCACCCAGATCGGGACCACGAACGAAATGGTCGCCAAGGAGAACTTCCCAGAGGCACGCGTCAAGAGCTTCGAGGACTTCGGCGGCGCCACGTCGGCCTTGATGTCCGGCGATATCGATGGTGTCGTGATCGACACAGTCTCGGCTGTCGGCTTCATCGGCGCCAACCCGGGCAAAATGGCGATCGGCCCGACGCTCACCTCGGACGAACAACTTGCCTTCGTGTTCCCGCCGGGCAGCGATCTGATCGAGCCCGTGAACTCCGCCCTGGCTTCGATGGAGGCCGACGGGACCCTCAAGGCATTGAACGACAAGTGGTTCAACCCCTAGCCAACGCGCAGGTAGCTCAACACCTGGCTAGATCCGCAGGCAGGTCGCATTTCCCGGCGACCTGCCTGCACTTGCATTAGGGTAGTGTCAGTGTCATCCACGCCGCGGGAGCATCCAGAGGTCCGATCGCCGGCCGAGTTCGAAGGGGAGGGGTCATTCCTCAGCGCATTGCCCTGGTGGGCGATCATCATTGTTGCCACCGGACTTATTTTCGCCTATTTGATCCTCGCGAATCAGGGCTACAGGGAGACTTTCGCCTTTCTCTCCGTCGGCGTAAGCGTTACGATCCGCATCACCCTGAGCGCCTATCTCCTGGCGACGGCCGCCGGACTGATCACCGGTCTGGCGCGGACCTCCAAGAACACAGTCTTTTACACAATCTCCACGTTGTACGTTGAAGCGGCGCGCGGCGTCCCGCTCATTGTGCTTATGCTCTACGTTGCCTTTGTCATGGTTCCCGCCGCAGTGGCCTTGATCAACGGCATAGGCACGCTGGCGACATCCGTCGGACTCGGAAATGTCTTCGGTGGCCTAGCCGACTTCAGCATCCGTCAGATCAACATCGAGGCCCGCGGGATCATCGCCCTATCGGTTGGCTATGCAGCCTACGAAGCCGAAGTATTCCGTGCGGGGATCCAGTCGATCAGCCGCGGTCAGATGGAGGCCGCGCGCTCCCTGGGGATGACGTACGTCCAGGCGATGCGTTTCATCATCCTGCCGCAGGCGATTCGGCGGGTTCTCCCGCCGCTCGGCAACGACTTCATCTCCATGCTGAAGGATTCGTCCCTCTTGACCGTGCTGGCGGTGCCCGAATTGACACAGTTGGGCCGCTTGAGGCGCGCAAGCACATTTCGGGTGTTCGAAACGTTCAACGTTGTCACGTTTCTCTACCTGGCGATGACACTTGCCTTGTCAGGAGTGGTCCGATTCATCGAACAGAGGATGAGGTTCGAGGAGTGATCGGCCAGGACGATCGACCGGGAACAAAACCGATGCCGGGAGTCAAAGGAGCCATCAGATGATGGCTCCTACTTGAGTGCGCTGGGGGGGAGTTGAACCCCCACGCCTTGCGGCACATGGCCCTCAACCATGCCTGTCTGCCAGTTCCAGCACCAGCGCGTTTGCGTCAGGCAGATCCGGGGTATTATAGCTGTCGCGCATGGGATGTCAACAACAACCAGCTTGGGCTGTGGCTCCCGGCAGGATGGATAGACTGCCTGAAGGCGGGAGCCGCAGTGCATGTTCAGCAGCCATGATGCGTGATTACCCGCATCGGAGGCACGCGTGACACGAATTGTGCTCGACGGAATGGGGAGCGACGATCACCCCACCCCGGAAATACAGGCCGCGCTCGAGTGCGCGCGTCGCTGGGGCGACCCGATTCTGATGACAGGTCCGCAGACGACACTCGAGCCACTCTTGCGACAGGCAGGCGGCGGGACGTCAGATGTCGTGTTGGTGGATGCGCCGGAGGTCCTCGAGATGACCGACAGCCCGGCCGAGACGGCGCGCAAGAAGGCCCGCAACTCAATGGCCGTCGGTATGGACCTTGTCAAGCACGGCGAGGCGGACGCATTCGTGACCGCCGGGAATACCGGCGGAGCCATGGCCAACGCGCTCTTCCGGCTAGGCCGGGCCCGCGGCGTGAAACGGCCGGCGCTGACGCCGCTCTTCCCCGTTCGCGGCGGCCAGTGTGCGGTGCTGGACATCGGTGCGAACACCGATTGCCGACCGGAATACCTGGCTCAATTCGCAGTCATGGGCTCGATCTACGCCGAGGTCGTCCAGGGCAAGAAATGTCCACGGGTGGCGCTGCTCTCCAACGGAGAGGAATCCGGCAAGGGGAATCAGCTTATCAAGGAAGCCTATCCTTTGATTGAGCAAGCCGGCCTGAATTTCATCGGGAATATCGAACCCAAGGAGCTCTACGCTGGCCGCGCGGACGTGGCCGTCACCGATGGTTTCGTCGGAAACGTCTTCTTGAAGACGAGCGAGGCCGTGGCGCGATTTCTCAGCGAGCTGATACGCGAGCATATTCAGGCATCTCCTCTGACAGCGGTCGGTGGGCTGCTGGCTCGCCCAGCGTTCCGCCAGGTTGGCCGCATCATGGATCCAGCCGAATACGGGGCAGTACCGCTGCTCGGGATCGACGGTCTGGTCTTCATCGGCCACGGACGCTCAGATGCGCGCGCCCTGGTGAACGCGGTCAGGGGAGCCCGGCTGGCAGTCGAGCGCGGTTTGCTTCAGGCTCTGAGGCAGGCGATTCAAACACGTCTGGGAGCCGTGGCCGAGGTCACCCAATGACGTCAGCCAACCATTCAAGACGCGTCGTGATCACCGGAATGGGCATCATCTCGGTCGTTGGATGCGACCTCGATTCGTTCTGGAACGCGTTGCTGGAGGGTCGATCTGGAGTCGGCCCGATCACCCAATTCGATGCCTCGAGGCTCCCCTGCCGCATCGCCGGTGAGGTCACAGAATTCGACCCAGTGGACTACATGCCCGCCAAAGAAGCGCGACGCATGTCACGAGTGTCTCAAATGGGGATGGCAGCCTCGATGGCGGCCGTGGCCGATTCGGGGCTGGACATGCCCCTGAACGACCCTGAAGAGGTCGGCGTATATGTTGGCACCGCCGTTGGAGGAGTGGACCGGTTGGACAAGGGGATCCAGAATTTCCGGTCCAACGGAGTGGGTCGAGTCAACCCGTTTTCGGCGCCTTCGGTCCTACCCAATATGCCTGCCTTCCACATCACGCATCAATTCGGCGCCCTCGGACCTAACACCACCGTAACGACGTCGTGCGCCTCGGGGACGCAGGTCATCGGCGAGGCGGCGAATGCCATCCGCGCCGGAAGAGCGAATGTGGTCATCGCCGGCGGCACCGAGGCGGTGATCACCGATTTCGCCATCGCGGCATTCTCGGCGATGCGCGCCTTGCCGACGGGCTTCAACGAAGATCCCCAACACGCTTCTCGCCCGTTTGATGCGCTCAGGGAGGGCTTCATTCTTTCAGAGGGCGCGGCCTTTCTTGTTCTCGAGGACTTCGAGCATGCCTGCAGCAGAGGCGCGCCTCACATCTACGCTGAGGTCGCCGGCTACGCCAGCTCGAGCGATGCCTTCCATGTTGCCGCTCCTGACCCGACTGCGGGCGGCGCCATCCGCACGATGAAGTGGGCTCTCCGGGCAGCCGAGGTCGAGCCGCACCAAGTTGATTACATCAATGCCCACGGCACGGGGACGCCGGCCAACGACTCCGTCGAGACGCTTGCCATCAAGCAGTTGTTCGGTGAGCACGCGTACGACCTACCGATCTCATCCACGAAATCCATGCTCGGTCACGCGCTCGGGGCATCCGGCGCGATCGAGGCCGTCGTGTGTGCTCTCACGATCGGGCGGGGTCAAATCCACCCCACGATCAATTACGAACATCCGGATCCGGAATGCGATCTGGATTACGTCCCGGGGGAGCCGAGATCGGCGGACGTACATGTCGTCCTATCGAACTCGTTTGGACTTGGCGGCCAGAACGCGTGCCTTGTCCTGGAGAAAGTCGAAGACGGATGCAACTCGCGCTGAATCAGCGGTTGGTCAAACGCTACAGCTTGATGGGAAATGTCTTCTTCTTTGGGGGCCTGGCGGCCGCCATCCTGGTCCTCGTTCTGAGCTTCACCCGACCGCAGGACAGCTTGATGCTCACGGGCGTCGCCCTGGGAGCGTTCGTCATCGCCCAGATAGGCGTCTCCTTTGTGAATCGCTATGGCAGGCACCCGCGCCTCGACGAACTGATCAGCGACGGCCTCAAAGGGCTCGACGGCCGATTCAGCCTTTTTCACTACTTGCTCGGGTTCGAACACGTCTTGATCGGACCACCGGGAGTGCTGATCCTCCTGCCACGCAGCGAGGAGGGACAGATCACATACGAAGACGGCGAGTGGTATCAGACGGTATCGAAGGGGAGCTTGTTCCGCCGGGCGGGTCGACGGCCGATCCGTTCGGTGGATCGCGAAGCGCAACGAGCTGTTGCCGCCGTTGAACGCGCCCTTCGCCTGACTGTCGGCGAAGTCGAGGCAGCGATCAAGCCCATTCTGGTCTTCCACCACGAGGGGGTCAAGGTCGATGTCCCCGACACGCCGATCCTGGCATTGCATGTGAAGAAACTCAAGTCGGCCGTCCGCAAGTTGCCCAAGGATGCGACGCTGCCCGAGTCCGCCATCGCCACCCTCCTCGAATTCGGCGCCCGATATCAATAGTAGTCGGGGCGGCCTCTTCGCTCCGCCCCCTAGTTCTCCTGCGCCTTTTGTCCCCTTGCCTGCCTTCCCGGCTCCCGCAGCTGGGAAATCGTCCCGGGGCCAACGCTGCTGTCAGACCTGATCTGCTGAGCTGCTAGTCGGACCTTGCGCGCAACCGCAGGTCGAGCCAGGCCGCCAGGTACAAACCCAGGGCCATGAGATACAAGCTTTTGATTCCCCAAACAAGCGAGCCGTACTCGAGCAGGCCTCCGGCCATGGCACCGGCGAGGTTGGATGCTAGCGGCCGGGAAGTCTCGCCGGCACGGCGAAGCGATTCACCGAAGATGAGCCCTGAGAAGAAGAGCGGCAGCGAGAGAATGCCACCACCGAGGATCAGCCTGGGCAGGAAATCCAGCGTATTGAGCGACTGAAGCGGCAGGATGTAAAGCAGCAGCAGGCTGAGGATCAGCAGCGGGAAGGCGACGTTCAGCTTGATCCGGCGACTGCGCAACACGACCGCGTTGGCCAGCACGATCATGATCAGCACGCCGGATATGGCTATGGCGTTGACCAACCAGGTGGTCCCGAACAACAGCGCCAGTTCGGTGATGCTCTTGAACTCGATCAGCAGGAACGCGGCCCCTAGGAACCAGAAATGCCAGTCCGGGCGAAGCAGCATCGGAAAGGATCGCGCCATGATCAGCACGACGATGATGCCGATCAGCACCAGAAACTGCCAGTAGACCGCCGGCAGGCTGCGCGATCGCAGATAGAGATAGGGCCAATCATCGGTGGGGACGGGTGATCGGTCCCATGCCGGGTCCGGCTCCCACCGGGCGAGTCCGGCGCTTACGGCTAGAGCGTCTTCGACCGGCCCGGCGATATAGGTCGTTCCCAGCACGCTCCTGGACACCCAGACCTGGTCCTCGCCGAATTCCCGAACCAGGATTCGCCCTAGCCGATCTTCGATCCAGGGTTCCACGGTCAGGAAAGTTACTGATACTATCCCACCATCTTTCAGCCGCTGCCGAACTGCTGCGAAGGCCTGCTCTGTGTAGACGTACGAATCCAGGCGCACGCCGGAAATGCCGGAGAGCAGGGTGTGCGAATCGAGCAGACCGAACACGATGGCGTCATAGCGCTTGTCAGTCTTCTGAATAAATGAGCGCGCGTCGTCTACCACGGCCTGTACCCGTGAATCGTCATAGGGGTGTTCCGGATGGAGCCCCGCGCCCAACGCCAGGATGCGAGGGTCAATCTCCACAGCATCGACATGACCAACCTGCGCACGCAGCGCCGCGGCCACGTCGTTTCCCATCCCCGCTCCGACGATCAGGATGTCCGCACCCGGCCTGATGAAGATGTACGGCAGATTGTAGATTTGGCCCAACGCTGGGAGATCCGGCGTCCCGCCCTGCACGGTGGCCAGGAATTCCGGCGAGAGATCGTAGGCATGCTGATGAAAACCGACCTGCGTGTCCAACTGATAGCCCGCCGGCACGGATCGGCCATTTGGCCGGGTGTGCACATAGACCTCAGCCACCAGCAGCTTCTGGTACGGAGACCAAATCGAGCCGCCCACCGTCATCGCCAGGCCTATCAGCACGCCAAGCTGCAAGGCAGCCGACGACCAGGTGATGATCTTCCGCAAGAGGGCATAACCGAGCATGCCGAGGCTCGCAAGCCCGAACCAGAGGGCCGGCGGGGTCTGTACCGCCGATGTGGCGGCGAACACCCAGACCCCGACCAGGCTGGCGCCAACGTTCACCGCGTAGGCCGGCAGCGGGCGACGCTCGGCCATTTCGATGCCGACCGCTTGGCCCAGCGGCACAAACAGGAACATGACCAGCAGAAAGATGATCGAAAGCGGGCCGAAGAAGAGGACGACGGATATCCAATGCTCCGAAGAGAACCCCGAAAGAAAGACCTCCTCGACCCCGCCGGGAACCAGCAGCGGGAATTGCGCAGTCACCAGTTTGATCCCCATGACGACAAGGAATAGGGCTGCCAATAGCGGCGCGTACGCCGGCCTAATGTCTCGCCGCGCCACCAGTCCAAATCCAATAGCCAGGCCCAGGAAGGCCGCCAGGAGGGTCAGGTTCTTGAAGTAGGAGAACACCCGCACCTCACCGGCGATCCAGCGGATCACCGCCAATTCCAGGTACAGGCTCAAACCGCTGATCAGGACAATGGGAGTCCATCGCTTGATAATCGACCGCGTTCGCTGCATTGAGGTCTACCCCTCCTGGCGAGTCGTCAGCACGATCGGCTTGCGGCGAGACCGCCACCACCATGCTATGCCACGAAGAGGACTGGAACGCAATAGGGAGTCCGGGCCCATTGCCAGCAACACACCGGCGGCCGCCCCGGCCCGCCGGTCGCCGGTGCTCGTTCGAAGTCGGGAAGGACGTTCTTGTAGGGCGTGCGCAATCGCAGCCTAAATGTCAGCGGCCAACGTCGCGGGCGACAGCTCCCCGGTTCGGCGCGGTCCGCCTCAGCTGCCCGTGGTTCTGGCCCGCAATTTCTTGCCATACGGGAGATCAGAGCATGTCCGATCGCAAGAAGCTGACCCTGCCCGCTCAGTTTGGGAAGGCGGCCCAGGGCGAGCCGATCGCGATGTTGACCTGTTACGACTACCCGACCGCCTACCTGCAAGAGCAGGCTGGCATCGACATGATCCTAGTGGGCGACAGCCTGGGCATGACCAACCTGGGCTACGAATGCACCCTGAGCGGAGTGAGGCTCGAAGAGCCGAATCCCACGACTTCGCTCGGGATGAACTCCGTCGAAGGGCGCTGTGGGCAGACGCACATACACCGCCCCTTCGCCTGCGGTCGTCCCTGACCTCCGCTTTCCGCTTCCTTGGCCTGGCGGCCTGCCTGTACCTGTGGCGCAGGCACAGGTAAGCAGGCAGTGCCCTTGGAGCTCTTGGGACGAGGCAAACCGGCCGGGAAAGGGCGTCCAGAGCTGGCCGGCCGAACATGCCAGAGAGGACTGGTCCACCAGGAAGCGGGAAGAAAACGAGGGCCGCCGTCCTCGGCGGCCCCCCATCCTGCTAAATAGCCAGGCAACGTACCAAACACAAGTCGGGCCGCCATTCCTGGCGGCCCGACATATGCTTCGTCTGCCTGCTGTCAATCCGAAGCACTCCCTAGCTGTTGAGGTACTCGTCCAGCGCTTCCTTGCTGATCCGGTACGCGTTCCCGATCTTCTTGGCTTTCAGCTGGCCGCCTTCGATCGCGGCCACGACGTCCTCCTCAGAGACCCTCAGCACGCCCGCCGCTTCGGATGGCGTCATCACCGACGGCGGCGCTCCACCGCCCGAACCGCCTCCCGATGCGGCCGCGGGGCCGCCCCCCGTGCTTCCCTGCTTCAGGGCATCGCCCATGACATTCCCGATGCCCAGTCCGGCGCCGATACCGGCCGTCAAACCAGCCCCGCCGCTCGGGTTCTGGGCCGCGTCCCGCATGGCGTCGGCCGCCTGCAACTGCGTGTACGTCGCCACATCAAGCATTCCCATGGCACGCAGCTCCTCGGCCGACTTGTCTGAAGGCTTGAGGCTCTCAATGTAGAAGGACTTGAGCGTGATCCCTAGCGCCTTGAAATCATCCTGGCCCTTCGCCCGAACGCCGGCTCCAAGCTCTTCGACCAGCCCGATGAGCTCGGGGACGTCCCGGGCCGAGGCAGTCTCGCCCAGGAGGTCTTGCAGTTTGGAGAGCAACATCGCCCGCAATCGGGTCTGGATGTCGCTCGTCCGATAGGACCCCGTCGTCCCGACGATCTGCGTCACGAGCTGCTGCGGATCGGAAATCTGGAAGCTGTAGGTCCCGTACCCCTGCAGCAGCGCTACCCCCAGGGCCATCCCCGGGTTGCGCACGATGATCGGCTGCGGGGTTCCCCATTTCTGATCGGCGAACTCGCGCAGAGAGACAAAGTACACCTCGGCCGTGAAGGGTGTGCGATCGCTGAACGCCTTGCCGATCAAGTCAATCAGATAGGGGATGTTGGCTGTGCTGATCGTATGGCGGCCGGCCGCGAACGTGTCTAGCGCTTTGCCGTCGCGGAAGAAGACCGCCGCCTGCGCCTCGCGAACGATCACCTGGCTGCCGATACGAAAGTCGCCCGACCCCTGCTCCGGGAACCGGTGGACGAGCTCATCCCGCATCTCATTCGGATTCTCGACAACGTCAAATATCCTCGCCATGATGTTTGCTCCTATCAGCCCTCAGAGGCCTTGGATTGCAGGATGACCTCATCCCTGCGGTTATAGGTGTCGATCGCATCCTGACTTATCGTCACCAGATTGCGGATCGCCGCCGGCAGGCCGTCTGTACCCAGGGAGGCTTCGACGTTATCGACCGCCGCGGACAACTTGTCTACGCTCTCCAACAGAGCAAGGTCGTACTCGTAGAGCTTCGCCAGCTCGCCTTCGTTGATCCGGATGGCATCGAAGAAGCCGGCGTAGCCGTATGAGGCTCCCTTGACCCGGTCGACAAACGCCCTCAGCTTGATCGCGGCGGCCTCGAGATCATCGACGAATTCCAACTGGCCGGCCGAGATCATGTCGCGCTGGATCTGGGAGATGCGCCCCCATTGCTCTTCCCAGCGACCGGAGACCGTCGTCCGGAGTGCCTTGTCCGCCTCCCGTCTATTTTCGCGCTTGACGTAGCCGACGAACCCCGCGAGGAAGTTGCGGATCTTGCCCAGCAGATCTTCCCCGGCCGTAATCTTCCCAAGCGGATCGTCCATTTGCTGCTCCTGGCTCATGTAGTCGTGATCGGACTCAGATTGCTTTGAAAAGCATTATAGCTTGGCCCAACCTCAGGTGCAATCATCGACCTGACTGAACGCTGACGGATGCGCCTGGCCGCCTCGCCCTCCAGGTCCCTCCGAACGCAGGAATCCGCCTCTCGCAACGCTGGGCTGACGATCCACCCATCTTTCAGCCGGGCGGGGCTGTATAATCGCCCCCGGCAAGCATCGTCGCGAGATCAAGCCACGGCGGGAACAGGTGGATCGTGTCATTAGATGGCCAGCGCATTCAGCCGGGTCGGTACAAGCTCATTCCCCGAACACTGACATTCCTGGTTTCGGGTGACGACATCTTGCTCACTCGAGTAGCCGCAGGGCGAGGCGGGTGGGCCGGCAAGCTCAACGGCCTGGGCGGGCATGTCGAGCGAGGTGAGTCCCCGCTCGAATCGGCACTAAGGGAGGTCAACGAGGAGACCGGGCTCTCACCGGGAGAGCTTCATCTGTGCGGCGTGGTTGTCGTCGATGTCGGGACCGACCCGGGGATCGGTCTGTACGTCTTCGTGGGTGAAGCCCCGGTCAGAGGAGTGCGAAGTAGTACTGAAGGCGATCCGGTTTGGGTGGAGATCGATCGGCTATCAGACGTCGATCTAGTTGAAGACCTGCCTGGCTTGATCCCACGTGCACTGGCCAGCTATCGGGGCGCGCCGCCGTTTTCGGCGATCTACACCTACAATGCGTCCGGGAAGTTGAAGGTCCACTTCACGCCATGAAGATCCGCCCTTCCCCGATCAGTCGCTCACGCCCTACCCCTCAGCTATGGATCGGCCTCATCGCCATGGTGGTGATCCAGATTCTGCTTTCCGCCGGGAATCGGTTTGTGGCGACGTGGCTCACGCCTTTGATGTGGTCAGCCTACATCGCCTTCGCTGACGGTCTCGTTTGCCGCTTGCGGGGGGTCTCGTGGTTGGCGGATCGTCGCCGCGAGTTCCCTCTGTTGATCCTGGCCTCCGTCGGTATCTGGCTCCTGTTTGAGGCGTACAACCTTCACCTCAAGAACTGGGCCTACTTCAACGTCCCCGCGGATCCTGTGGTGCGAGACATTGCCTATTTCTGGTCATTCGCTACGATCATGCCCGGCGTGTTCGAGACTTCGGAATTGGCGATGGCATTGCTCGAGCGGGTTCATCGGGGCGCGCCGCCGGCCTCCGACCGGCCGCGGACGCTGCCATCGGCTTCACCGTTTTGGTTTATCCTCGGCCTGGCCATGGTCGGCCTCCCGGCGGTCGCTCCAGCATCGATCGCACCATTCCTGTTCGCACCCGTCTGGGTGGGCTTCTTTCCCTTGCTCGATCCGCTCAACCGAACCCTGGCAGGCGTCTCCCTGGCCGATCATTTCCGCCGCGGCCGCACACTCCCTCTGCACGCCCTCCTGATCGGTGGAGGCATCTGCGGTCTGCTTTGGGAAGCGTGGAATTTGCAGGCGTCGCTTGCTGGGGGTGGTCATTGGGTCTACACGATCCCCCAGGCGTTGCGCATTTTCAACTTGCATTACGGGAAGATGCCGGTCCTGGGCCTTCTCGGTTTCCCCCCATTCGCCCTCGAGCTCTTTGCCGCTTACATCTTCCTCCGCCAGGCACTCGGAGGAGACAGGGTGTGGCACCCCGCAAACCCGGTGACGTCTTTCCCAGCCTGGGCCGACAGGTCCACCGGCTGACACGCCCAGTCATTGGTCGTGGCATCTGCGGTTCGTTCGTCAGAGGATCGGACCGCGTGATCGCTTTGGCCCATCACGATGAGGCTCCCGGAGCCTGTGTTGTTTGCCGGACTCCCGTTTCAAACGCCAGGAAGCTCGTAGAAGACGAGTAACGTATTCCCGTATCGGCGCCGATCGAATTCTACGAGGCTGGTGAGGCTGAGCTCAAGGCTCTCTTTCGGATCGAGCTGCGCGATGACCCACCCGTCAGGATTCAGGCATCGCGGATGGGCGTCGATTACCGGAATTGCCCGTGCCAGGATCCCTTGATACTGAGGCGGCGCGAGGAAGATGTAATCGAATGGTGGTCTTGACTGATCGGCGAGGTAGCCGAAGGCATCCCCACGGACAACTTCGGCCCCCTCCCCCAGCCGGGTCAGATCGAGATTCGTCCTGATCGTCTCAATCGCCCGGGTGTGAACATCGACGAACACGACGCGGGCCGCACCCCGGCTGAGCGCTTCAATCCCGACGCTGCCTGTCCCGGCGAATAGATCGAGAAGGCTCGCCCCCTTGATGTCGGGACCGATGATATTGAATAAAGCCTCTTTGACGCGGTCGGTGATCGGCCGCGTGGCCTCTCCGGGTACGCTGCGTAGACGGCGCCCTCGAGCGGCGCCGGCGATCACTCTCAGCCCTGCCAACGCCGGGCTCGCATCATCTCCTCAACGGCGGCGCGCACCGCCCTGAGATTCGCCCGCGGCGCTATGATCGGCACGACGCACCCGGTCCCTAGAATCACGCCACGCCCCTGAACGGAACGGATCGAGTCGCGCGCCTGCGCCTCGACGAGTGTGGGTGTCCCCAGAACAACGGTCTCCCACCGGCTCAGTCCCCCGCAAACGGCGCCCTGCACGGATCGCTTGCCCTCGTCCAACGATGGAGGCGTGTCTCGGTCGTGCCAGTTCACCACCGAGGCTGGGTACCTCGAGGCCACATCGAACATCAGCGATGATCCGTGCAGATGCAGCACATTCAGCCACAGGCCTTGCGCCGCCTCGAGGATCGGAAGATCGTAGCTCTCCCCGAAATGACGGAACGCCTCACGATCAAGCAGGCCGAACGACGCGTGCTGCACGGCGAAGAAGATCCCCGAGATGCCTGTCTTCAGTGCTTCCTGGATGAAGCCAGCTGTCGTAGCGGCGATCGTCTTCAGCCCAGCTTCCACGGATTGCGGGTCACGGCGCAAGTGCTCGAGCAGGCGTTCACCCCCGGCGAGATTCTTCGCTTGCGACAGTGGACTGAAAATGGTCTGGATATATGGGACGTCTTCTCCGAACGCCTGCTGAAGGATGGACAGACACGCGAGTTGATCACCCAGGCTGCCGGTCGCAGGTGCGAGCGGGCGCAGTTTGCGCCAGTCCTCAGGTTTCTTGACTGGGCGGGAAGTGTAGTCCCTGGTCCCTTCCGGATCTCCGCGCCACACATCCTCGGCACCCCAATCACGCAGACAGAACGACGACGCCGGCGAAACCTTGACGAAGTCGAAATCAAAATCCTTCTGGAAAGCGACCGTCGCCTCGGCCAGCGTCTCCGGCTGCTGATCGTCCACAGGAAAGTGGCGCCAGAGCGCCACCGGGGGCCGGTCGACAATCTCGCCGGCGATCGTTGCCGATAATCGTTCACGCTTTGTCGTCACGGTGACCTGTTACTCTCCTGGGGGGAGTTCGATCTGAGAAGTTCTAGGTTTGCCGAAGCCAGGCGACGGAGCATCTCCGACCGGGTGCGATCCGCGATTCTGCCTACCGTACGCGTCACTGCAGCGAAGGCTTTGCTCGCGTTGTCCTCTTCACCCCTCGCCTTGAAGATCATTCCGAGCAGATAGGCGGGCTCCGGATCCTCAGGCGAATGCACCGCTTCGAGCATCATCAGCCGACGCGCTTCGTCCAAGCTGCCCTGGCCGTATAGCCGCCAGCCCTCCCGCAGGGCGGCCGACTCCGGCTCCCTTCCGGCGGTGCCCCCGGAGCCTGCAGCGACCGGTTGTCCTCGCATACGCATGCTCGAGGGCGACTCAGCCGGGTCCGCCGTCGATCCGCTCGCTCGATGACGTGCAGATCTCATCCAAGGATCTCCGGGATCTGGTCCGGATGATCCGCCACGCGAACGCCTGAGGCCTTGAGCGCGGCGATCTTGTCAGCCGCCAAGCCCGACCCGCCTTCGACGATCGCACCGGCATGGCCCATCCGCTTGTCGGCCGGCGCCGTCATCCCGGCCACGAATCCCGCCACGGGCTTGGTCATGTGATCGGCGATGAATTCCGCGGCGCGCTCTTCGTCCGTCCCGCCGATCTCGCCGATCATGGCGACTTGCTCCGTCTGAGGATCATCTTCGAACATGGCCAGCACATCCAGAAACGACGTCCCATTGATCGGGTCACCACCGATTCCGACACACGTCGAAACGCCCATGCCCCTCTGCTTGAGGGCGTACAGGACTTCGTAGGTCAACGTGCCGGATCGGGACACGACGCCGATGCTTCCCGGGATGGCGATGTGTCCGGGAATGATCCCGACCTTGCATGCGCCGGGGGTCAGAAGGCCGGGACAGTTCGGGCCGACAAGACGTGAGCCGCGCTGGGCGACGTAGCTTCGAACTTGCATCATGTCCTGTATGGGAACGCCTTCTGTGATACACACGATCAACGGGATCCCCGCGTCGGCCGCCTCCAAAATCGCATCCCCGGCAAACCGTGCCGGGACGAAGATCACGCTGCAATTGGCCCCGGTTGTTTCTACGGCGCCAACAACCGTATCGAAGACGGGGACCTTGCCGTCAAGAACCCATTCACCGCCCTTCCCCGGGGTCACACCGGCGACGATCTGTGTGCCGTATTCCATCATCTGAGTGGCGTGGAAGAAACCTTCGCGTCCGGTGATGCCTTGAACCAGAAGCCGCGTCTTCTTGTCGATGAGGATGCTCATGCCGCCTGCCTCTCGTTTGCTAGAGCGACGGCCTTCTCGGCCGCCTCCGAAAGCGAACCGGCAGTCGTCATCTTGGCTTCCGACAGAAGTCTGCGACCCTCGGCCTCGTTCGTCCCCGTGAGCCGGACAACCATGGGCACATCCCCTGACACCTCCTTGAGCGCGATCAGGATTCCACGAGCGACTTCATCGCAGCGCGTGATCCCGCCAAAGATGTTGAATAGCACGGCCTGCACATTCGGATCGGCCAGGATGATCTCGAGCGCGGCCGCCACTTTGTCCGACCCCGCTCCACCGCCGATGTCCAGGAAATTCGCAGGTTCGCCGCCATACAGCTTGATGACGTCCATCGTCGCCATCGCCAATCCTGCGCCATTGACCATGCAACCGATGTTGCCCTCAAGTTTCACGTAGGACAAACCGTACTTGCGCGCTTCGCGTTCGGCCGGCATATCTTCGTCGTAGTCTCGCTTTTCGGCCAACTCGGAGTGCCGGAAGAGAGCGTTGTCGTCAATAACCATCTTGGCGTCGAGTGCAAGCATCCGCCGATTGTCGGTGATCACGAGCGGGTTGATCTCGGCCAGTGTGGCATCTGATTCGCGGAAGGCCTCATACAGGCCTTGTGCGATCGCGATGAAGTCTCGCCAAAGCTCCCGGTCCAACTCGATCGAGGCCGCCAGATAGCGCGCCTGGTACTCCCTCAACCCAAGCAGCGGATCGACGGTGATCCGAAACAAGCGATCGGGGACCGTGCGGGCCACTTCTTCGATCTCCACCCCACCCTCCGACGAGGCGATCATGACCGGCGCCCGAGCAGCCCGGTCGTTGGTCACTCCAAGGTAGATCTCTTCCGCGATCGCCGCCGCCTCGTCGACCAGGACACGTCGAACCGGCAACCCCTTCACCTGCATCGCCAGTATCTGTGTGGCGACCTCCTCGGCCTCCGTCGGCGAATTCGCCAGCCGAATACCGCCCGCCTTGCCCCGTCCGCCGACCAGAACCTGCGACTTCACCACTACTCGACCACCGAGCTCGTGCGCGATTGACTTTGCCTCCGAAGCCGTCGAGGCGACGCGCCCCCTTGGTATCGGAATGCCGTACTCCGCGAACACCTGCTTGGCCTGGTACTCATGCAACTTCATTCAGCGTCCTTTCGTTGTGACGGTCACGGTCGGCCATGGGACAGGCGCGGGATCGTCGAGGCGATGGTCATCTGCAGGAGTTCAGCCTGCGCGGATTCCGTCTGGGGTGTCCTCGGTCTCGCTGGCCTGACTCGCGGAGCGACCGGCCTGGAGCAGAGATATCTGGCGAGGATCGATCTTGCGCCATTCTCCCGCGCCCAGCTCGCCCAGATCGACCCCGGCGAAGCGCGTCCTTATAAGCCTCCTCACATTCAGACCAAGGGTTCGAGCAGTAAGGCGTATCTGCCGCTTGAGGCCCTGGCGCAGCACGACCTTAATCCATGGGGCCGACGCTTCTCGTCTCTCACGCCATACCTTGGCCGGCAGGGTTTGCCTACCGTCCGGGAGCACAACGCCTGCTCGCCATGCCTCAAGTTGCTCGGCGTCCGGCGTGCGATCGAGAAGGACTCGATACTCCTTCTCATGTTCATATCGCGGGTGGGCAAGCCGATTCGCCAACGCCCCGTCATTGGTGAGGAGGATCAGACCTTCCGAGCGCATATCCAGCCGTCCGACTGGAAATAGCCGCTGAGGGAGCGGAATTAGATCTCGGACCGTCGGGCCACCGTTCTGGGAGCGAAGTGAACTGACCACACCCGCCGGTTTGTGTAGCGCGATGACAATCAGATCCTCGGGAGGTGGCAAACGCACCCCGTCGAGGCGAATTTCATCTTTAAGGGGATCGGCGCGCGTCCCAAGTGTGGCCTCCCGGCCATTGACGGTCACCCGCCCCTCCCGTATCAGCCCTTCGCAGGCCCGCCGCGATCCCACGCCTGCCCGCGCCATGACTTTCTGAAGGCGTTCTGCCTTCACAGTTCGCCCTCTTGGCCGATCGGAATATCCGCCTCTGAAGTGTCCGACTCGACAGGCCGCGCGATTTCCTCTTTGGGAAGGGGCGGGAGTTGGTCAAGAGACGCAAGACCGAAATGTTGTAGGAACGCCGGAGTGGTTGAGTACAGGATGGGGCGTCCTGGACCATCGCTACGTCCGGCCTCTTCGAGAAGTCCGTAGCGCAGAAGCGTGCGCAGCACGCTGTCGGAGTTCACGCCGCGCACGGCATCGATCTGCGGACGAGTGACGGATTGTTGATAGCCCGCGATCGCAAGCACTTCCAGCGCGGCGCGCGACAGATGGGCGGTGCTTTCGAGGTTCAACAGCCGTTCGACATCTTCGGCGGCCTCCGGCGCCGTCGAAAGCAGAATCTCCCGCTTGTGGCGCAGCAGCCGGATGCCCCTCTGAGCCAATGACTGCTCTAGTGACGCCAACGCTCCTTCAACCTCGTCTGCTTTCGTCTGGAGCGCGGTCGCAAGTTGAGCGGATGTCACCGAGAGCGACGAAACGAAAAGCAAAGCCTCGATCCGAGCCTCGAGGCTGAGACCTCCCTGGCTCTGATCAGCGTCCGATGTGCGCGTGCTATAATCGGCGCCCGAGCCATCAGCCGGAGTGGGTGTCATTGATCCAGCCACAGCGGAGAGCCCAATTCGTTTTCATCATCCTGGGTGCATGCCTGATCCTGGCGACTCTCGCCTGTCAGCTTCAGCTCGGCGGGCCGAGACCTCCGAGCCCCCCCGTCGAGATCCCGCCTGACGCGTCGACGCTCCTCGAACAGGCTTGGTCGTCCGCCGTCGACGCTGCCGGCCAGACCGGCGAAATAACGCTTACCGTCGACGAGCCGCAATTGAACGGTCTTGTCCAAGAGAAGCTCGAGGCCGAGGTGAACCCAACCATCCTTCAGCCACAAGTTTTCTTGCGTCAGGGCCAGATCCAACTCTACGGCATCTCAACGCAAGGCCCGGTTCGCGCCCGCATTCATGTGTCGATCCAACCAGAGGTGAACGCGGACGGCCAACTTGAATTCGAGATCCCTTCCGCCGAGTTCGGGCCCTTTCCCGCGCCGCAAGCATTGAAAGAGGCCGTTTCGCGATCGATCAACGAGCTGTTCACCGGTACAGTCGGCCCGCTTGCGATCGGCTTTCGCGTGAACTCGGTTGACATCAGCGACGGTCGGATGGCAATCGTCGCGACGATTCGATGAGCGGACCAAGCGGATTATACCAGCGCCGTTCGGCACCAGCAATTACGCGGCCCTTGTGCGGTCTCGTCCGTCTTGCGACTGCGTTGTTTGCCCTGGTGGGGATTGCAGCCTGCGCCGGGCCTCAGACGACAGCCGGGGAGATCGCCATCACGATCGATGTCGACGGCAGCCGTCAATCGTTCTCGGTCCCGTCCGGATCCACCGTCCAGCAGGCTCTGGATGATGCCGGCGTCGAGCTCGGCGAGTTGGATCGCGTCTCGCCTCCCGGATACACCGTCCTCACGGCCGGATCGACCGTGTCGATCACCCGGGCAAGTGAACGTTTCGAGATCGAAACCGTCGTCCTCCCCTTCGAGCGACAGACAATCCGCAATGAAGCCCTACCAGAAGGCGAGACGCGCCTGCTCCAACCGGGGGAGAACGGCGAGCAGGAGATCACCTTCCGCATCGTCGAAGAAGGCGGCCAGGAGGTCTCGCGCACTCGGGTCAAAGAAGTCGTCACCAAGGAGCCGGTCCCGGAGATCGTCATGGTCGGCGCGCAGGCGGCCTATACTCCGGTTGCGATCGAGGGCACGCTGGCGTACGTCTCCGGGGGTAACGCATGGGTCATTCAGGGAGGAACCGCGAACCGCCAGCCGTTGGTCGTTACCGGGGATCTAGACGGCCGGGTCTTCAGATTGTCGCCGGACGGGCGCTGGTTGCTGTTCACGCGTCACACCGATCAGGATGAGGGCGAGATCAATTCTTTGTGGGTGATCTCGACCACGCAGCGCGATCCATTACCGATCGCGCTCCGAGTCAGCAACATCGTCCACTTCGCGGATTGGTCGCCTGTCGGTCCCGGCGGCAGTTTGTACAGCATCGCATACTCGACCGTCGAGCCGCGGTCGGCCGCGCCCGGATGGCAGGCCAACAACGACCTGCAGAGGATCACTCTCAACGCCTCCGGTCGTGTGATCAATCGAGAGACGCTCATTCAGGAGAACGCCGGTGGCCAGTACGGCTGGTGGGGCACCAGCTACAGCTGGTCTCCCAGCGGAGAGATGATGGCCTATGCCCGCGCCGACAGTGTGGGTCTGATCGATCTGGGAGCGCCGGGGTTCGAACCTCTGACTACGTTCGCACCGCTCCAGACGCTCGGCGATTGGGCGTGGGTTCCCGGCATCGCCTGGGGTGAGACCGGGGATACCCTGTACCTGGTCGCTCACGGCTCACCCCTGGGGATCGAGGCCCCTTCGGCCTCCCCGGTTTTCAATCTGGCGGCGCTCTCGACAGACGGCCGACTGGATCTGACCCTCGTGGATCGCACCGGGATGTTTGCCAATCCGACGGTTTCGCCGGAAGTCGAAGGCGCTTCAGGGGAGGTCGCCTACCAGGTGTCGTTCCTGCAGGCATCGGCCCCACTCGAGAGTGAGGACAGCTTCTACAGGATCTCGATCATCGATCGGGACGGCAGCAATCGCCGGACGATCTTCCCCGCCGAAGGAGATCCGGGTCTGGCGCCGGGGGATCTGGGAACAATTGCCTGGTCCCCAAATGCCGAGCGTCTTGCTACGGTTTACCGGGGAGATCTTTGGCTCGTCGACGTCGCCACCGGCATCGGACAGCGAATCACCGGCGATGGACAGACAACCGCTTATGATTGGAAGGACTGACACCGGCGTGAACCGCTCACCGGTACGAAAGACGCGATCCCAACCCCAAGCTCCAGGGAGGTCCGTGTGCGAATCCTTGTGACCGGCGGAGCGGGTTTCATCGGCTCCCACCTGTGTGATCGCTTGCTGGCCGAGGGTCACCATGTGGTTGCCATGGACAACCTGATCACCGGAACGCTCGACAACATCAGCCACCTTTCCGGGAACGGCGATTTCTTGTTCATCAAGCATGATGTTTCGAATTTCATCTTCGTCCCCGGCAAGGTCGACGCTGTGCTGCATCTCGCTTCTCCCGCCAGCCCGAATCCGACCTCCCCATACGGTTATCCTCAGCTCCCGATCCAGACTCTCAAAGTCGGGGCGCTGGGCACACATCACGCGCTGGGTGTGGCTCGGGCACACAAGGCTCGTTTCCTGCTGGCGTCGACTTCCGAGATTTACGGCGATCCCCAGGTCCATCCTCAGAACGAGGACTACTGGGGTCACGTCGATCCCATCGGCCCGCGTTCGGTGTACGACGAAGCCAAACGCTTCGCCGAAGCCATTACCATGGCCTACCACCGCTACCACGATCTCGACACACGAATCGCACGGATCTTCAACACATACGGGCCACGCATGCGACTCGATGACGGTCGGGTTGTGCCGAACTTCATCGTCCAGGCGCTGACGGAGAAACCGCTGACCGTGTACGGTGACGGCAAGCAAACCCGGAGCTTCTGCTACGTCGATGACATGGTCGAGGGCCTGTACAGATTGCTGCTCTCGGAGGAAATGCGCCCCGTGAATCTGGGCAATCCCAACGAGCTCACCATCGGTCATCTCGCCGAGTTGATCAACCAGATCACCGAGAACGATGCAGGTGTCACAATCTTGGCGGAACGGCGAGGGGCAGCCGATCCTCAACGTCGCAAGCCGGACATCGCGCGCGCCAACGACAGCCTTGGCTGGAAGCCAACCGTCGATCTCGAGGTGGGATTACGACGGACGATCGACGATTTCAGGACCCGACTGTGACCGCCGTCTCACCGCGCGTCGCCCGCGAGGGCAGGCGATTCTTCAAGTTCACCGTTGTTGGGTCGATCGGCTTTGTGGTGGACGCCGGGACGCTCGCCATCCTGACAATCTGGATCGGACTGTCCGACGTGTATGCCCAAATGCTCTCATTCACCGCGGCGTTGACGAGCAACTTCATATGGAACCGGTTTTGGACCTACCCCGACTCAAGGAGCAAGCCTATCCGGCATCAGGCGGTTCAATTCGCTATCGTCAACTTGATCGGCCTGGCGATACGCACACTGATCTTCATCTTCGCTAAGCCGCCTCTGACCCGCGCGGCCGGCGCCTATGCAGGCTCGCTGCAGGCGAGGTTGGCGCTCGATGAGGTAGTCGTCGGCCGATATGCGACCCTGGCCCTGGCCGTGATTGTGGTGCTATTCTGGAACTTCGGTGTCAACCGCATCTGGACGTACTCCGACGTGTCGTGAAGGACTTCCCGGTGACGATCGGGAATACTAAAACTCGGACCGCCCTTTCCACGGGAACCGCCAGCAGCGGAAGAGCGGGCATCCAGATCATCTCGACGACGCCGACGCTGGGCACATGCCGACTTGCGATTGCTGATCATGCGGTACAAACAGCGCATCCACTTCAGACCGCAGGCGATTGTATAATCATATAGCGTCCCATGAAGAAACGTCGTAGCACAGCCAAATCGAGCAACCGAAGCAAGCCGATCCCTATCTACACCACGCGTGGGGATTGGGCAGCCTTGATGGTCTTCCCTCACATCTACAGCCCGGTCGGGGAGTGGATCGGCTGGGTCACGCCGAAACGTGAAGTCTTCGACGTCGATGGGAGATACGTCGGTTGGCTGACCGACGAACCGCGCATTCTTCGCAACCGCTCCATCGACAAGATCCCCGAGCGAAGAGAACCCCCTCCGCGTGCCGGAAATGTCCGCCCGCCGGCGACGGTGCCTCTGCCTCCGATGATGCGCGAGCTGACCTACGACACGATCGATGTCTTCGAGGAAGAACCAGAACGGTTGCACACGACGGACTACGGCGAGCTGAAAGAGGATATGGATTGAGCCAGGACGACCCGCCCCCCGGCGAGGCAAGGCCCGTCCGCCTGTCGCGTGTGACCCTCAGCCAACTGATGCAACTTGATCACGCTAATTTGCGCGGCGACGTGCACGGCGGCTGGATCATGAAGCTGGCCGACGAAGCCGGCGCACTGGCGGCCATGCGACACGCCCAGGCGCGCGTCGTAACCATCGCAATCGACCAGATGGTGTTTCGCGAACCCATCCGCATCGGCGATTTGGTGAGGCTCGAGGCCGAGGTGACCTATGTCGGCAGGACCTCGATCGAGTCCCGGGTCGAGGTCATCGCCGAAGATCCCCTGACCGGGAAACGAACGCACACGAACACTGCCTATCTGGTGTACGTCGCTCTCGACGAGAACGGCCGGCCACACAGCGTCCCCCGGTTGATCGCCGAGACCGACGCCGAGAAGCGCCGCATGCGAGAAGGCCAGGCGCGTCAGACCCATCGCCTCAAGCTGAGGGCCCAGGAGCAGGAGCCCGCCCAGCCGTGAGCGAAACCGCACATTCCCTGACCGAACTCCTCCAGCGGGTCAGCTCACGCCGCTTCCTTGATGTACCTCCGCCGGAACCGCGCGGCCTGGCCGACAGCCTGGCGTTCCCCTTCCTGGCCATGGTCGGTCAGAGCGAGATGAAACTGGCCCTGCTGTTGGGCTTGATCAATTCGAATCTCGGCGGCGTGCTCCTGATCGGTCCGCGCGGCACCGGCAAGACCACAGCCGTGCGTAGCCTGGCAGACCTGCTGCCGAACGCCGCCCGCAGCCGGTGCGCCTACGGGTGTCTGCCCGAGGACATCGAGGCCGGAGGCCTGGACGCCGTTTGCCCTGATTGCGCGCAGCGTTACGGCGAAGGCGAACCACTCACCTACGAAGACCGGGTGAGGCTCATCGAGTTGCCGCTCAACGCCCGCCTGGATGACGTGATCGGCGGGATCGACGAGAGGGCCGCCATTCACAAACGGCTCCGGGTGAGTATGGGGATTCTCGCTCGCGCCGACCGGAACCTGCTTTACATCGATGAGGTCAATCTTCTTGCAGACGAGATCATCGATGCCATCCTGGATGCTTCCGCACAGGGGACCTACTCCGTCCATCGCGGTCCGCTCTCGGCAGTCTACTGGTCGCGCTTCATCCTGATCGGCTCGATGAACCCTGAAGAAGGCCGGCTGAGGCCGCAGATCCTGGATCGATTCGGCTTGCGCGTGATTGTGAAGGGACTTGAAGCGCCTGAGGACCGGTTGGAGGCCTATCGAAGGTCCCTGCACTTCCGCCAGAACCCTCACCAGATGATTGAGCAATACTACGAGGCGACGGAGACCGCCCGGCTTGAGATTGAGGCTGCTCGCGCGGCTCTGCCCGATGTTGAACTCACCACGCAAGCTCTCAACCTGGGCATGGAGCTTATCCACTCCCTCAAGATCGACTCATTGCGGGCGGAGATCACGCTGTTCGAAGCAGCCCGCGCACATGCCGTGGCCGACGGCCGGACCCAGACCGAGGCGAGCGATATCCAGACGGTCGCCCCCATGGCCCTGCGACTGCGCCGGTCCAAGTTCATCGAGCGCTACCTTGGCCTTCAGGCCGAGGAGGAGGCCGAACTGAGCTCGTTGCTGAGCCGGATGAGTCCCACCGCTGCAGATGAAGCAGTCCAGGGGCGGACGGAGGATCGATCAGAGGAATAAAACGGACCGGGCACTTGCCCGGCCCGGCTGTTGTCGATCGTTGGCTATCTCGTCTAGCGCATGTGGGTGTCGATGTAGCTGACGACCTCCCCGACGGTCGTGATCTTCTGGGCATCCTCGTCCGAGATTTCCCCGCCGAACTTTTCTTCAAATGCCATGATCAACTCGACAAGGTCAAGAGAGTCAGCTTCCAGGTCTTCGCGGAAGCGGGCTTCGGGGGATACTTTGGACCCATCGACGCCGAGCAGCTCCACGATGATATCCTTGACTGTGTCGAAGGTTTCGGCCATGTGTCGCCTCCTGGATTGTTGATGCCAATCTCCGGCTGGGGTATTGTAATCGCGCCCACTCTCGCGGCGCAAGGCAATATGGGCACACTCCGGTCAGTGGCACAACCCGGGATGCGCCAGTTGACATGCTTATCCGCGGCTGGTAAGATTTCGCTCTCCCTCTAGGAACACCCCGATATGTCAAAGGTTACGCCAACCTCAGCGCGGAAGGCCGATCACATTCGGATAAACGTTGAGGAAGACGTGCAGTCGGGGCTAACGACCGGTCTCGAGCGGGTGCGGCTCACGCATAATGCCGTCCCTGAGCTCGATCTCCGCCAGGTGGACACGTCGCTCAGGCTTTTTAGGCGCGATGTGAGGTATCCGGTCCTGATTTCCTCCATGACCGGCGGCACCCAGCAGGCAGGTCGCATAAACACCATCCTTGCCGAGGTCGCTCAGGCCAAGGGGCTGGCGATGGGGCTGGGATCCGTGAGGGCGGCGCTGGAAAATCCGGCCACCGAAGAGACTTTCAAGGTCCGACGATTCGCACCGGACGTTTTGCTCCTGGCCAACCTGGCGCGGTTCAGCTCAACTACGGGTACGGCATCGACGAGTGCCGACGCGCGGTTTCGACTGTAGAAGCCGACGCGCTGATCCTGCACTTTAATGCGCTGCAAGAGGCGCTACAGCCCGAAGGCGACGTGGACTTCAGCCAGTTGTTGAGCAAGATTGAACAAGTCTGTCGCGCTCTGGAGGTTCCAGTCGTGGCCAAAGAGGTCGGATGGGGGATATCGTCCGATGCCGCCAAGCGGCTGGTGGAGGTCGGGGTGGCGGCGATCGATGTGGCCGGCGCCGGGGGAACCTCATGGTCCCAGGTCGAAATGCATCGGGCGCCCGACTCACGCAGGGCGAAACTGGCCGCAGCGTTTGTCAATTGGGGGATCCCGACCGCGACCGCCGTTATCGAAGTCCGGCGCGAGCTTCCGGAGATTCCGTTGATCGCCTCCGGAGGGCTGCGCAACGGGATTGATGTCGTCAAATGCCTTGCCCTGGGCGCGGATCTTTGCGGGATGGCCGGCCCATTTCTACGCGCCGCGGCCGAATCGACCGAGGCCGTGCACTCCGCCGTCGATCTGATCACGGAAGAGATACGCATTTCGATGTTCGCAACCGGTTCGCCGGACTTGAAGGCTCTGCGCACGGGCAAGGTCCACGTGGAGCTATGAGCCAGCCCAGCCAGCCCGCGACTTCCGTTGCCGAGATGCTCGAAGCCGTCGAGATAGAGCTCAAGGCAGCGGTCGACCAGCTCGACCGCGACGCCGGGGGCGAGATGGTCGAGATGATCCGCTATCATCTCGGCTGGCGAGACCAGCCGGCGAGGAAGGGAAAGCGCCTTCGACCGCTGCTCGGCTTGCTCAGCTGCCAGGCGGCTGGCGGCGACTGGCAGCAGTGCCTGCCCATGGCATGCGCCGTCGAGCTCATCCACAATTTCACCCTGATCCACGACGACATCGAAGATCAGAGCGACACCCGGCGGGGAAGGATCACCATCTGGAAGCGCTGGGGTGTTGCGCAGGCCATCAACACCGGGGACGCCGTGCTCATCCTGGCCCATCTTTCTTGCCAGCGTCTTCGACAATCGGGAGTGCCGACATCTACCGTCCTCGACGTGCAGCGCGCCCTGGACGAGGCGTGCCTGCGGCTCACCGTCGGGCAATATCAGGATCTGGCATTCGAAAACCGTGCGGATGTCTCCGAGCCGACCTATCTGAAGATGGTCGAGGGCAAAACGGCCGCGCTCATCGCCGCCGGAACGCAGTCCGGCGCTCTAGTGGCCGCGGCCGATGCAGCGACTGTCGAATCGTACCGGGAGTTCGGACACCATCTGGGGCTTTCTTTCCAGATCCAGGACGACATCCTCGGGATATGGGGCACACCGGAGGTCACCGGAAAGCCGGCCGGGGACGATCTTCGCTCGCGCAAGAAGTCACTCCCCATCCTGTACGGCATGCATAATTCGGACGAGTTCACCTCGCTTTGGGACGATCCGCACCCGGGCGAGGCCGAAATACGCGGCATGACGGAAACCCTCGAAAGGATCGGCGCGTTGTCCTACGCCGAGGACATGGCTCAGAGTCATATGGATATGGCGCTGGCATCCCTCGATGCCGCGCGACCGTTGCAGCCCGCCGCGGGTGAGCTCCGTCGCCTCTCGCTCAGCCTGCTTGGACGCGATCGCTAGGACGAATCTCCTACCTGGAAATCCTCTGACAAAGCTCCCATCATCGTTTCACCTTACAACGGACATACTCCGCCACCGCCCTGCGTTGCAGCGGTATTCAAAAATGCTATAATCTGTCCACTATCGGGCGGGAGAGCCATGCGCAGGACAACCCGGTCGCTTGACAGCAAAGGCGGCGAGACCGGGGCACTCGGCCAGCTACAGGCCGGGGTTACCCTTGAGGATCGTTATCTCATTCTCGGCGTGCTCGGTCGCGGCGGGATGAGTTCGGTTTACAAAGGGCGGGACCTCCACTTCCCCAATGTCACCCGGCTCGTCGCCATCAAGGAAATGACCATCATGGCCGCCGATCAGACGATGTACGAGATGATCGTGCGCAATTTCGAGCGTGAGGCGGACCTGCTGGCGACTCTCTCCCACCCGGCCATGCCACGCGTCTACGATTACTTCACCCACGAAAGCAACTCCTACCTCGTGATGGAGTTCATCGAGGGCCAAGATCTGGAGGCGATGCTGCTCGAGACCGACGAGCCGATCGCAGAAGAGAAAGTGATCGCGTGGGCGGTCGAGCTGTGCGAGGTGCTGGCCTACCTGCATAACCATCAGCCTCAACCAGTGGTGTTCAGGGATCTGAAGCCTTCGAACATCATGGTGGATCATCACGAGCACATCCGCCTGATCGACTTCGGCATTGCCCGCAATTTCCAGCCCGGTCAGAAAGGGACGATGATCGGTACCGAGGGTTATTCACCTCCTGAACAATACCGCGGTGAGGCTTCTCCAGTCGGAGACGTCTACGCGCTCGGCGCGACGCTGCATCATCTGCTTACCAAGCGCGATCCGCGTGGCGAGCCACCATTCTCCTTCTCCGAGAGGCCGGTTCGCCAGATCAACCCGAAGGTATCGGCCGAGCTCGAAGCCGTAGTCGATGGCGCGCTCAAGTATGACCCCAAGGATCGTTTCCCAAGCATCGATGCCATGAAGCAGGCCTTGATGGCCGCCGCCAAAAGGACCGGTGTGCTGATCGCGGCTCAGACATCCGCCGTCATCACGCCGCGCAATGAAGTCCAAGAGCTGTGGAGCTTCGAATGCGAAGATGAAATCCGTGGGGCGCCGGTGGTGCACGAAGGCGTGGTGTATATCGGGTGCTACGACAACAACCTGTACGCCATCGATGCCCAGTCCGGCGAATTCGTGTGGAAATATCCGACCGAAGGCGGGATTGTCGCCCGTCCCGCGGCCGACGAGGACATGATCTTCGTCGGCTCGGAGGACGAGCGGCTTCACGCCGTCACCGCCAGTCGCGGCAAGCTCATCTGGACTTACTACGCCGATGGTCCCGTGCGTTCCTCCCCCACTCTCTCCGATGGGCACGTATTCTTCGGCGCCGATGACGGACACTTGCACGTCTTGAACATGATCAGCGGTCGACGCGCATGGCGGGCCGAAGCAAATGGTCCGGTTCGAACGACGCCCTTGATCGGTGATGAGCGCGTGTTCTACGGCTGCGAAACCGGCGATTTCTATTGTGTCGACTTCAAGGGCGAGCTCAAGTGGCGCTACAGAGCCAAGCGCGCCGTGACTTCATCGCCCATCCTGGTCGAAGGCACGATCTACTTCGGCTCGACCGACTGGACACTGTATGCGCTCGAGGCCGAAGGTGGATGGTTGCTATGGCGGTTCCGAATGGGGCGCCCGGTCATCTCGTCTCCGGTCTATGCCGAGGGCAAGATATACATCGGCTGCGCCGATGGGAACATTTATGCCGTCGATTCGAGGTCGAGCCGGGAAGCCTGGCGCTTCCAGACGGACCATCAGGTGACCGGTTCACCGATCATCCACCATGACTCGGTCTACTGCGGATCGGTTGACGGCAGCATGTACTGTCTCGACATGCGCTCCGGTCGCAAACGCTGGAGTTTCGCGACCGGTGGCCCGATCACCGGCACGCCGGCTATCGCCGACAGCAAGATCTTCTTCGGATCGACGGACCACAGGGTCTACGCCCTGCTGGCCTGACCTTCCGACAACATTCGATCGCCAGGGACAAGAGAGAGTTATGTCTTTTTTGGACAGAATCCTGCGCAGAAAGAAGACCCCACCTTCCCCGGACGGAGTGAAGACCGCTCCGCTTGATCCCGGGAGCCTTGGCCTGCGGACCGATGCAGAAGGGCGCCGCCACATTGTGATCGGCGCCTCTCAGTCGACCGGTATTGAGCGCACCCACAATGAAGACTCGCTCTTCATCCTGCTGGGAAGCGCGTACGGTGAAGAGGCCATGCCCGACTTCGGCGTCTTCATCGTCGCCGACGGCATGGGGGGGCACCGCTCGGGTGAGGTCGCCAGCGCCATCTCTGTCAGGACCGTGGCCCAAAGCATCACTCGCGACGGCGTGCTTGATCTCTTCGAATTCGAACCGGGCGATGACCGTCCCCCACTCCAGGAGCTCGTCCGCAGCGCGCTCGAGCAAGCCAACCAGAAAGTAGTCGACCGCGTCCCGGGCGGAGGCACGACCCTGACGCTGGCCGTCCTTCTCGGCAGTCACATGACGATCGGCCATGTCGGCGACAGTCGGGCGTATGTCATCTCGAACAATCACGCCAAGATCATCACCAGGGACCATTCCCTTGTCGAACGACTGCGCGAACTGGGCCAGCTCACTCCGGAGGAGGCCGCAGCCCATCCGCAGCGCAACGTCCTGTATCGAGCGATTGGACAAGGGGCGAATCTCGAAGTGGACGTGTTCACTGAACCTATCCCGCAGAACGGCTACCTGCTGCTTTGCTCCGACGGCCTTTGGGGAGTAGTCTCCGACGACGACATCTTGCGTATCGTGTCCAGCTCAAACCATCCCCAGATGGCATGTGACGAGTTGGTGCGCGCCGCGAACGCCGCCGGCGGACCCGACAACATCACGGCGGTCCTCGTGTACTTCCCTCAGGATTGAGGAGTGAGGCGTGGCTGGCGATAAGGATTTCTACGCGCTCCTCGGGGTTCCGAGGTCTGCCTCGGTTGAAGAGTTGCGACGGGCTTATCGCGAGTCGGCGCTTGAACTCCATCCCGATAAGAACCGGCGACTGGGTGACACCGAACGTTTCCTCGAGGTCCAGCAAGCCTACGAGACCTTGATCGATCCCGATCGACGGGCAGCATACGATATCGAGCTGGCCGAGGAGGAAGCCAGGCTTGCCGCTGCGGCCAGCTTCCGCTGTCATGTCATGCAGAGCCGCAAGAACATCCTTCCGCTGGATGAGCCTCAGGTCCACTATGTGATGTTCGAAATCACGCCGGCTGTCGGATTGCCGGACGTCCGGCCGCCGGTCAATCTGACGATCGTCGTCGACCGTTCGACTTCAATGCGCGGTCAGCGCCTCGATCAGGTGCGTGCGGCGGCCCTCTCGATCATCAGCAATCTCGATCCCACCGACTCGGCGTCTGTTGTCGCCTTCAGCGATCGCGCCGAGGTGTTCGTTACGCCGGATCAAGCTCGCGATGTTGCGGTCGCCCGCGCCCGGTTGAGCCTGCTCCAGGCCGGCGGCGGTACGGAGATCGCCCAGGGGATCGAGGCTGGGCTGGGCGAGTTGAAGCGCAACTTCTCCCGCGACGGCGTCAATCAGATGATCCTGTTGACAGACGGGCGAACTTACGGAGATGAGGAAACCTGCCGCTCCCTGGCGAATCACGCCGCCAGCATGGGCATCGCCATCAACAGCGTGGGCATTGGCTCCGATTGGAGCGACAGCTTGATGGACGAGATCTCCAGCAAGACAGGCGGAAACGTCGTATTCCTCGACTCGCCTCACGCCATGGCCGAGCTCCTGCAGGGCATCTTTGAATCCCTCACGCGGGTCGTTGCCAGCCGTGTTCGAATCGAGGGCGCGGTTTCGGTTGCCGTCGACATCCGCTCTGTGTTTCGCCTCGAACCGGAGCCGATGCCGCTTGGAGAAACCCTTCCCTTCTTCCTCGGATACATGCCGCGCGACGGCGCCATTCGCGTGCTCGTGGAAGCCGTCATTCAGCCGATCGGGGAAGCGGATGAGTTGGTCTTTGGCCAGTTCACGATCAACGGGGACATCCTGGGGCAGTCTTCCGAGGCTATCGGCCTTCCCTTGCAGGTGACCATACCGGTCAGCCGAAACCCCGACGGCGCCCCTCCTCCCGAAAGCATCGTCTCGGCCCTGAGCTTCATTTCCCTGTATCGGATGCAGGAGAAGGCCCGACTGGAAGCCGAATTAGGGGAGGCGCTGCAGGCGGCGCGTCGGCTGGAAAACCTGGCGACCCAACTCCTGGCAACCGGGGAGCGCGACCTGGCCCGGGCGGCGCTCAACGAAGCGGATCGTCTCAACCATACCCGCAAGTTCTCGACCGAGGGCGAGAAGCTCCTCAAGTATGGCACGCGTGCCCTCCTGCTTCCGGCAAAATCGAGTGCTTCGTGATCGAATGCCCTGCTTGTGGCAACCAGGAGTTCGTCGGAACCCTCTACTGCGGCGAGTGTGGGACGCGCCTGGTCCACACCAGCCCGCTCTCGGGCACTGTCACCACCAAGCAGGCCGTCGCCCAGGGAGTCTTCGGCGATGTCCCCCCGCCGCCTGACACGGTCGAGCTTCAATCTGGCGTTCTTCTTGGCCTGCGGGTCTTGGGCACGGACGAGATCTTGCCTTTGATTGGCAGAGAGAACTACACGCTCGGTAGGTCGGGCGAAGGCCAGGCTGTCATTCCCGATATCGACCTTACCCCGTTTGCGGCATTCGAAAGCGGTGTGTCACGCATCCATTCTGAGATACGCTTAACCGAGGAGACTGTCGTCGTGGTTGACCTTGACAGCGCCAACGGCACCCTTGTCAACAATGCCCGCCTCGAGCCTCAGAAGCCCGTTCCCATCCGTCACGGCGACATCGTCCAATTGGGCCAGCTTCGGCTGCAATTGATCTCGCGCTACCATTGATTCGAGGATAACCATGGCGATAACAGTACTTGTTCACCTTTCAGGTGAGGATCCGGTCGTGGGCGAAGTCGAAGAACTCCCCTCCCCCACCGACACCAACATCACCATCAACAACCCGCGACGTAGGGACGGTAAGGACCTGCCCTACCTTGAGAGCAATGTGGTCACCGTCGTCTGGCCGATCCATCGTGTCAACTTCATGGAGATCATGCCGACCGCCGAAGAGGAGCGACTGATCGGTTTCGTCCGGGAATAGCATGGCCCCTCCCAGCAGCGCGCGACGCGTGCTTGTCGTCGACGACGAGCCGCGCATGACGCGCTTCATCCGGCTCAACCTTGAACATGACGGCTTCATCGTCTCCGAAGCGGCCAGTGGCACTCAGGCGCTAGAGCAGCTTCGTGACCAGTTGCCCGACATTGTCTTGCTGGATGTGCTGATGCCGGACATCGACGGCTTCGAGACTCTCAGCTTGATTCGAGAGATCTCCACCGTGCCGGTGATCATGCTCACCGCTCGCGGCGACGAGGACGATCGCGTGCGAGGCCTGGAACTCGGCGCCGACGACTACATCACCAAGCCCTTCAGCCCGCGCGAGCTCGTCAGCCGGGTTCGCGCCGTGCTTCGCCGTACAGAGATCCCCAGCCCGACCAGCCATGCGCCGATCGAAGTCGACGATCGGCTGAAGATCGACTTTGATCGACGAGAGGTCTGGGTCGAAGGCAAGCTGGTCAAGTTGCGCCCCACGGAGTTCAAGCTGCTCTATCACCTCGTTCAAAACGCCGGCTGGGTCGTTCCCCACGAGCAGCTCCTGGCCAAGGTCTGGGGCTACGAGTACCGGGACGAGACGCACTACCTCCGTCTGTACATCAATTACCTCAGGCAGAAGCTCGAGAAAGACCCCTCCGACCCTCAATACATCCTGACCGAGCGCGGGGTCGGCTACCGATTTGTAGACTATCGACGCAAGTCCGAACCGCCTAAGCTTCCTGAGTAGCGCCGATCCACCCGGCTCGGTGTGTCCTCCCTCCCCGGCTGCGCGTTTACATTCCTCTGATAATCCTCTAGTGATGCGCTAACCCGCCTCATCTATAGTGATGCTGGACGAAACCGCAACAAATGATCAGGAGGTGTAGCGATGCCTAGCCTTGTCCGATGGGAACCATTCCGAGAGATGATGAGCCTACGCGACGTGATGGATCGGCTGGTAGACGACGCCTTCATTCGCCCCAGAGACGGCATGGGTCTGATCACGGGGCCGGCGATCGACATGATCGAAAACGAAGACGAAGTCCTGGTTCAGGCCACCCTGCCCGGTGTCAAGCCGGATGAGGTCAGCCTCACAATCACCGGCGACGTCCTGACGATCCGGGGTGAGATCAAGTCGGAGCGGAACGAAGAGCGGGACAACTTTGTCCTGCGAGAACGCCGCTTTGGGAGCTTCTCCCGGTCGGTACCGCTGCCGACGACGGTCGTCGCCGACAAAGCCAAGGCCGAATTCGAGAACGGCATCCTGACTCTGAGCCTGCCCAAGGCGGAAGAGGTCAAGCCTAAGACGATCTCGATCAAGGCCAAGTAGCAGCCGCGCAATCGAAACATCTGCCCGCGCCCGGCCTCTGAGAGACGCCGGGCGCGGCTGTGTTTTCCTTGCTCGCTCGGACCTTCTGGCATGCGACTCCGGGCCTGTCTCTCGCCTCCTGGCGCCTCGGCCGCCGCCCAGCTTTGACAGACGCTTTTGTGCAGACATCGTCTGGCTTCGCGTCGTGGCCTCGCCTGGCTTGTGACCTCGTGATCCCTCGGGTAGAATCGGATCATCAGGAAGGGAATTCAATGACTCGCCAGAGGATCTTGCTCGTGGACGACCATGAGGTGGTGCGTCTGGGGTTGCGCTCCCTCCTGGATCAACATCCGGACTTTGACGTGGTGGCCGAGGCCTCGACTGCCCGGGAGGCAGTCGAAAAGACGGAGGGCTTCCGTCCGGATGTGGTGGTGATGGATATCCGCCTCAAAGGGGGATCAGGGATCGAGGCCTGCCAGGAAATCACCGATCGCTTCCCCAACACACGGGTGATCATGCTGACCTCGTATGCCGAGGACGAGATGCTGTTCTCGGCCATCCGGGCAGGCGCGGCTGGCTATGTTCTCAAGCAAATTGGGGGAGAGGACCTGATCCGGGCCATCGAATCGGTCGGTCGCGGTGAGGCGCTGCTCGATCCGGCGGTCACGCAGCGCGTCTTTCAAGAGGTCCGCAAGGCGGCTCGGGAGGAGGAGGCCTCAGCCTTCTCCGACCTGACCCAGCAAGAGATGCACGTGCTTCAACTGGTGGCCGAGGGCCGGACCAATCGGCAGATTGCCGAGATGCTCTACCTCGGCGAGGGGACGGTCCGCAATTACGTCAGCAGCATTCTCTCCAAGCTGAACGTCCGGAACCGTGCCGAGGCCGCCGCCTACGCCGTCGAGCACAATTTGAAGGACTACCTCTAGAGATCCACTCTGAAGGACCAAAGAACCGAGGCTGCTAGGCAGCCTCGGTTTTGTTCACAGATCCTAGCTTGCGCAGGCCGGCATGTGCACGGGGGATCACTGGACCGGCGAGTTGGTCTCCCCTTTGCCGGGATGGTCGAACGAGCGCGCCGCGTGATACGCCAGACAGCCGGACCAATCCCGGACGTTGGCTTCGATCCGACTGAGCAGCGCCATGCGCCGGGCGACTTTGGTTATCCTCTCGGCGGCGTCGGCGCAGATCTCCTCCAGCAGTGCCTCGTCTTCCCTGGCGAGCCCGGGCGCTGCCTGTCGGATCTCTGCCTTCAGTCCCCGACTGACGATTCGGTGAAACGCCTCGGGGGCGGCGATCGACATCAACTGCGGTAGATAAACGCCGAATTCTTCGAGCGCGTCCGTCAGGTCCTGGCGAACACCGAGACCTTCTTGCCGGTGCTGGGTCTTGGCGGCGTTGATTTCCTCCAGGATCTCATGCATCACGACCAGAGAAGATTCGCCGGCAAGGACCAGGCCCTCGACGAGATCATCGAATGCAGAGGCGTCTCCCTGTGCGAGACAGTGTGAGATCAACCCTTCCGCCTGCATGCGGATATATGACCGCTCGGCGAAGGACAGCAGGTCATCCAGCGGATGGCTCATCCGTCGTCCCGATCCCTGCGCGCTCACCACATGGGCAGAGCTGGCGCAGATATTCCCAGTTGTAGATTCCGTAGCTATGGCCGTCCTTCCAGAACGGCTGAATCGCGTAGTTGCCGACGGCCTGTAATCCAACGAGCTCGCTTGAGTCGCTGCTTCGCAGAGGGATGTTGAGCATGTCCGGTGAGCCCGGCTCGCCCATCTTGTCGTGACCTCCCTTGCACTCGGCGCAAGGGCAGGCCGCGCGCAGCCCCGCCAAAGGATATTCGCTGTGATGGCCGTCATCCCAATCGACGATCAGCAGACTCTTGGACCGACTGGCAGTGATGTTGACCGGCCGTGGCTTCATACTGGCTCCACCGGGGCAGGGATGATAACGCGGCGGATGGAGAATCGCAACTCACGGGGATGCCCCCAGCTTGCGCAAATACAAACCCACTGCCCAGCCTTGTTTGGCGCTGTCATATGGATTGACCAACTGCCACCAGGTGTACCCATCTCCTGACGTCGGGCCGGCGATGACCCGAAAGACTTCGCTGTCGAGCCCCAGGATCACGACCTCAGCATCCAGACTCGGCTGGCGACGCAGACGGAGGCCTTCTCCACCCGTCCCGCTGACTTGGACCAGATCCCCCGGTGCGAATCCCTCCCCACCCCCCGCCGGAAGCGTCGGCGCTGGTGTAGGCGTGAGGTCAACCGGCGTCGCCGTCGCCGGAGGCGGCGTCGGTGTTTGGCTCGGCAGATCGACGACCGTGAACACCGGTGTCGGAGCGCCTGCCTGCGACCGCATCGGGCGGGTCAACGCACCTGTGATAACCAGGCACCCGGCGCAACCCAGCCCGAGCACGGCGCCAACCAGGACGACGAGTCGCTCGGTGCTCATGCCCTCCGATGGAGGTCTCAGTCGTTGCCTCATTGAGGGAGCAAGAAAAATGCCAACCCGAGGATGAGATATAGCGTCAGCAGGCTGGCGCCTTCGAGCCAGTTGGATTCTCCGTCGGAGGCGACGAAGGCAGTGATGACGACCGCGCCGATGAGCGCCACCAGCTCGAAGTTGTTGAAGACGAGAGTCAACGGGTTCCCGAGGAGAAGACTGATGAAGACGAGCAGAGGAGCCACGAGCAACGCCACCTGGATGCTCGAGCCGATGGAGACCTCGGCGCACAGGCTCATCTGGTTCTTCATGGCCACCCTCACCGCGACCAGGTGCTCGGCGACGTTGCCGACGATCGGCACGAGGATGATCCCAAGGAAGAACTCGGACACGCCGAACTGCTTGACGACTGGTTCGACCTGGCCCACCAGGATCTCGGACATCCATACGGTCCCGATTGTGGCGACGATGAGCGCAATGATGGCCGTCCGCAGACTCCATTCGGGTTCGCCGGCCACAGCTTGGGTCGAACCTCGCGACAGATGGCTCGGCTCCAGCCTCATTCCGTAGATCAGTCCGAGGGCATAGATCACCACCATCATCGCGGCCACGCCCAGACTGAGCGCCTCCACGGATCCATCATCACGGATCCCGCCGGCCACGTGTGAAAACAAGGAAGGGACGCTCAGGGCGGTCACGGCCAGCATAAGCAGAATGCTATCGCTGGAGGCTTTCCGTCGGTCGAAAACCTGTATCCCGTGTCGTGCTCCGCCGGCGAGCATCCCCATCCCCAGCACCAGAAGCAAGTTGCCGAGGATCGAACCGGTGATCGAGGCTTTGACCAGCTCGAGCAAGCCTTCGCGGATGGCCACGATGCTGATGATCAGTTCAGCGCTGTTTCCCAGCGTCGCGTTCAACAGCCCACCGATGCGCGGCGTTGTGTGGGCTGCCGCGCTCTCGGTCGCCTCGCCGATGAGGCCGGCCATCGGTGCCAGCGCCGCCCCCGACACAAGCATCACCCAGCCGGCCGGCGCATCGAGTGCGACCAGAATGATCGCAAGGGGCACGCAGGCCAGAAGCCAATACAGCGGATTGGTTATCAGCCTCCGGAATAGATCTCGGGTCATGGAACCTCGCGACCCGGGGCAGTCTCCTGGGTGAAGACCTGTGGGCCGCTAGGCCTGGGAACGATCACGTTCAGCGCACGCGGTCGCACGCCAAACGTACACGAAGTCTCAAGGAGCAGCGGTTCACCGTCGAGCTCCATACTGATCGGACGCTCGCTCTCGAACACGGCTTGGTCCGTCTGGAAGTGAATGACACCCGGTGAGTCGACGTGTGTCCCCATGAGGATCTGAGCGACGCGGACCACGGCATCGGCGATGGAACGACCTTCGATCAGCCAGAAGTCCAACAAGCCATCATCGACCTTGGCTCGAGGCGAGAGCTCCAGCAATCCACCGGCGTAGGCCCGGATGTTGCTGGCGATGGCTACCAGGAAACGGCCTTCCCAGGACTGGCCGTCAGCGCGAACGACAAGGTCGATCCCATCCCAGCCCAAAGATGTCCACACCGCCATCGTGGCATAGTGAATGGTGGCCAGCGCTTTCTCCCACCGCTCGCGCGGCTCAATGCTGTTTACAATGGTCGCGTCCAGCCCTACCCCCGCCCAGAGCAGGAAGGAATGCTGATCGCACACGCCCAGATCGACCCTGCGCACCTCCCCCTGGGCGAGTCTGGTTGCTGCGTCCTCGAGGGCGAACCAGTGTGTCCAATCCAACCCCGCCAGCCCGAGTTCGTGCGCCCATACGTTGGCTGTACCGGACGGCAGCACTCCCAGCGCCGTCTCGTGGCCGGCCAGGGCCGTCGCCACCCTGCCGACGGAACCGTCACCACCGGCGACGAACACCGCATCGCATCCTTTATGGGCAGCCTGGCGGGCCAGATCGGACAGATCCTGGCCTTCGCTGGTCTCGAGGACTTCGATCTCCCAGTCAGCCTCGGTCAGCACGCGAACTGCGCGGCTGAGCAAAGGCCCGGCGGGAAAGCGCCCCGCATAAGGGTTATAGATAAGCCAAGCTTGACGCATCCGCCTCTCCCCAACTGAGATTATAGCGCAAGGGTCGATTTCCCCCCTAATGATGTCCAGCGTGAGAGTGTCGTACGTCGGCGGGCAGCTCGCAGCTTGCACACAGGCTGTCCCGATCGAGCACGCACTTGATGACCGCGTGGCGGAGGGATTGCCCGGCCCTCCCTGCGAGGTTAAAATCGGGCTCATAGGTGAGTGTGTGGGCGACGCACAACTGACGAACCTCGGCGGTCGATATCAGATCCTTGGCCAGCTCGGCTCGGGCGGAATGGCCAAGGTCATGCGGGCGCGCGACCTCAACCTTCAACGCGAGGTTGCCATCAAGATCCTGCACGAGGATCTGATCAGCGATGTGGCCTTTCAGGCCCGTTTCCTTCAGGAGGCGCGCGCCGCCGCCAACCTGATCCATCCGAACATAGTCACCGTCTATGACTTCGGGCAGGACGCCGACCGTTACTTCATCGTCATGGAATACGTCGTCGGCACTGATCTGAAGACCCTTATCCGGCGCCGAGGCCGCCTGCAGGTCGACGAAGCGGTCGAGCTCATGATCCAGATAGCGGCAGGAGTTGGCTATGCGCATCGCGCCGGGCTCGTTCACTGCGATCTCAAACCTCACAATGTCCTCGTCGCCGCGGACGGCCGAGTCAAGATCACCGATTTCGGGATTTCGCGCGCCCTGGCTTCGATCAATCCGGGCGAGAGATCTGATGTCGTATGGGGCAGCCCACAATACTTCGCCCCAGAGCAGGCATCGGGCGAGGCGCCGTCACCCGCCACCGACGTCTACGCGCTGGGGGTGATCTTCTTCGAGATGCTCACCGGCCGCCTGCCGTTCGAGGCTACCGATGCCAGCGCTCTGGCCGAGCTTCATCTCAGCGCCCCGCCTCCACAACCGCGCTCGCTCAACCCCGACATCCCTGCCACGCTCGAGACGATCGTTCTCAAAGTCCTCTCGAAGGAGCCGGCCGCTCGCTATCGGACGGCCGACCAACTCGGCCGGGTCTTGATGACCTACGCCTCGCAGGCGGGGATGGCCGAGGTGATGCCGGCATCTATGCCAGCCCCTGAGCCCGTTCATGACCCTGAGGCGATGACCGCTCCCATGGATGTCGCCAGTGATCAGGTCGACTGGCTGGCCGTTATGCTCGGCCTTCTGGCGTTCGTCGCGGTCGGCGGCCTGATCCCGCTGTGGCTTTGGGCCTGCCTGCTTTATCCCACCTGTCCGCTGAGCGGCTTCTAATTACAGCCTCCGGCGATTGTTCAACCGCGGCACCCGCGCGCCGAACCCACTTCTGATCACCCCGGCGAACGTCCCCATCCGTCGCGGGACGACACGCTCGCGAGGCGGCTTGTTGGCCTTGCCGCCGATCACGCGGCCAACAGCGGTTGCGATCGAGCCATCGCGGTCAGGTCGCAGCCCGACAAACCGTCCAGGACGGACAAGGCTCCCCAAGCCTGAGAGGCTCCGGGAGCCTTTGATTCATCCGGCCACGACGCGACGAGCGTTCGGAGGAGCACCCCTTTCATCGCAGACATGCCCGTTGTGGTGGCCG